>JAFLBV010000001.1:1535000-1895574 GCA_017302895.1 Ignavibacteria bacterium | reverse complement strand
GATCGCCAATACTCCGATGAATTGACAAAAATAACACCTCATATCTAAAAAAAAAGCCCTTTAGGGCGACATATGGGTAGAATCCCGATACCCAAACTTAAAAAAAGCCCTTTAGGGCGACATATGGGTATGGCAGCTATGAGCTCTGATCTATGAACTATGAGCTGATCGCTAATACTCCGATGAATTGACAAAAATAACACCTCATATCTAAAAAAAACCCATTAGGGCGACATATGGATAGAATCCCGGCACCCAAACTCCAAAAAAGCCCTTTAGGGCGACATATGGGTAGAATCCCGGCACCCAACTTCAACAGAGCCCTTTAGGGCGACATATGGGTAGAATCCCGGCACCCAACTTCAACAGAGCCCTTTAGGGCGACATATGGGTAGAATCCCGATACCCAAACTTAAAAAAAGCCCTTTAGGGCGACATATGGGTAGTACTATAGCAACTCTTCCCCATCATAACCGTAGGCTTTGTAAAATCTTTTTCTCTCTGACATTGTACTCTCTTCCAAATGATGCACTTCCTGATTCCGAATATAATTGTGAATTCTGTCCAATTCCGATTGACCAATTGAGAATGCTGCATACCCTTCCTGCCAGGAAAAATGCCCGTACAAGAATTTCTTTTCATTAATAAATTTTGCAGAATTTGCCTTTATGTCTCTAACGAGTTCTGATACACTTTGTGTAGGGTTTAAACCAAGCAAGATATGGAGGTGATCTTCAACTCCGTTGATTTCCAACATTTTATGTCCCTTGTTCGTGACAATACCGGAGATGTATTTTAGGACTTCCTGTCGAAAGGTGGATTTAAGAACTTTTTCCCGTTCTTTAACGCTGAATACGATATGAATATATACTTGTGTGAATGTTTTGTTCTGCATAAAATTCCCGAAATTATTGTTTCCAAGATATCAAAATATTTTCTTCTGATACTCTGATTTTAGCCACATGTCGCCCTAAAGGGCTTTTTAGGGGTGCGGTGTCTGTAATCTACCCACATGTCGCCCTAAAGGGCTCTTTTGAAGTTGGTTGTCGGGGTGCTACACAGATATCGCCATATTTTGAAGTTGGTTGTCGGGGTGCTACACATATGTCGCCCTAAAGGGCTTTTTAGGGGTGCGTTGTCTGTAATCTACCCACATGTCGCCCTAAAGGGCTCTTTTGAAGTTGGTTGTCGGGGTGCTACACAAATGTCGCCCTAAAGGGCTCTTTTGAAGTTGGTTGTCGGGGTGCTACACATATATCGCCCTAAAGGGCTCTCTTGATGTTGGGTGCTGAGTTTCTACCCATATGCCGCCCTGAAGGGCTATATTCTTTTCTATCTTAAGTATCGTGTTCAAAAACATCTTGCCCGAAGGGCAATATTCTTCCCATTCTTTCCTATCTTGGGTATCGTGTTCAAAAAACGAAAACCAACAACTAATAACTCATAACTCAAAACTAATAACTAACTAATGTTTTCCTTCTTTGAGTTTCTCGATGATGAAGTAGGAAGCCACTGAAATTGCGAGAATCATGAGCATTCCTCCAAAATCAGGAGTGAAGATTGATGTGAATGAGCCGAGGGGTTTTGACAAATCTTTCATGAATGAAAAATCAATTTTTGAAAAGTCGATCAATGGTTTTTGGTCTGCGGCAGAAGTACCCGAACCGGAGTTCAGCGCGTAGCCGAAGAGAATCAGCAGCAAAGATGTTAGAGTTATAAGCATACCGATAAAGAACTTTTTACTCCCTTCAGAGGGTCGAACCACTTTGGCAATTCTTCGCATGACAAACGAATTAATCGAAAGAGGTGCCTCTTCCAATTCAATTAGAGAGAAACCATTGTGAGCTTTAAGTAAAAGATTGTATTCTTTTGCGCATGCTTCACAAGTTTCGATATGTGAAAGGAATTCCTGACGGGAAGCAAGATCAACTTGGCCGTCAACAAAATGATTAAAAAAATCGTCGTTATAGTGTTTCATCTCAGTTCATCCTCGAGATTATTTTCTTTTATCAATTTTTTAAGTGCCGTGCGGGAACGGTGAAGCAATACTTTCACATTTGGAGTATTTGTTCCCATCACTTCAGCAATTTCTTCGCAACTCATCTCTTCCAGGTAAAAAAGATTAACTACCATCGAGTAGTTTGGAGGAAGTTTAGCCACGAGTGTGTTCACCAGCTCTTTAATTGCGTTTTTTCTACCGGAAGTATCAGCATCCAGATCCTCAATGTCGAGTTCATCCCCGATCGAGAACATCGACTGCTCAATCTGTCTCTTTTTCATTCCCAGCTTCGAAAGAGTTGTATTATATACAATTCTGTAGAACCAGGTCGAAAATTGAGCGTCTCCTTTAAATGATTTCAGATTATTGTATGCCTTGACAAAACAGTCCTGCAGCACTTCCTCTGCATCCATTCTGTTTTTCAACATTCGGAGAATCATTGAGAAAGCCTTTTGCTTGTAACGGTCAATTATAAGAGAATAATCGGAAGTGTTGCCTCTTTTAACCGATTCAATTATCTCGTGATCATCAAGTTTCTTCATACTACCGTTTAGACCTGAGAGTCCTTTAAATGGTTACACCGTCATTAAATAAAAATTCCAAATGCAATAATACAAAATGAAAAAAATATTTTACCATAGTGTAACCTTTTATTAAAGCCGCTTGTCTGAAGTAGTAGAAACAAATAACAATTATGGAGAATAAAATGCCATTTGAATTCATGATACCGATAATCTTTTTCATAGTTACCGGTGCAGTTGTGATAACCACCCTCTACTTCAGATCGAGGGAAAGAGAAATGATCCTTTCAAAGGATTATACTGCCGAAGAACTTAAGCTTCTCCTAAACCCCGGAGATAAGAAAAAGGGAGTACTGGTCGTCCTTGGAATAATCACGGCAACTTTCGGACTTGGTATGTTGACCGGGACGATAGTCAAAAACCTGACGGGCGAAAATGATTATATCCCCTTTATTATGTTCATTTTTGTGGGTGCAGGGTTAATACTGTCCTTTTATGTAAGAGAAAAACTCAATAAGCAGAAGGAGGGCTAAAATGGAAGATGTTTTGATACCCATAGTTCTTTTTATGGTAATCGGTGCAACCATCATAGCGTCTGTAAGTTTCAGGTTCCTCGAAAAGAAAAAACTTCTTGAGAAAGATATACCGGCGGATGATCTCTACAATCTGATGGGAATTGACAGGGAGGTAAGAAAATCATACTGGCTCGCTGTCTCAGGCACAATAATGATATTCTTCAGTGTGGGACTTGGAGCAGGTTTCTGGCTCGATAAGTTGACAAATGAGAATCCACTCGTAGCCGTCTCTATCTGTCTGTTCACAGGAATTGGGCTTATAACGGCCCACTACTACCGCAGTCATCTAATCAACAAAGAACTGCAAACAAAGAAATAAACCAACCTTAAAACAAAAAACGCAAAGAGAACCAGTCAGGTCCTCTTTGCGTCAGTCAAATATGAATAAATCATAATTCAAAACTAATAACTCATAACTCCTGGGCTTCCAGCCATCTCTCCACATCAATTGCAGCCATGCAACCGGATCCGGCAGCAGTAACGGCCTGACGGTAGGTTTTGTCGGAAACATCTCCTGCAGCAAAGACACCCTCGATATTCGTGTAAGTGGAACCCGGTTTCACAACAAGGTATCCGCTTTCATCTGTATCGAGAACTCCCTTAAAGAGACCGGTGTTCGGCTGATGACCGATCGCAATGAAGACACCCTCACACTCATGCAGTACCTTCTCTCCGGTTTTTACATTTTTCAGTACGACGCCGGTAACAGTTTTCTTGTTTCCTTCTTCGGTACCGACGACCTCATCAACAACGGAATTGAGTGCAAATTTGATTTTTGGATTTTTCTTTGCCCGGTCGACCATGATTTTCGAACCTCTGAATTCATCTCTTCTGTGTACAATCACAACTTCAGAAGCGAATCTGGTAAGATATGTAGCCTCTTCAAGAGCGGTATCGCCTCCACCCACAACCATTACACGCTGATTCCTGTAGAAAAATCCGTCACAGGTAGCACAGGCTGAAACACCATAGCCCATAAATTTGCTTTCGGAGGGAAGATTAAGAAGCTTAGCTGAAGCACCTGTCGAAATTATTACAGCATCGGCAGTGTATGTATCATCATAACTTTTTATTGTAAAAGGTCTCTTTGAAAAATCGACCTCTGTGACTTCCTGATAGATCGACTCAGCACCAAATCTGTGTGCCTGCTTTCTCATAATATCCATCAGTTCAGGACCCTGAATACCGTGTTCAAATCCGGGATAATTTTCGACTTCAGTGGTAATGGTAAGCTGCCCGCCCGGTTGCATCCCTTCAAAGATCAAAGGATTCAAATTGGCTCTGCCTGTATAAACTGCAGCAGTAAATCCTGCGGGACCTGACCCGATTATTATCACTTTTCTGTGATTATTTTTATTCTCTGACATTAATTCTCCAAATTTTTATTTCAATAACAGTATGATGCAAAAAATATATTCAATGATTCAAAATTACCACTTTTTACCCTCATCACAGCAGTCTTTCAACTATCTCATCGCATACAAGAAACCCATCGCGGGTTAATTTCAGTTTATTTCCCTCCAAGAATATCTTTCCGGCTGAAATCAGTCCATCAATAATAAGCCGCCTGTCTCCATACCAATCCTGCATCTCCGGAGAATCCAACGACAATCCCCTGCTCCTTAACCCGAGCATTATGGATTCTTCATAAAGGTCGTTTTCAGAAAGCAACTCACTACCTGCAACTGCTTCATTTCTTTTTTGAACCGCGGCATTATAAATACTCAAAGCGGAATAGTTCCACCATCTTTTTCCATCCATATATGAATGTGCGGAAGTGCCAAAAGAGAGGTAATTTTTACAGTCCCAGTAAATCTGATTGTGCCTGCACTCAAACCCGGGTTTACAGTAGTTTGATACTTCGTAATGTTCAAACCCCTTTTCGGCAAGAAAATCCATGGTGGTTTCGTACAATTCCGAATCAATCTCCTCATCCTGCATTTCTACTTCACCTTTCAGCACCATTTTGTTCAGGATGGTGCCCCGTTCGAGAATCAGGCTGTAAGCAGAGATATGTGTGATTGGAAGTGAGACAGCAATCTCAAGATTCCTTATCCACTTTTCTTTGCTCTGACCGGGCAGATTGAAAATAAGGTCGAGTGAAATATCTGAAAACCCGGCGGTTTCGGCATCTTTGACTGTCTGAATTGCTGACTCTGCAGAGTGTATTCTTGTAAGAAATTTCAGGTCGTCCTCATCAAACGACTGTATCCCGATGCTGATTCTGTTTATTCCAACACACCGAAACCGTCTCAGTTTTTCAAGTGAAACAGTACCCGGATTGGTTTCCATTGTAATTTCGGCGTCAGAGGAAATAATAAAGTTCTTTTTGAGATGATCGATTATCGAACCAAGGTATTCGGGTTCTACAAGTGAGGGGGTTCCACCACCAAAATATATGGTTTCGAACTGGTGTGTTTTTGAGAAGATGCCTGAAAAATGATCGATTTCGCTCGTTAAACAAGTCAGGTAGAGAGATTTGTTATCCTCTTTTATGATGGAATAAAAATCGCAGTAAATACATTTATGATCACAGAAAGGGATATGGACATAAAGCCCGGCGTTTTTAAGCTGACTATCCAAATAGTCCTTCGCCTTCGATAAGCTCTTTTGCACTTTTCAGGGATGCACTTGTCACCTCAGACCCGCTGATCAGTTTCGCGATCTCATTAATTTTGTCATCAGGTGTAAGTTTATTAATCTGCGTGGAAGTGGAGCCATTCTGTTCGAATTTCTGAACAGAAAAATGAATGTCAGAATAAGCTGCAATTTGCGGGAGGTGTGTAATGGCGATAATTTGATGAAACTGCGAGAGCGATTTAAGCGCGATACCAACTTTTTGGGCAATGCGTCCGCTGATTCCCGTATCAATTTCATCGAAAACCAGTACCGGAATCTGATCCATTCCGGCAAGAACAGATTTAAGTGAGAGCATGACTCTGGAAATCTCACCCCCGGAAGCAACTTTTACCAGTGGTTTAGGCTGTTCCCCTGCATTCGTGGAAATATAAAATTCGACATTGTCAATTCCGTTTTCATCAAATTTTACAGACCTTCCGTCGATGACAACAAAATTTCCATCTTTTGAACCCGGCTCTTCATGCGAAATATTGACGACGAATTTGCCGCTCTTGATACCAAGTTCGGAAAGTTTCGCAATTATTCCGTCTGAAAGTGCCCCTGTCGCCAAAGCTCTTTTCTCAGAAAGTTCTTTTGCAATTTTTCCACAGACCTCTCTCTGTTCATTAATCAATCTGCTTACCCCCGCAAGATGATCTGAAAAGTTATCAGCAAGATCAATCTCCTGGAGAAGTTTTTCACGGGTCTCGATGACTTCTTCCAGACTGCCGCCAAACTTTTTCTTTAGCCGGTTTATGGCAACGAGTCTCTCACGACATGCCTCAAGCCTGGAGGGATCAAGATCAATATTTTTCATATAATCCCGAATCATTTCAGCGCTCCCCTGAATGGCAGCAAGTGCCTGTTCGAGATCGGGAACAAGTTCCGCGAAAGTTGCATCAATTTTTCCCAATGACTCCACTTCCTTCCTGGCGGAAAAAACCAGATCATAGGAAGACGGTTCACCTTCATACAATTTTGCGAAAGCAGAGGATGTGAGGGTTAAAATCTTCTCGGCATTTTCCAGAATGTTAAGTTCTTTTTCGAGATCGACATCTTCACCCGGTTGAGGTGATACAGAATCTATTTCCCGAAGACGAAAAGCATAAAACTCCCTTTTTTCTTTAAGTTCGTCTCTTTTTGTTTCTATTTCTCTTTGTTCGGAAAGAAGTTTTTGAAGTTTGAGAGCTTCGCCTGAGAATTTCTCCCGAAGAGAAGTAGTTTTTGCAAAACTGTCGAGGTATCCGATATGATTGTCGGCGTGAAGTATTGCCTGATGTTCGTGCTGACCGTGCAGATCTACAAGGCGATCGCCAATCTCTTTTAGAGTGTTTATGCTTACGGGTGAGTCATTGACAAAAGCGCGACTGTTCCCTTTCAGCGACACTTCCCTTCTGATTATTATTTCCGGGGAGGGCTCAATTTCAAATTCACTCAGGATTTGTTCAATGCGGACAGCAGAATTTCTTTCAGGTCTGAAAACGCCCTCGACAAAAGCCTTTTGAGAACCTGTCCTCACAGACTCTACATACGCCCTGCCACCGAGAATAAGACCAAGGGCGTCGAGCATAATCGATTTCCCTGCACCTGTCTCGCCCGTGATGATATTGAGACCGGGACCGAATTCAATCGTGACTTCTTTTATAAGTGCGTAATCTTTGATGTAGAGTGAGGTGAGCATTTTTTACTTGTTACCCGCTGCAGATTCAGAATATGACAAATCAACAAAAAGCATATAAGAATAAATAAAGGAAGTATCCTTAATCATTCTTATATGCTTCTGTCTCTTCACACCGTTTCCGGGTCCTTTTGGGAAAAAGAAATTAACTGTCGTAATAGGATGACAGTTCATGTCCCAAAAATTTGAGGATCGATCCGATCACCCCAAGATCATCCATGTATCCGAAAAGGGGAACCAGATCGGGAATGGCATCTATTGGAGTGATGAAATAGATCAGCCCTACCACCACAATAGCTTTCCTGTACCATGAGACACGGGAATCCAGCATGTAGTTGTAGAGAGCAATAATATCACGAACAAAGGATATTTTGGTTCCGGATTCTTCAAGCTTCTGCCAGATATTGGCATCGACAAACTGAGCCTGCTTCTCGTATTCCTCTTCGCTTTCAATGTAATCGAAATCAAAATCTCCCTCACCGTTCCCGTTATCTTTCAGCCCCCCGTCCATGGGGACATCATGAAAGTCGAGGTGCTCTTCGCCCAGGTGATCCAAGGTTTTGTCTTTTGTTTCTTCCATGACAACCTCTCTATTTTTTCTTTTCCGGTGTGTAATGTTTCTCGAACCAGTCGTAAACAGTCAGCCACCAGAGTCTTGAGTTTTGTGGTTTTGCAACAAAATGAGTTTCGTCGGGGTAATATAAAAATTTACTTTCAATTCCCAAGCGTTGAAGTGAAGTAAATAACTGAAAAGCCTGTTCTTCGGGCACTCTGAAGTCTTTTGCACCGTGTACTACGAGCATTGGAGTCTTTGCATTATGAATGTAACGGTGAGGTGACCACTTTTCATATTCTTTTCTTTTCTCCCAGGGTGTGCCACCGAACTCCCATTCAGGGAACCATAACTGCTCGGTTGTCCCGAACATGCTTTCGAGATTGAAAACTCCGGCGTGCGAAACGAGTGCCTTAAATCTGTCGGTATGACCGGCGATCCAGTTGATCATATATCCGCCGTAAGAAGCTCCGGCGGCGAAAGTATTATTCTTGTCGAGGTACTTGAAATTTTTTATTGCATAGTCATAAACATTCATCAGGTCGGTATAAACTTTCCCTCCCCAGTCTTTCGAAATCTCATCGGTGAATTTTTGTCCGTAACCGATACTTCCTCTTGGGTTGGGGGCAATCACTACATATCCGCCTGCAGCAAACATCTGAAGGTTCCAGCGATAGTGGAAATCGTCATTCCAGTGACCTTGCGGACCACCATGGATGAGGAAGACGAGAGGATATTTCTTTTGGGGATCAAAGCCCGCAGGTTTCACAAGAATTGATTGAACAGATGTTCCACCTGCCCCTTTTGTGGTGAAGGTTTCGATATCGTTCATATCGAGTTGATTCAATACCTGCTGATTAACATACGAAATCCTCATCATCCCGCTTCCATCCACATTAGCAGAATAGATTTCATGCGGCATCGTGGAAGCCTGTTTTCTGAAGAAGAACTTAGTGCCGTTCGCCGCCAGATTAAGATCAGTTATGTTACCCCCTTTTATCAGGGTAGTCAGCTTTTGTGAAGCAACATCAACACTGTAAACCTGATTATAAACTTCGAAAGGAGCGATGAAATAGATTGTTTTGCTATCAGGAGACCAGATCAGATTTTCAGCGGTCAGGTCAAATTTGGCAGAGATATCGGTCAAACTCCCCTTTGCTCTGTCGAAAATGATGATTCTTTTTTTATCAGCTTCAAAACCTTTTCTCTCCATTGAGGTGAAGGCGATATATCTTCCATCAGGCGAGTAAACAGGCTCACAGTCATTTCCTTCACTCTTGGAAATTTTAACATGTTTGGGTGTCCCGCCTTTCAACACTTCTGTGAGATTGACTGTCCAAATGTCATTGTTAGTGCTTGTCGCAAGGAATTTGTCTTTGTTGGCTGTAAAAACAGCTTCTTTACCGTCAGGTGAGAAATTAAAATCATTCTCGGAACCGAGAGCAACCGGTGGTACATCGTAGCTGGCACCGGGTGTAAGATCATATGCTTTTTTTGAGGAGACATCAAACAGATAAAGAAGACTTCTCTTGTCTCCTCTCCACCTGTTGAAATCACGATAATAAAGTTCGGTAAATATTGAAGCTTTTACTTTACTCTCTTCCTCTTTTTTGTCGCGGGTCTCATTGCACTCGTTTCCCAGGCCGCAGGAAGGATAAACCGAGGAAGTAAAGAGAATATACTTTCCGTCATCTGAGAACTTAAAGGAATTCACCCCCGAATAGTAGCTTGTCAGAGCCTCTTCACCCGTTCCGTCTGTATTGCACAGATAAATCTGATCGTCGAATAAATAGGCGAGTTTATTCAAAGCAGGTACAAAAACAGGTGAACCTTCATTCTTTTCACTTGTTTTAATCCCTTTTCTGCCTGAACCGTCTGAATTTATGGTGCTGATATTACTGTTGCCCTTGTTTAATTCCATGCTGTAAACTGACGAAGCATAGAATATTTTGCTTCCATCGGGTGAAACAGTTATTTTGTTTATTCTTTCCATCGACCAAAGATCATCGATGGTAATTAACCTTTTCTGCTGTGGCATCAGTAATGTACTCATGAATAATATGAAAATAAATAACCTCAAGACGGCACCTCGCTAACTTGATAAAAAAGTTGTAATAATGAGTGAAAATTTACGAAATTTTAAGGGATTGGCAGAAGGGAAAATGATGGTATTTGACATCACCCGATTTAATCCCCGACAAAACGGCGATTGGTTTCATCCTATAAGTAACCGATAATAAAAATGAATTTTGAACGGAATAATTCTTTTTTAACCATTTTTCTAATTTAACGGATTTGTTTTCCAAAAATTTGATCGCAATTCTATAAAAAAATTGTAAAAAATTGTCTGCACCGTGTGTATTTAAAAATTTTTCCTTATTTATTTACGATTCAAATTTTTTAATTTATAGTATAGTTTTTCAAAAAAAGTGAACAGGAATAAGAAGGAGTATCTTTTATGCCAATTATTGATGATTCAGAGAGTTTAGGAATGGAATTTTCTGAAGTTGAGCAGCCGGTCTGGCATCTGGCACAGGAATTTTTTGCATCACCCAAGAAAAAGAATATGGATGATGAAATGAATGATGACGATTTCGATGATGAAGACTTCGATGACGAGGATCTGGACGATGAAGACCTTGCCGAGGAAGACGAAGACCTCGACGATGATTTTGATGAAGAAGACATTGAACAGTTTCTTGAGGATTTTGATGACGGTGAACTTTTCGACGATGACGACTACGATGTAGATGATGATGATCTTGATGATGACGATTTTGATGACGATTTCGACAGCAACCCGAAAAAGAACATAGATGATGATGATGACGACTTTTAAGTCGTTTCCCCCCTTAACTGAATTGTAAGATTATGAATACGGGCTGCTTTAAACAGCCCGTTTTCATGTAATACCGCCAAGGCTCTACTCTCCCAGAAATTTTCCCGGCAGAAGATAGTTTTTTACATAATCAGCCACTCCCTCTTCAAGGGTATGCAGAGGTGCTGTGTAACCTGACATCCTGATTTTGGAGATGTCGGCTTCTGTAAAATACTGGTATTTGGGGGCGAGGTAATCCGGCATGTCAATATATTCAATGTTTGGTTCCAACCCCATCGCACTAAAAATTGCTCCAACAAGATCGTTCCATGTCCTCGCTTTTCCCTGCCCCAAATTGAACAATCCGTTCTTGTCAGGATTTCTGACAAGATGAAGTGTCATGTTCACGGCATCCTTCACATAAACGAAGTCGCGCATCTGTTCCCCGTCTTTATAAGCCGGATGGAGTGATTTGAACAGGGTAACCTTTCCCGACTCCTTTATCTGTCCGTAAGCCTTGTGTACAACACTTCGCATGTCACCTTTGTGCGATTCATTCGGTCCGTAAACATTAAAGTACTTCACCCCGGCAATTTTTTTCAAATTTCCGGTCAGATAAGCCCACTGATCAAACATGTTTTTTGAATAGCCGTACATGTTGAGAGGTTTTATTTTCAGGCAGTTGTCGTCGGTGTCCTCGAATCCGAGTTCACCGTCGCCGTAAGTGGCTGCTGAAGAGGCGTAAACAAATCTGATATCTTTCACCAGACAGTATTCTGCAAGCACTTTTGTGTAACGATAGTTATTTTCCACAAGATGGTCGGCATTTCTCTCTGTGGTAGACGAATTTGCACCCATGTGAATTATCGCCTCTACATTGCCGATATGCACACGGTCTTCAATCTTCTTTATGAACTCTGTTTTATCGATAAAGTCGCGATATTGCAGGTTTACGAGGTTTTTCCACTTCTCATCGCTGCCGAGAGTATCGACTATGAGGATGTCAGTTATACCTTCACGGTTCAACTGCCAGACTATTGCGCTGCCTATAAATCCGGCTGCACCAGTAACTATATACATCTAATTCCTGATTTCTTTGTTAATTGCGGGGATAAATTTTAAATTTGTAATCACATTTTAATGAATTGATCAAAAAAAATCAAATACTTTACTCAATCTCACGAATATATTTTCATATGAACGACACAAAACCAATTTTAGAAGCCCTTTTAAGAGAACGAATACTGATACTCGACGGCGCGATGGGCACGATGATACAGAGATACAGGCTGACTGAGGAAGATTTCAGAGGTGAAGATTATAAAAACCACCCCTCCGATCTGAAGGGGAACAACGATCTCCTCTCGATCACAAAACCTGAGGTGATAAAAGAGATTCACAGAAAGTATCTTGAAGCAGGTGCCGATATTATCGAGACCAATACATTCAGCAGCACTTCGTTCGCCCAGTCTGATTACGGACTCGAGAGCGAGGTTTACAAACTGAACTTCCATTCGGCTAAAATTGCAAAAGAAGTGACTGCGGAGTTTAACATCCCGGGAAATACAAAGCCAAGATTTGTAGCCGGTGCACTTGGACCAATGAACAAGTCACTCTCACTCTCCCCCGATGTAAATGATCCCGGCTATCGTGCAGTCAACTTCCAGGAAGTTGCCGAGGCATACGCTGCCCAGCTAAGAGGTCTGATTGATGGCGGAGTTGATATAATTCTGATTGAAACGATATTTGATACTATGAATTCAAAAGCTGCGATTTATGCAGTCGAAGAAGTTTTCACAGAGAAAAAAGTTTCACTTCCCGTTATGATCTCGGGTACCATAGTTGACCTAAGCGGTAGAAACCTTTCAGGGCAGACAGCCGAAGCGTTCCTGATCTCAATCAGCCATGCTAAAAATCTTGTAAGTGTCGGTCTGAACTGTGCACTCGGTGCCTCGCAAATGAGACCTTTCTTAAAAGAGATTGCCGACAAGTGTCCCTGGTTTGTGAGCGTTTATCCAAATGCTGGACTTCCGAACGAGTTTGGCGGATATGACGAAACACCCGACATGATGGCTGACATTCTGAAAGAATTTGCTTCCGAGAATATGTTCAACATCGTCGGTGGTTGCTGTGGTACGACGCCCGATCACATTAAATTGATCGCTGAAACAGTCGCATCACTTCCCCCCAGAGTTCCTCCAACACCACCAAGATACCTGAGATTGAGTGGTTTCGAACCTCTAGTAGTGCGTCCCGAAACAAATTTTGTAAATATCGGTGAACGAACAAATGTGGCAGGCTCAAAAAAGTTCGCGAAACTGATCATGGCTGGCAATTACGAGGAAGCACTATCGATAGCGAGACATCAGGTTGAGGGGGGTGCACAGGTTCTCGATGTGAACATGGATGAAGGTATGCTCGATTCCGAAGCCGCAATGACAAAATTCCTGAATCTGATGGGTTCGGAACCCGATATTGCCAAACTTCCAGTAATGATCGATTCATCAAAGTGGACAGTGCTTGAAGCAGGTCTCCGTTGCCTTCAGGGAAAGTCGATTGTGAACTCAATCAGTTTGAAAGAGGGTGAAGATGTTTTCAGAGAACATGCCCGAAAAGTTTTGCAGTATGGTGCTGCTGTAATTGTAATGGCATTCGATGAACAGGGCCAGGCAGACACACTTGCAAGAAGAATTGAAATTTGCTCGAGAGCTTATAAAATACTAACAGAAGAAGTTGGTTTTCCTCCCGAGGATATTATTTTCGATCCCAACATTCTCACCGTGGCAACCGGAATGGAAGAGCACAACAATTACAGTGTTGATTATCTCGAAGCCACCCGATGGATCAAGGAAAACCTCCCGTACGCAAAAGTTAGCGGGGGTGTTTCCAATGTTTCCTTCTCATTCCGCGGAAATGATGTGGTGCGTGAAGCCATGCACTCCGCGTTCCTGTACCATGCCATAAAAGCAGGTATGGACATGGGAATCGTGAATGCCGGTCAGCTAGCTGTTTACGAAGACATTGACAAGGAACTCCTCGTTCTTGTGGAAGATGTCCTGCTCAACAGAAGAAGCGACGCCACTGAAAGACTTATCAACTTTGCCGAACATGTAAAAAGCAAAGACAAGGCGGAAGTAAAAACGGAAAGCTGGCGTGAAACTTCTGTCGAGGAAAGATTGAAATATGCACTTCTTAAAGGAATTGTTGATTACATCGAACAGGATACCGAAGAAGCCCGGCTTAAATACCCCGCTCCTCTCAATGTGATCGAAGGTCCGTTGATGGATGGTATGAACCTCGTGGGTGATCTCTTTGGTGCCGGTAAAATGTTTCTACCCCAGGTTGTGAAATCTGCGCGAGTAATGAAAAAATCGGTTGCTGTCCTCATTCCATACATCGAGGAGGATAAGAAAAAAACACCCGGTTCCAACCAGAGCGCCGGTAAGATCCTTCTCGCCACTGTCAAAGGCGATGTGCACGATATCGGGAAAAACATAGTTGGAGTGGTGCTTGGTTGCAACAATTTTGATGTCATCGATCTTGGTGTGATGGTGCCAACCGAAAAAATACTTGATACCGCAATCAAAGAGAATGTGGATATAATTGGATTAAGTGGTCTTATCACCCCGTCTCTTGATGAAATGGTGAGTGTCGCCAAAGAGATGGAACGCAGGAAGATGAACATCCCGCTCCTGATTGGCGGAGCCACCACTTCAAGAGTTCATACTGCGGTGAAAATTGCCCAAAACTACTCGGCTCCTGTTGTTCATGTCCTCGATGCTTCGAGAAGTGTACCCGTCGCGGCAAAACTTATCAACCCGGAGACTGCGGGAGAATTCGCTGATTCAATTCGAAGTGAATATGACAAGGTAAGAGAAGAACATAGAAAAAAACGGGATACAAAAGAGTTCGTTACGATCCAGGAGGCAAGAAGAAACCGATTCAAACCGGACTGGGAGAAGTACACACCCCCTGTCCCGAAAAAGACCGGTGTTACTGAGTACAAAAATGTCCCGCTCGAGACTCTTAAAGAGTACATCGATTGGACTCCCTTCTTCCAGGCATGGGAAATGAAGGGCAAATACCCTGACATTTTCGAGACTGCAAAGTATGGAAGTGAAGCAAAAAAACTGTTTGCTGACGCAAATGTCATCCTTGACAAAATCATCAGTGAGAAGTTGCTTACGGCTAACGGTGTAGTAGGAATTTACCCGGCAAATTCCGTGCATCAGGATGATGTTGAGGTATATACAGACGATGAACGACATGGAGTCCTTACGGAATTTCATTTCATCAGGCAACAAGCAATAAAGGCAAGCGGACTGCCAAACCATTGCCTCGCTGACTACATCGCTCCAAAGGAGACAGGAAAGAAAGATTACATCGGCCTCTTTGCGGTTACAACAGGAATTGGAGTTGATGAACTTGTGAAGAAGTATGAATCTGAAAATGATGATTATTCGGCTATCATGGTGAAGGCCCTTGCAGACAGACTTGCGGAAGCTTTCGCTGAATATCTCCACAAAGAGGTGAGAACCAGACTTTGGGGATATATGGCCGAGGAAAATCTGACGAATGAAGACCTTATAAGCGAGAAATATATCGGGATTCGACCCGCTCCCGGTTACCCTGCCTGCCCTGATCATTCAGAAAAAATCACTCTATTTGATCTGATGAATGTTACTGAGAGAACAGGTATAACCCTTACTGAAAATCTGGCTATGTATCCCACAGCGGCGGTCTGCGGAATTTACTTCTCACATCCCGAATCGAAATACTTCACTACGGGCAAACTGAACAAAGATCAGGTGATCGACTACCACCGTAGAAAAGGCATGAGCCTCGACGAGATCGAAAGGTGGTTGCGTCCCGTTTTGAACTATGACGAAGGTGACTAATTAATTGTATCAGGTAAACTGATTCGAGTATTCGAATCAGTTTACCGTTATTTTCATAAGGGAGATGTCATCCGCATCTGGATTGTTGTCGTAATATTTCTTCATTTTCTCACTAAGTGTAGCGTTGAGATCCTCTTTCCCGAGATGTTTGTGTTCCTCAAGCCAGTCAGCCATAATACCCGTTACTTTTCCGTCCCCGATATCAAAACATTCCGAAAATCCGTCAGAATAGATATAGACCACATCACCCTTGGATAATTTTACAGACGCCTTTTCGTAGTCGGAATTGTCAAACATCCCTATCGGTATGCTGTTCAATTCGATTACTGTGGGTGTCTTATCTTTGTGAACTATGATCACAGGAGGATGTCCTCCCAGACTGATCTCAAGCTCCTGCGTTGATCTGTTATACTTTCCGTAAACCATTGTGAAATACTGCATTACCTCGAGTCCCATTTCAAAGAGTTTGTTGAGTTCGGTAAGCACTACTTCCGGTGGTGTGTTCGTAAAGCTCATGGTTTCGGTCGAGTATGTTTTCAACAATCCTCTTGTGTCGCCCTGATCCACACTTAAGAATTTACTCAAAGTGAATGAAAGCATCGCAGAAGAGACTCCGTGACCAGAAACATCGAGGAGGTAGAACCCTACATTCTCTTCATCGAGCTCAAAATAATTAAAAATATCGCCTGCAACAAAAAGTGAAGGAAGGAAAATTGAATCAAACGAAAGATCATGGATTTCGAGGTGGTGCATCGGCAGGAGGCTTTTCTGCAGGTCGGCAGCAGCCTTAAGATCCTTTTCCAGCCGCTCATTGTACTTTTGCAACTTAAAATTTTTCTCTTCAAGGTCTTCCTGCAACCTGATAATTCTCTCGCCCGCTCTTATCCTTACATTCAGTTCCTGATTATTGAAGGGCTTGGTAATAAAATCGTCGGCACCGGCTTCCATTCCCTCTACCAGTTCATTTTTTTCATTTTTTGCCGTAAGCAGAATAAGATAGATATATCTGCCCAGATCGGTTTCCCGGATTTTCTTGCAGAGCTCTATACCTGTTAGATTGGGCATCTCCCAGTCACTTATTACCATCGCAATGTTTGAATTTTGAAGTGCCTCCCACGCCTCCTCTCCGTCTTCAGTGGTGGTAACATTGTGACCAAGTTTTTTAAGTATCGATTTCAGAAGCAATCTTGTTTCAAGAAGATCATCGGCAACCAAAATATCCATAATTACTTTTCCTGTTTCTTTAATTTTTTGTGAGTTATTTTCCGGCCCGGTTTTCTTTGATTTCTTTCAGGGCTTCGTTTGAGTAGAATTCAAGCGTGTCGAGAAGTCCCGGAATTTTCCTTTCGGGATCGCTCTCAAGAGCAAGTTTTTCTATCTGTGGCACAACCCCTTCAAGCTCCTTGATACCCATATAAGAGAGTGTCGGTTTGAACTTGTGAGCAACTTTTTTTATTTCTTCCCAGTCTTTCACTTCATAGAGTGATCTAAGTTTTGAGAGTATTTCAGGTGTGTTTTCAGTGAATAAATTCATCATCTCACCGATAATATCATCGTCACCACCTGTAAGTTCGTTCAGATAGTCGAGACGGATATATTTGAATTTGGAATCCACAGGCATAATGACCTCAGTTCTTTCATCTTCTGTGTTAATTTTTTCCGCCGGGATCCGGTCTCTTCCCGTGAGTGTAAAAATCTTTTTCTGAAGTTCAACCGGTTTTACGGGTTTGCTTATATAATCATTCATGCCGCTCGAAAAGACCCTGTCTTTCGACTCAATCATTGCCGATGCAGTAAATGCAAGAATAGGGATGTCTTTTTTCGGGAACGGGAAATCGAGTCTGATTGCTTCGGAGGTTTCAAATCCGTTCATTACAGGCATCGAGAGATCCATCAGGATGATATCAAAATCTTCATTTTTAAAAAGTTCTATTGCCTGTTTGCCGTTTGGTGCCACTTTATAAGTACAACCCCACAGTTTGAGGATATTGGTGGCCACGAGCTGGTTCATCTCATTATCCTCTACCACCAGCACTTTTAATCCGGTTAAATCTTTTCGGGAATGGGTTGTTTCCTCAATCAGATCACTTCCAAGGATGAGATCATCTCTTTTTGAGATTCTAAACGGCATTTTAACTGTAAATTCAGAACCAACCCCCTCGGTACTCGTCACATAAATTTCGCCTCCCTGTTTTTCAACCAGGGATTTTACGATCGCAAGACCGAGACCTGTCCCCATTTTTGCTCTTCTGTCCCTGTTTTTTACCTGCTCAAACGAGTCGAAAATTTTGTTCAGATATTGTTTAGGAATTCCAATTCCTGTATCAGTCACCCTGATTTTAAGCCTGATTTCTTCCTCGTCCTTGGCGAGGACTTTGACACTCACGGTAACTTCACCTTTTTCTGTGAATTTTACAGAATTTGAGACGAGATTCAGCAGGATCTGCCCGAATCTTACCTGATCACCTTTCACCCAGAATGGAACATCATCTTCAACCGAAGCGGAAACCCTTATCCCTTTTTCATCAGCAGAATATCTGACAGATTCAATGACATGATTAACCGATTCCAGGATCGAGAAGTCGTCAATGAAAAATTCAAGCTTGTTGGCTTCGATCTTCGAAAAATCGAGAATATCATTTATTATGACGAGCAGATTGTCAGTGGAATATTTAATTGCTTTCAGGAACTGTACCTGTTCTTCCGAAGGATTCAGTTCAAGAAGAAGGTGAGTAAAACCGAGAACTGCATTCATTGGAGTTCTGATTTCATGACTGATGTGAGCCAAAAACTGTTCTTTTGCTTTAGTTGATTCAATAGCCATGTTTCTGGCTGCTTCAAGTTCCTTAAGTCTTCTTCGTCTTTCAGTAATATCGCTCAGGGCAACGGTATAGTAGACTTCCTGATTGAATTCCATTCTTGAAACATGAATTTCCACGGGGAAGGTGGAGCCATCGCGCCTTACTCCAGTCAGTTCAATGCTCTGTCCCATTATTTCCCTGTACATCGAATCGACATCACCTGTCCATATTGCAAGATCAAACATCCCCTCCTTGAAGAGCATCTGGAAATCTTCCCTGATAAGAGCTTCTTTTGAGTATCCCCAAATTCTTCTGACCTCTTCATTGATGAGCATTATCCTGCTGTGACTGTCGAGCAGGATAATCCCGTCCGCAACAGTTTCAAGCACGGTCTGGAATAATCTTCTCGATCTCTCCAGCGACTCGTTAGCAGCTCGAAGGTCTGTAATGTCAAGCCCGTACCCTATCAGATAATCGACCTCACCCTCGCTGTTCAATATCGGATTAATCACCCTGAGGATTTTCTTTTTATTATCTTTGTTCCCGACCTCCTCCTCAAAATGGAGAGTCTTCTTTGTTTTCATTACTTCCCGAAGTGTATCCTCCCTTTTTGTAGCTGAAGCAGGATCATAACCCCGGTATGCAAAATATTCCGAATCGGTCTTTCCGATAATATATTTTCTTAATTCCTCGTTCTTAAGACTTTCGGGATTTATGAAAATGTAGCGAAGATTTTTGTCAAATACTGCAATCTGACCCGGAAGGTCATTAAGGATTTTCTCATAAAACTGCTTCAGACGGTCGATCTCGGCATTAAGACTTTTCGATTCAGTAATATCCCTCGCAACAGCATGGAGACCTGACAATTTCCCTTCGGAGATATTTAACCTGACATTTTGACCAACCCATAGAGTTTTCCCGCTTTTGGTGGTCATCCTGAATTCGAGATAAGTATTCTCCACCTGACTCATAATTTGTTGGATGTAGTGTTCTTTGACTCTTTGTTTATCTTCAGAATGGACAAGCTGAAGATAATTCATCTTCAAGAGCTCTTGAAGCGAATATTCACTTAAATTCTCACCTTTGGGATTTACAAATGTAAAATCTCCTTTTATAGTCGCACTGTAAATGATATCGCTGGCATTTTCAATAATCTGACGGTACTTGAATTCATTTTCTCGCAACTGTCTGTCTGATTCCTTACGGGCTGTGATATCCCTGTATGACCAGAGATGTCCCTTATACTCAGACAGAACAAATATTGGGATATAATCTCTCTCGAAGGATCTGCCGTCTTTTAAAAGCAACTCTTCATTCTTGACAAGCACTCTCTCAGCGAGCAATTTTTCTATTCTCTTTACGAACCCTTCGGGATCATCAAACAGTGTTTTTGACTCTTGTGCTGAATTGCTGCAATCTGCACCGATGAGCATTTCCGGATTTACCGGTATCGAAAAAAGATCGCAGAACATCTTGTTTATTGCAATAATTTTCCTCTCTTCATTTTCTACCAGAACCCCTGCGTTCAAATTCATCAGAAGTGCTTCCAAAGTCGAGGAGTATTCTCTGATCTTTCGGGTAGCTTCTTTTTCTTTCACAATCTGAATGATCCGATGACAGTTCAGAGACATGATTCTGGTAAGAAATGATGAAAGTGATTTGAATTCTTCGTTGTAGAAATCCGGTAACTCACTTACATAACCAACACAGCCGTAACATTCATCATCATGAAGAAGCGGAAAATATATTCTGGAATTGACTTTAAATGATCTTTTGCTCGAAACTGAAATGTTGTCACTTTCGGAATCCCCTTCACCCGAAACAAGATTTTTTCTGTTTCTTATTACCCAGCCGGGGTGTCTTTCCCAGGCTGTTCTCTCCGCTTCCAGTCGCTCGACTTCTGAAAATCCTTTTGCGTGCAGGAGTCGAAGATCGTTGGAGTATGGGTCCATCAGATAGAGAGCTGTTTTCTCAATATTGCCATAAGCTTCAACAAAAACATCGAACGCTGAAGCAAATTCTTCAATTGATGTGGCGGTTGAAAATAAAACGGTTACTTCTTCGAGGAGTTGTAATTGTTTGTCCATTTGAAGCCGGAAGTCGTGGTTAAGATTTTTAAAGATTCTTCAATTCCATCCCTAAAATATGTAAAATGGCGTAAAAAGTTATCGAACTAATCAATAATTTCTTTATTTTTACAAAAAAACTTATGAAAATTCGACCAAAATCACATTGAAATCCATCCGGCTTATTACATGTATACTGTTTCTGTTTTTCGCAACCCCCGTACCGGGACAGTTCGCCAAGGCATATTCAGTTGTTGCAGGATCGGGAGGCAACAAGGATGCAGTGGACAAAATAACGGAAAAAGTGATCGCTTCCGGTTTTGTTGCGTTTACGATCGATTTTTCAAATGACAAGAAATCTCTTTACAGAACCTGCTCGGGTTACTTCTCAAATCAGAGCGATGCCATTTCCCTTCGTGATGCTATAAAATCGAAAACAGGAATAAAAGATGCATGGGTTTTCAATATTGCTTCTGAATACGAACTCCTGTTTTCCGAACTTAAAACGGGTAAACCGGTTGAAGAGCCGGAGAAACCCGTGGATAAAGATAAAGATATTGACACTCAAAATCAGACTCCTGTCCCAAACAGTGATACAGGAAAACCGCCTTACCTGATTGACACCTCCCCGGATAATGCAGGTGATCTCGACAAACTGATTTCAATTTACACGGAAATCAACTCGGCTCTGACAAAAAACAAACCTGATTTGATAGAAAAATATATCGATCCCGAAACCGGAATAATCGAGATCATCGACCCTGGTGGCATACCTTTTCCTATCCACTCCGTTTCATTCTCTCAGGCTGTAATTCAGGGGCTTTTCCTGTCACTTTCGGGTAAAACACCCGTGAAAGACTACCTCCCCGAATTCGATTGTAATGCCGGCATTTGGACCAAAAAGGGTACCTTCATTTCGAAGATTAAAAACTACTCCAAGCTTTCCTCGATTCTCCCCGGAGCCTCGGAAATAATCTATCTCGACAAATCTCTCCTCTCCTCCATCGAAAAGATGGAGTATCGTATTTCAGTGATTATTCTGGCAACTGACGAGTCCCTCCTCGGCTTCTTTAAAAAGGAAGGAAACTGGTATCTCGGCATCATCGATAACAGTTTTGACTGCGTTCAATAAATTTACAAATTCCACTTGTTTCGTATTAACTCAATTGTTTATCTTCGCTCTTTAGATAATAGTATTTTAATATCTCATCGAAATCGTGAATCCGCCTCAAAAGCGGCTAAATTAATCTATACCTGAATTATTTCAATCAATCCATTCACTTACCAACTATAAAGAGGTTTCCATGCGGAAATTATTACTTCTTTTTGTTTTGGCTGTTTCCTTGTCAAATCTCGTTTACTCACAAACGGGCACCGACTGGAAGTGGCTTCACCCCTCACCACAGGGCAACCAGCTAAGAGCTATTCAAGCTTTCAGTGCTTCAACATGGTATGCTGTCGGTCTCGCCGGTACTTTCATGAAAACCACTGATGCCGGTGCTACCTGGACATTCAACCATCTGGCAGGCTTGCCATTTGGAACATCAGGTCAGTCGTCAAACGCTTACGATCTGAATTTTACCGATCTTAACAACGGTATCGTTGTCGGAAGCACTGCCGGTATTCTAAAAACCACTGACGGTGGTAATTCGTGGACCCCGGTTCCATCCGGCATTTTAACCACAACCATCAGTTTCTTTGCCGTGGATTTTGATGTCAATAACCTGATTGGTTATGCGGTCGGTTCAACAGGAAGAATTGCTAAAACAACCAACGGTGGTGCATCATGGGATTCAGTTGCATCAGGTGTTACAACCACCTTTAATGATGTCTGGACCAATGACGGAACCACAGTTTTTATCGCTACTACAGCCGGCAACCTGAGAAAATCCACTGACGGTGGTGCAACCTGGACCGCAGTTTATACCGGTGTCTCATATACAGTTCAGAAAATTGAAGGTGACGGTACAACCTTTATGGCTGCCGGTACCGCCGGAAATGTCAGAGTTTCGACTGATGGTGGAACCACTTGGGCAGCCGCAAATACCGGTCTTGCTGCCGCGAATGTTTACTGGGACATTGATTATCTCAATAATACATTCTATCTTACAGGTCCCAGCTTCAATCTTTACAAATCGACCAACCTTGGTGTTTCATGGGATACTCTTGCATTATTAAATCCCGGTCAACCATGGACCTCCACCTTCTACTCTTCAGTTTTCTCACCTACCGGTGACTCTGTAATTACTGTGGGTGGTTTCGGTCTCATTCAGTCGAGATTTGGTGCAACTGCTACTCCAACAAATCACACCAGACTCATTAAACCCGGTACATGGTATGATGTCTGGTCATCAGCTCCTGATGGAAATGTTATTGCCGTTGGTGCTCCTACTGTTGGCGGCGTTCAGGATCAGGTTGCAAGATCGACAAATGGCGGGGGTACATGGACTCTGGTTCCAATGCCTGCGTACTCCACTGCTACATTCTGGAGCATTGACATGCTCGATAATAACAACGGATTTATCTCCGGAACCAACAGCGCCATCTACAAAACAACAAATGGCGGTGTCTCATGGGATTCTGTTGCAACCACGGGAATACCTGCTGGTACAACATTAAGAAAAATTGACTTCGTCAGCCCGACTGTCGGTTGGGTGTTTGCGGGTGCGCCAAGCACACTGACAAATTTCATCTTTAAGACCACTGATGGTGGAGCTACATGGACTGCACAGTCACATGGCATAGCTGCTGCAAGTGCCGGTCAGGTTTACGGAGCTAACATGCTGAACGAAAACTACGGAGTCCTCGTAACCTGGGAGCCAAGACCTTATACTACCAGGGATGGCGGGGCAACCTGGGTGAGAGATTCAACTTCGGATAATCATGGCGGATTTTTGTATGATGTGAAGGTCATCGATACTACCCTCAGCTATGCAGTCGGAAGCAGTGGAAGAATCTATAAGAAAGTTAACGGTTCTACTGTATGGGATCTTATCCCCAATCCAACCGGGACTTCTTACTCTTTTAATTCACTTGAAGTTTATTCACCGAACACCTTCTCTGTTTTTGGTGCAACCGGTACATTTCTTCTTACAACCGATGCAGGTCTCACATGGAGCGTAAAAAACACCTCCGGTGCCACTCTACAAGGTTCGCACTTCTCAATGAGCAACAACAACACCTACGCATGGTTTGCGGTTGGAGCCAACGGCTTTATGTTCAAAAACACTTTGAGCATAGTTCCTGTTGAACTCGCTTCCCTCTCTGCAACCGTCGCGGGCACTGATGTAAACCTGATGTGGACAACAGCTTCTGAACTGAACAACAACGGTTTCGAAATCGAGAGAAAATCGGGTGAAGGCTCATGGTCAAAAGTTGCTTTTGTAAAAGGTAACGGAACAACCACTAAAATCTCTGAATATGCTTATACTGATAAAGGTGTGAAAACCGGTAAATATCAGTATCGCCTGAAACAGATCGATTTTGACGGTTCTTTCAGTTATTCATATGCAGTAGAAGTTGAAGTTGGTACACCGATGACATTTGAACTGTCACAGAACTTCCCGAATCCTTTCAACCCGACAACAACAATATCCTACAGAATCCCTGAAACTTCAGGTGTTACTCTTAAGATATTTGATGTTACAGGTACAGAAGTTATGACACTGGTCAACCAGAAACAGGAAGCCGGTTCATATACCATCAATTTCGATGCAACTAATTTCGCTTCAGGAATGTACATCTACAAAATTGAAGCAGGAAAATATTCATCTGTCAAGAAGATGATGTTGATGAAATAAGTGTTTAGCTATAAGGTATGAACTATGAGCTATTAGCTGGTAGTTTAATCCTGGATGCTGAAATATTTGAGCCCCGTCAGAAATGGCGGGGCTTTTTTATTTACCTGCCCTCAAAAATGATTTTATTCCAGCCCTCAGGGCGACATATGGATAGAATATAGCAACCAACCCCAAGTAAGCCCTCAGGGTGAAATATGGATAGAATATAGCAACCAACCCCAAGTAAGCCCTCAGGGCGACATATGGATAGAATATAGCAACCAACCCCAAGTAAGCCCTCAGGGCGACATATGGATAGAATATAGCAACCAACCCCAAGTAAGCCCTCAGGGCGACATATGGATAGAATCACAACACTTTAAAATTTTAATAATCTTTCGTTATCCCATGGTTTTTCGGATCGGAAGTGGATTTTTACCCATATGTCGCCACAAGGGCTCTTTCAAGGTTGGTTACCGGATTTTCTACCCATATGTCGCCACAAGGGCTCTTTAAGGTTGGTCACCGGATTTTCTACCCACATGTCGCCACAAGGGCTCTTTCAAGGTTGGTCACCGGATTTTCTCATATGCCGCCCAAGGGCTGGTACAAAATTCAAATCTGTAAGGCTCAAAATAAAGAGGCTGTCTCGAAAGGGGCAGCCTCTATTCTATTTACATGTTTTTCAGAAATGCCGATGGTGACATTCCGGTGGCGTCTTTGAAGACTTTTGAGAAGGTTACCCGGTTGTTGAATCCGCTCATGCCGGCGATTCCGTCGATGCTTAGATTTCTACCCGAATCGGAGGCAAGTATTTTGATGGCTTCTGCAATCCTGTAACTGTTGATGAAATCGAGGTAGTTTTTGTTAAACCTTTTCTGGATTGCTTTGGAGAGGTAGGTTCTGTTGGTATTTAATTTTTCTGCCAGATCAGAGACTGTAAGGTCAGGATTTAGATACACCTTTTCACCGGTTATCAGCATGTCAAGATCAGCAACAATCTTATCAATAGTCGACTCATCGACATCTTTGGTTCTTTTGTCAGGCTCAAGTCCAAAATCAGTTGGTTCATTTTCTAAAATTGTATGTTCACGAAGCAGCAATTCCGGCACATCTGCAAATGCGAGTTGAAGATTCTTTTCCACGAGCCGTTTGTTTGACTCACGCAATCTTCTGAAATAGAACAGGACGACAAAAATGGAAGCCAGCATCACAGCGATCAGCGACAGATAGAGCATCTTTTCCCGTCTGAATCCCTCAATCTGTTTAATTGCAGAATTGTAGTTGTGCTGCGCGTAAAGGTGCATTAGTTTGGCGCGGTTGTAGAGGGAGTCGGCAGTTTTGTTTGTTTTACTGTAAAGTAACAGGTATGAATTTGCTTCCTTAAAATTCCCTTGAGCCGAGTAAGTTTCATAAAACGCTCTATAGAGGTCGATTTTAAACTTCAGGTCGGGGTATTTTCTTTCGAGTTCTTCGGCTTTTTTCAGGTAAACCAAAGATGAGTCGTAGTTATTTCGATGATTCAGAATCAGTGCCTTGCTGATATAATATCCAGTAAGGTCACTTTCCTGCTTAAACCGTTCCGCGAAGGCAGTACCTGTCTCGAAAAACTTCTCAGCCGAAGCAAAATCACCCATCAGGATTGATGTTTCAGTCATTTTCCGGTAGATGTAAGCAAGTCCTGCAGAATCTGAATAAACGGCTTTTATATTTTTAAGCTGATTGATGGAATTTTCAAAATATTGAAGTGCTTCCCTGTATTTCCCCTGCCTCATCTTCACCAAACCAAGATTGTTCTGAATTATTCTGTAGTTAAAACTCCCTTTTATATCGGGAGTCTCCTCCATTATCTGATTGTAAAGTTTCTCAGCTTCCTCAAGCTCTCCCGAATAGTAGTGCATGTCAGCAATTAACTGGAGATTTGCCATCAGATCACTCGTTTTACCCTCATTTTCATAGATATCTTTTGCCGCAAGTGCATAAGCCATTGCTGAATCTGCCATCGAGTTGTCCCGAAAGGAGATCGCCTTAAACATGTAAACATGTGCCAGGAGGGGGTTGTCATCGATCGACCTTGCAAGCATCTCTGCCCGGTTCAACATTTTTATTTTCACATCAAAACTGTTGAATCTGTAGGAATGGACAAGTGCCTTTGCTTCAAACCGGGTATTTCCGGTTTTTTGGGCTTCAGCCACAAGTTTTTTACTCAAACTCTCGGCTGCTGTGAACTCGGAAGAATATAGCAGACCTATGAGCTGCTCTTCATATTTATCCAATAACTTATCGTCAGAAGTTTCCTTGACCAACCGCAACAGACTGTCGGCATCAGATACTGTCTGCGAATACAGGGGTGTAATCAAAACCAGGAGGAAGATGATGTATTTCAATTTCATACAGTCTGTTAAATTCTAAAATTTGTAGCCGATGCTGCAGGTAAGAAGACCTTTCATTCCAAAACCGAGCCCGGCATGCACCATAAACTTTTTGCCAAACCGCAATCCGACCGGCTCGAACTGCGCAGCCAGAATGGTTTTGCTAACTGACTCGTTCTTTCCGTCGTAATTGCTCTCTGAACTGATAAAAGCGGCTCCAACTCCCAAACCAAGATAAGCACCAAACGATTCAGAGCTCGCGTACTCATATCGAATTTCAAGCATCGGTGAAGCAATGACAGCTTCTATCTTTCCGGCATTTCGCGCACCGTAGGCAACATCTTTAACCAGCTTTTCGTATGTAATTGAGCCCCCAAAGGAATACCGGTCGTTTTGATAGAATTGATAGCCGAGTGAAACAGCCGGCACTGCGGAACGGGTATCGCTTCCCGAGTATCCGGCTGTTAGTGCAACAAGCCACACATCAACGAACTTGCTCACAATTTCAGGTGCGCTAAGAGTTCCGATTCCTGTGTAGATAAAATGCTGCTTCGTGTTTTCCTGGGGAAAGGCCGTTGAAGCGAAGAGGAGAAGGCATGACGCAAGAACCAATGTTAATTTTTTCATTTTTTTGCCGGATTAAAAATAAAAAACATTCGAAAAATATTACAAATTATATGGAATTTGACATTTTTTTTAATAATTGTACCAACTTTTACGGTTTTTCAGCATCTTCATAGTAAAGAAATTTATTTTTTATGGACAGCACACTCGACTTCACAATCTGTTATAACAGATATAAAAAGAAACTTTTCAATTTTGTTCTCCGCATGACCGGCGACCGGATGACATCGGAGGATATTGTTCAAACTGTTTTTCTCCGTTTCTTTCGAAACATGGGAAACATCAGGAACAGTTCGAGTGTTGTTTTTTGGCTTTACAAATCTGCAAGAAATGAGATATACACCCATTTCAGGACAAAAAAGAGATTTTCAGAGAAACATGTTTCTGACGATGTTTCTGAATTAAATCTGAAATCGGGTGGAAATGCAGAGACTGAATTCATAAAAAATGAACTGAGGGAAGCTTTGATGACGCAGATAAATCTACTCCCCGATGACCAAAAGGAAGTATTTCTGTTAAAAGAGTACAGCGATCTCTCTTATGAGGAAATTGCTTCGATCTGCGAAATTGATACTACTCTCGTAAAAAGCAGATTGTATTCTGCGAGACAAAAACTGATAAAAAAAATTCAACCTGATCTTAATTAGTGAGATAACTATGAGCAATAACGATATTTATGAAAAAATTAATTCCTGGTACGACGGTGAGCTGGATCGAAAAGATGAAGCGAATCTCTTTGCTCTCCTCTCGGTTGATGAAAAAGCACGGGACTATTTTCAGCAACTCAGCAAATTAAAAAACGGACTTGGACAGATAGAGGAAGATTTTCCGGATGAGCTCGACGAAAGAATTTTGAGATCAACACAACCGGAAATAAAAAGCACCCCGGTTTCGTTCAAAAGCAGTTTTCAGCCATATATGGGATATGCCTTCTCGATAGTATTTGCAATTGTTGCTCTCTTTTTCTACATGGAGATTCGCAGTTACCGTACAAATCTCGAGAATATTACCCTGAAAGTAAAAGAACAGGATCAGACTATTAAAATGATGTTTAACGCCTACCCCACCATAGTTGTGAAACCGGGGTTAAACAATACTTCTGAACAATAACCGGACTTTATTTATCAAAAAACAATTTTTAACTTAATGGAGAAAAAAATGAAATCACTATTGTTAGCAATGTTCATACTTATTGGTGCAGCTTTAGCCCAAAGTGGAGAAGCTAAATCGATTGCATCGTTTGACAAAAAAGCCCCGAACAAGCTTGATGTTGAAATGACTGCAGACAAAAAAGCCCCTGCAAAGCTGGATATCGAAGTTCCATCAGACTCGATTTATCTGGAAGTCGATAAAATGCCCGAACCAATCGGCGGTATGGAAGGGATCATGAAACTTGTCGTTTATCCCGAAGATGCAAAGAATAAGCAGATTCAGGGAATGGTCGTGGTCTCGGGAGTTATTGATGAAAAAGGTATTGTTGTCAGCTCCAAAGTTGAAAAAGGGATCGGCTACGGCTGTGATGAGGCTGCACTAAAAGCCCTTACCTCAACTAAATGGATTCCCGGAGTGCACAAAGGTAAAAAAGTTAAGGTAAGAGTGGCACTTCCCGTAATGTTCAAACTGCAATAGTCTAAAAAAAGACGGCTGTATAAAACAAAAACACCGCAAGATTATTCCGGTAGAATCCGGCAGCCTTGCGGTGTTTCTTCATGAATGGCATACTTATGCCGGGCAAAATTAAAAGAAGAACTGTTCCAGAACTATTTTGCCATCCTTTACCTGATAAACACAAATTTCTTCCATGTTCATGCGGTTACCGTCCTTCATAGTGCAATCGACTCCCATCGTTAAACTGAAATGACTGCCTGCAACGATAGGGTCTCCTACATATGCACTGTGAAATTCAGCAATCATCTCATTCCACTCTTTCCCTTTTTGAAGTATTGCGTCGATTCCTTTCACTTCCCTGTTTGGGGAACCTTCCCCTTCGATGCTCACGCAGTCGGGTGAATAAAGTTCTTTGTAGCATGTGGCGTAATCTCCTGCTTTACAAAGTTCCACGAGGCGGTTGGCAATTTCCTGTACTGTCATATTTTGACTCTCCGATTGATGATGAAAAATGTTGTTGTTAGAACCTCAATTTAATTCTTTTCCAGTATTATTCATAACGATGAGTGTTGAATGGTTACATAATTTGATAAGAATTTTAAACCAAACTTACCTTATATTTGTCAAATAGAAGTATTCTTATATTAAAGCAGTTATGGAAACCCAATGAAGAACCTCTCTCTCATGTCTCTTATTCTAATCGCTCTGATTTCTCCCGTTTTCGGGCAGTCGTTTTCCGTTAAAGGTATCGTGGTTGATTCTTTAGATGGTTCGTCTCTCCCGGGAGCCAGCATTTCCCTGATTCCTGCGAGAGCTGATCAGCAGCAATTGAATATGCTCTCAGGTTCAAATGGTGAGTTTGAGTTCAAGTTGGCGAATCCCGGAAGATATCTCATCAGAATATCCTTCATGGGTTATTTCGATTTTGCTGACAGTGTGAGAGTCAGAAGAAACGAATCCACGACAGATCTGGGCAAACTAAAGCTCAAAAGAACAAGCATCGAGATGAAGGAAGTGGACATAACCGGTGTCGCCATCCCCTCATCTCAAAGTGAGGATACTTTAAGTTTTGCCGCCAAGGGATACAAAACCAACCCCGATGCAACTGCTGAAGACCTTGTTACAAAACTTCCGGGTGTGCAGAAAGAAGAAGGGACACTTAAAGCACAGGGTGAAGAAGTGAAGCAGGTGCTAATTGACGGGCAGCCGTTTTTTGGTGACGATCCAAATGTGACATTAAAAAATCTGCCGGCAGATCTGATTGAAAAAGTCGAAATATTCGACAAACTCAGTGATCAGGCGAGATTTACGGGATTTGACGACGGGCAAACTTCGAAAACCATTAACATCGTAACCAAAAGAGACCGGAGAAACGGGCAGTTTGGGAAATTATACGGTGGATATGGTTCTACAGAAAAATTCCAGAGTGGCGGTACTGTAAATTTCTTCACCGAAGGAAGAAGAATAAGTCTCCTCGGACTCGCTAATAATGTAAACCAGCAAAATTTCTCTCAGCAGGACCTTCTTGGTTTAAACCAGGGTGGCGGCAGCGGTGGACACCGTGAAGGTTTCCAAGGAAGGGGTGGCGGACACGGCGGCGGAAACAGGGGTGGTGGCAATGCAGCAAATAATTTCCTCATCGGAGCCCTGGAGGGTAACACAAAAACCTGGTCGACAGGGGTTAACTATCAGGAAAACTGGGGCAGAACCGCTGTGCTGACCGGAAGCTACTTTTTTAATTTCTCCGACAACAGCAACAACCAGACCATCGGCAGACAGTATTTTACATCTACCCCCGGAAATCAGTTGTATGATGAGATCTCTTCCTCCAATTCAAAAAACTATAATCACAGACTGAATTTCAGACTGGAGTATAATCTTGACACGATGAACACAATCGTCCTCACTCCGAGATTCAGTTTCCAAACCAATGAATCGGCAAGCCTTTACTACGGTATAAGTACATTCGGGAATCAGGGAAGATCAAACTCGACTGACAGTAAATCAGGAAGTGACGGATCGGGCTATACATTTAATAATGAGTTGATCTACAGACTCCGTTTCGCAACTCCTGGAAGAAGTCTTTCCTTCACCATTAATACCGGCATAAATCGAAGAACACTCGACAGAAACCAGTTTTCCGATAACAGATTTACCACTGGGAACAACATAGTCACTTTTGATACCATAAATCAAAAAGGCAATGACCTGGTAAAAGGCTACAATTATTCCGGCAATGTGGTTTACACCGAACCGGCAGGAAAAAACGGACAGTTGCAGGCAAGCATCAGTGCGGGTATGACAAATAATTTCAGCGACAAAAACACTTTCAACTACAACAATGCCTTAAACCGGTATGACTTGCTCGACTCCATCTCCACAAACAAATATGATAACGACTACATGACTTACAGAGGCGGTATTGCCTATCGTCTAAGAGATGAAGCAATTTCTCTGAATGTGGGATTAAATTATCAGATTGCCCAGTTGACGGGAGATCAGTCGTTCCCGAATAACATCAAAACCGAAAAAGACTTCTACAATTTCCTCCCCTCCTTGAGGTTCAACTATAAAATTTCGGAGGCACAGAATTTTAGAGTATTCTACAACACGAATGTGAACGCACCCTCGATCACACAGCTTCAAAATTTTTATGATGTTTCCAATCCCCTCTTTATCAAAGCCGGAAATCCCGACCTGAAAGCTGAATTTTCTCACAGAATGTCTGCCCAATATCTTACTACTGATAAAACAAGCGGTGCCAACTTTTTCACAATGGCATTTTGGCAGATCACAAAGGATTATGTTGGAAGTTCCTCCTTCACAGCACAGAAAGACACTCTTATTGGCAGAAATGTTCTCGTAAAAAGAGGTTCACAGTTTTCCTTCTCCCGGAATTTTGAACAGAGCAATATTGGCAGATTTATGTTGAGTGGTGGTCTTCCCGTTCCATTCATCAAAAGCAATATTTCGTTGAATGTGGGAATCGGATATCAGACGCTCCCTTCAGAATATCAGTCTCTGACAACGGAATCAAAACTCTATTCTTTCAACCAGGGTATAACCATTGCGAGCAACATCAGTGAAGACATCGATTTCAAGTTCACCTGGTCACCTTCATATTATATCGCAAGAAATGAATTGCTGCCAAACACAAATGATGAGTACTGGGTACATTCGGGTACCGCAAACCTTTTCTTCAATGTTTTCGATCTGTTTTTCATAAGAACTGATTACTCCCTTTACAAGACTTCCGGTATCTCGAATGGCGGAGATATTACCTATTCACTCTGGAATGCCGGAATTGGTGTCAAATTTTTGGAGGGTGATCGTGCAGAGTTAAGACTGGATGTGTTTGATCTGTTGAATGAAAATAAAAGTTTCATCAGAACAGCAACTGATATTTATATCGAGAACAAAACGACTCAGGTTCTGAAGCAGTATTTCATGCTGACTTTTACATATAATCTGAGAGCTTTTTGATTTAACCGGATGCTGCCTGAGATTTTGATTTCAGGCAGCTTCCCAAATTTATTTCAGAAGTGTCATTTTACCCGTTTTTGTTCCCGACGGTGTGACCAGTTTATAGAGATACACGCCTGATGGCAGGTCATCAGCCCTGAATGATACAGAATGATTCCCGGCTTTAGTGTACCCGTCAACAAGTGTCGCCACTTCTTTCCCGATAACATTGTAAACTTTAAGTGTGATTTGTCCACCTGCGTCGAGACTGAAATTTATTTTAGTCGATGGATTAAACGGATTTGGATAGTTTTGTGAAAGAGAAAACGCATCAGGTGTCTCGATATCATCACCAATTCCTGTAATCGTATCGGGTTTATAATAGAGTCCATCCAGCCTGCCGGCCCAGATTTTTCCTCCGCTGATATTCATCGAATAGGCAAGAGATCCCGACTGCATATCATTTCTCCACCAGGTAACGCCATTGTCATTCGAGTAGTAGATATAATATCTTGCTGCCTTTGAGAGTGCAATAACTATAGTGTTCCCTTTTACGGAAATTTCGCTGCTTTCAACGAGCCCGATCCCAAAGCTGTGTTTTGTCCATGTCAATCCGCTATCGGTGGAAGTATAGACTCCCTGATGTGCAGATGCTACTATTTTGCTGCCGCTCTTCCCGAACGCGAGTATCCCGTTGGCTTCACCATTGAACCAGTCGAAAGAAATTTCAACCCAGTTTGAGGTATTTTTCCGGTTGACATAGTAAAAACCGTTCACACCCCCGCCTGCATAAAGATCACCGTCGATGTTTTTTAAACAATAGACCGTCCAGCCGGTATTCCAGGGTATTCCGTCAGAAAAAAGAACCCATTCTCCGGGATTGGTGAGTGAGTTTCTGTAAATGCCGCCTCCTATCGTGGAGACATAAACATAATCATCCCTGACAGCGAAATCACTGATCTCTTTTGCTCCCAATCCTGTTAATCCGGCAGATCTTTCTTCCCACGAATTGCCAAGATTTGAAGAGAAATAGACTCCTTTTAATGAGGTACCAATGTATATTCCGCCATTGACCGGTAAAATCGCATTAATTCCGTATTCAACATCCGGCACCTTTGACGAATTTCCCCATGTGTTACCGGAGTCGAATGAGTAGAACAGAAGACTGTCGCCCCCGGCAAAAAGTGTATCGCCGGAGGACCAGAGGGAATAGACCGATCCGGGTGATACCGGCTCGACTTTCAGCCATTGGCCGAAAGTTGCTCCCAAAGAGGAAAGCATCAGAAAAGTTGTAAGAACATAAATGCGTTTCATAGTCATAAATTCCAAAATTGTGTAACCCAATTACACATCCAAACAGTTGAAATTAAACCGGGAATTGGTTTTTGGTGGATTATAATGATAAATGGTTATTATTTTTGAGGATTATGTTGTCAGGAAAGAGGAAGCGAGAAGTAAAATGTTGTTCCCTTTTCGGGATTTCTGCGTGCCTCGATTGTGCCGCCGTTCTGTAAAATAAAATCGTGGCATAAAATCAACCCGAGACCTGTCCCCTTTTCACCAAGAGTACCTGTGGTTTTGATCGATTCGTCGATCCTGAAAAGTTTTTTTATGTCTTCTTCTGCAATACCCACACCATCATCAATTACAGAAACAACTGCCATACCGGAAGAAATTTCCGAAGAAATGGTTATTTTTCCACCAGGGGCGGTGAACTTGACAGCATTTGTTATCAGGTTTCGGAGCACAGTTTTTATCATGTTGGTATCAGCGAACACTTCCAGCGAATGCGGTACCTCAATTTCGAGATTAAGTTTTTTCAGAGTTGCCTGAGAGCGGTAGGCTTCCACCGTTTTCATAATAAGTTCGCTCAGGTCGAATTTTACCGGTGAGAAAGCAAGGGCACCTGTCTGCTGTCTCGACCATTCGAGCAGATTTTCGAGAGTCTTGAATGTTTCTTTTGCGGTCTGATTTATTTCTTTCAGCAACTTCAGTTTTTCATCATCCGGAAGCTCTGCATAGTCTTCGATTACAATGTCGGAAAGACCAATTATACCGAAAAATGGATTTTTTAAGTCGTGAGCAATTATCGAAAGGAGTTTGTCTTTTGCGGAATTAAGTTCCTTCAGCTCATTTCTGTTACGAGTCAATACAGCTTCACTCATTTTAAGATCTGTAACATCCGAAACACTGATTAATCTCCCCTGGGAATTTCCATCCTGATCTGAGATATCAATAGATGTGGCACTGAAATTCATTCCATCATAAATGAAATCAATCTTAGATATCTCTTTTTTGTCACAAGTCTCGGCAAGTTCGGGAATATTGGAAAAGAGTACCGAAGGTTTTCCACCCATCAAAGCAGTTTTCCCGGTGTATTTAAGGAAGGTCTTGTTCACATCGATTATTCTTCCTTCACTGTCAAGTACAATAATCCCTTCATTCAGATTATCGAACAAAATATTTCGGGCGACAGGAATAAGATCGAGAAATGAGTACTTGAAGATTGCTGTTGAAATTAACATCCCTGTAACGGCGAACGCTACCGGTGTTGGATCGATATATCCGATATACTCACCATAAAAAACATAAACCGCATTTACCGAAATTGGTAAAAGCTGTGCAATAAGCAGGAGTATAAGTTGCTTTCTGAAAACACCCGAGAAAGACCATATCCCCCTTAGAAGATGAAGAATTGTTGCTCCTACTGCAGAGTATGTAACCAATACCACGATGTAGAAAAACAGACCATGCCCGTAATCAGCGGTGATACCTGCCGCTCCATTTGAAAGTGTAACTGTGGGCCAAAGAAGTTTGTGATAACCGTTGGTTGCTGCTGCAATGAAGGCTGTCGCCGGGAAAATATAAAACAGTATTTTGGTCAATTTTATATGAAAGCCCGAAGATTGGGTGAATCGAAGAACAAATGACAAGAATGCAAAAGGGATTAACGGAATTGCAAGATAAGTGAAGACCGACCAGAATGTTTTCGCTTCTACAGTCGTGACTGCCTGTTCGAATGTTCCACCGAAACACCAGATGGAAACAGCGACAATCATTAAAAAGAAGTGGTTCCCTCCTCTGACTGTCCCTTTCCTCCGAAAAACAGCAATCGAAAGTAACAAAGAAAGTAAAAATGCGATAAAAAGAAGGGCTATATAGAAATTAAATTGCATATATTTGAATTAAAATAATTCTCAATCTACGAAATTGTTTCATTAAATTTACTGATTAAATAACTCTCTAATTTCTATGTCATATCTTTTAGTCGCGCTTGGTTCTGTGCTTGGTGGAGTGCTCCGCTACTGGCTTTCGAATGTGGTTAACAACTTTTTACCGGCAACTTTTCCCTTCGGGACGATGATGGTGAATTTTGCGGGAAGTTTTATTATCGGTGTCACAATCTTCGGACTAAGCGACAGGGGTTTAATTTCTCAGGATTTGAGACTTTTCCTCACAGTAGGGTTCTGTGGTGGATTCACTACTTTTTCCACTTTCTCATTGGAAACCTTCAATCTCTTGCGAAATTCCGAATATACTCTTGCCGGACTGAATATTGGTATGTCTCTTATAATCTGCCTGGCAGCAACTTTTCTTGCATTTGTAATTTTTTCACAGGAGCAGTAATGTTTAATTCGGGCGGATCAATGCATGCAACAAAATACACTGACTTTAAATAAATTTACTTTCAGAATATCTACCGGAAAAGTTCTATGAACACAAATATCTCAAAATTCTGTATCGCAATTTTAATTGCTATAATATTATACAGTCCAATACATTCCCAAAATCCTGTTATAGAGAAAAAGATTGATTCCCTCCTTTCCATAATGACCCTCGAAGAAAAAGCCGGGCAGTTGCATCAGGTGAGTCTTTCATGGAATACAGGTCCTGCCTCACCTGAAGGAAACAAACTGGACGACATTAAAGCCGGAAAAATGGGTGCCATATTGAATATTCTCGGAGCTAAAAAAATTCGTGCTCTTCAGGAACTGGCAATGCAGTCAAGACTTAAAATACCACTCCTCTTCGGACTTGATGTTATTCATGGCTACAAAACCACTTTCCCCATTCCTTTGGCAGAGTCGATGAGTTGGGATCTTGCTGCCATTCAAAAAGCGGCGAGAGTTGCTGCTTACGAGGCCGCTTCGAGCGGGATCAACTGGACCTTCGCTCCGATGGTGGATATTGCGAGAGATCCGAGATGGGGCAGAATAATGGAAGGTGCAGGCGAGGACACATACCTTGGTTCCCTTATAGCCGCGGCAAGAGTGATCGGATTTCAGGGAAAAGGTCTCGGAAGTCTCGACGCTGTGATGGCGTGTGTGAAGCATTTTGCAGCTTACGGAGCAGCGGTCGGAGGACGGGATTACAATTCAACAGATATGAGTGAAAGAACTCTTCGACAGACCTACCTTCCTCCTTTCAAGGCTGCCTCAGATGCAGGTGCCGCCACCTTTATGAACAGCTTTAACGATTTAAACGGAGTTCCCGCTACGGGCAGTGCTTTTCTGCAGAGAAAAATCCTTAAGGGTGAGTGGGGATTTAACGGCTTTGTCGTAAGTGACTGGAATTCAATCGGCGAAATGATCCCGCATGGCTATGCTCTCGACAAATACGACGCAGCGAAAAAAGCAATACTCGCCGGAAATGATATGGACATGGAAACCTACTCCTACAGAGATCACCTTGCAGAGCTGGTCAAAAACGGGGATGTGCCTATTACAATTGTTGACGATGCTGTGAGGAGAATCCTTAGGAAAAAATTTGAACTCGGTTTGTTTGATGATCCCTATCGTTTTACGAACGAGGAAAGAGAAATCAAAGCACTTTCTGACCCGGAAAACAGAAAAGCAGCAAGGGATATGGCTAAGAAAAGCATCGTTCTAATGAAAAACGAAAATAAAACACTCCCCCTTTCGAAGAATAAAAAGGTTGCCTTGATAGGACCCCTCGCTAAATCTGAAACCGACATGCTCGGCGGATGGTCTGTCGGCTGGGATGACAACAGCGATGTAGTCTCACAATTTGAGGGACTCGAAAATCTTCTCGGAAAAGGAAATGTCCTGCATGCTGAAGGTTGTGGCGTAAAATCGCTTGATAAAAAGGGTTTTCAGGAAGCCATCGAAACAGCAAAGAAAGCTGATGTTGTGATTCTTACTCTCGGAGAGAGTCGGGATATGAGCGGAGAGGCACAAAGCAGATCTGATATCACAATTCCCGGAGTTCAGGAAGAACTCGCAGAGGCAATTTTTGCATTGGGCAAACCGGTGGTGGTACTAATTAATGCAGGACGACCCCTCGTTTTTGATAAAATAGCGAAAAAAGCTAATGCAATTCTTTACACATGGTTTTTGGGAAGTGAAGCCGGAAACGCAATTGCAGATGTGCTTTATGGTGCGTATAATCCATCTGCCAAACTGACAGTCTCATTCCCGAGAAGTGTGGGTCAGGTACCAATCTATTATGATCACTTCAATACCGGCAGACCCTCCATGACCGACATCCCGTCGAAGGATTTCAGAACGGGGTACACAGACTTAAAACAAAGCCCTGAGTACCCTTTTGGATACGGCCTTAGCTACACTACATTTAAATATGATGGATTAAATACTTCAAAAGTTGAGATGAAAGCGGATGGTAAAGTTGAATTCACATGCATGGTGACAAACACTGGCGACATCGCGGGTGAAGAAATTGTCCAGTTTTACATTCGCGACAGGGTGGCTTCACTCGTGAGGCCCGTCAAAGAATTAAAGGACTTCGCAAAAATTTATCTGAAACCCGGTGAATCCAAAAAGGTAAGTTTTATCGTCGATAAGGAAAAGCTTTCTTTTTATAATGAAAAACTCGATTGGGTGGCTGAGCCTGGCATGTTCGACATCATGATCGGAGCATCTTCAGCCGATATCAGACTTTCAGCAGAACTGAAACTGGTAAAATAAAAACAGATGGTTAAACTTCTTTTTTTTGAACATTGTCTATGAGTCAGAAAAAAAAGGAATAACTTTGCGAATATTAATTCTTCTTCAGATTCTGTTGCTTGGGATATCTCAGGCACAGAATCTCTATTTTCCGCCTCTCACCGGGAGTGACTGGGAAACAGTGTCCCCTTCATCTCTTGGCTGGGATGTAACAAAAACCGACTCTTTGTACTCCTTCCTCTCATCCACCAATACAAAAGCATTTTTAGTATTAAAGGACGGGAAGATTGCCATCGAAAAATATTTTGGTTCGTTCACGAAAGACAGTGTATGGTATTGGGCTTCCGCGGGAAAATCATTAACCGCAGTCCTGGTCGGAATTGCTAAACAGGAAGGGAAAATTAATCTCTATGACTCCACTTCCAAATACCTTTCTCCCGGCTGGACCTCCCTTATTCCTTCACAGGAAGGCAGGATAAAAATAATCCATCAGTTGACAATGACCACAGGACTTGATGACGGAGTGTCCGACCCCTACTGTACACTTCCTGCATGTCTCATTTACAAAGCTGAACGCGGCAACCGGTGGGCATATCACAACGCCCCCTACACTCTCCTTGACAATGTGATCGAGAGTGCTACCGGACTAAACATGAACCAGTTTTTACAACAAAAACTCCGTCCTTCCACAGGTATTAACGGACTCTATCTGAAAAACGGGTATAACAATGTTTTCTACAGCAACGCAAGAAGCATGGCACGATTTGGTCTGCTTATGCTCAACAAGGGGAAATGGAACTCAACAGCGGTGATTACAGATACAGCATATTACAGGGATATGGTAAATACTTCACAAAACCTTAACCTCTCCTACGGTTATCTCTGGTGGCTGAATGGAAAAGAGTCGTATATGTTACCTCAGTCTCAGTTTGTTTTTCCGGGTGGTTTTGCTCCGGATGCCCCTGAAAACATGTTTGCCGCAATAGGGAAAAACGGACAACTGGTTAATGTGGTACCCGGTGAGAACCTGGTAATGATCAGGATGGGAGACGCTCCCGGTTCAGGGGTTGAAGTGCCAACTTTTTATAATAACGACATTTGGAAGAGACTGAAAGTGGTGGTTAACCCTGCCACATCAATTAAGGAAACTTCATTTGTAAAAAAAGAAGAAACGATGATTTTCCCGGTTCCGGCTGGCAGCACACTTTTCATCAATGGATTGAATGAGTTGACGGAACCTGCAGAGGTAAATATCTACTCAGTGACAGGTGAGAAGGTTATGCGGTCTTTCTACAACGGTTCACTCGATATCTCATATCTGTCAGATGGAGTCTGGTTTGGTGTTATTGTCTCTGAAAAAGGTACGAACACCTTTAAATTTGTGAAATTATCACAATAGCACTTGAAATGCGAAATAGGACATCATGATTGCATAGAGAAGTGTCGACAGAGAAAAACGAACCAGTCTGCCAATAGATTTATTTTCAGAAGTGAGGAAACGGTATCCGTGAAGGATACTTGCCTGCAAAAGGTAGAGAGCATACCCAAGGATTACGACTGCCTGCGCCACCATCCCCCGGTCGGGAAATACCGCGACAAATCCCGCAATTCCAAATGCAAGATTTGCAAAACCCACTTCGAACATCCAGTCAGGGCGGTCGGTTTCCCAGCCCATCCTTTTTGCATCTGCCTTGTGAAAAATTACATGCCGTACAAAAGCGAGTATACCGACAATTCCAACGGTGGTGACAGCAACGGTTTTAAGTGCCAAAACGGCATCGTTCGAGGTAAAGAAGTAAAATCCGAAAAATATTCCGATAGTGCCGCATAGCGTTCCGGTAATACCGATAATGTTCGCAATCATTTTGAGCTCACTAAATCGTTAATTAAATCCTGTTATCACGAGTTTACAATCATCTTTCAGTGTTCTTCGGTTGATGGAAGTGAAAACCTGAAGGTGGCACCTTTATCGACCTCTCCCTCAGCTTCCACAGTTCCACCGTGTTTCATAACAATCCTTTGAACAATTGCCAATCCTACACCAGTCCCTTCAAATTGATTCATCCCGTGAAGCCGCTGAAACACTCCAAAAAGTTTGTCTTTATATTTCATGTCGAATCCTGCTCCATTATCAGAGATGGAATAAAATACTTTATTTGCTACAGATTTACACGATACAGTTATTTCGGGTCTGGATACCTTGGAAGAAAATTTCACAGCATTCGATATGAGGTTGTAAACGACCTGCCGAATCATCGTGGCATCGCCGTAACATTTTTCCAGTTCATACTTATTAAATGTTATTTTATCACGATTTGACTCAGTTGTAATCTCCATAAAGGTTGCATCAAATAAAGCATTCATGTCGATGGGTGACCTGTTTATGTCTTTTCTTGCGAGTCGGGAGAAACTAAGGAGGTCGTCAATCAGTTGCCCCATCTTTGTGGAATTCTCTTTGATAATCGAGCAAATCCTTCTTCCCTCTTCGTCCAGCCTGTCACCATAATCCTCTTCAAGCATTGATGTGAATCCATTGACTGCCCGAAGTGGTGCCCGTAAATCATGTGAGACTGAGTAACTGAATGCCTCCAGTTCCTTATTGGCAGCGAGGAGCTGTTCGGTTCTCTCCTCAACTCTTTTTTCCAGTTCAGTATTAAGCCTAAGAAGCTCTTCACGAGTCTGCTTCTTTTCGGTAATATCGGTAATGATCATCTGAATTGCCGGCATCTCATTGAATGAAACAGGGGTCTCAATGATTTCCACATCAATCTCGGAACCGTCAATTCTTAGATACACTTCCTCAATCGGATAATGTTCTACTCCACCCTGGATCAGCCGGTCAGATCTTTCATGGGATTGTGTTCTGAAGTCGGGGTGAATAAACCCCTCAATTTCTTTTCCAAGCAACTGATAGTAGGAAATGGCACCCAACAAATGAAGAGCAGAGGGATTAAGATAGACAATATTTCCCCACTGCTGAACAATGATACCAACCGGAGCAACATTCAAAATATTTTTGTATCTCTCCTCACTCTCCTTCAGTGCAAGTCCGGCAAGAACTTCCTCTGTTACATCCACGATAGTGGAAATCAGTAAATTAGATTCAGGCAGAGGAATGCTCGTAGCTGTAATATACCTGATTACCTCTCCGCCTCTTGAAATCGGAACATTCTCCCATCGCATCCTCGATTGTTCACCGGAAGCAATATCCTCCAAAACTCTTTTTTTTATGTCTGCTCTGAATTCAGGATCCTCGTAAACTGCATCCCAAAATGCATCAGGATCTGTTAATTCCTCCCTGGTAGTGCAATAATATTTTGTGAATAAATCGTTCATAAAATGAAATTTCACATCAGGAAAAACCGAGTTGACTGAAAGTCCGATTGGGAGATTCTCCATTATCAGTCTCGAAAGCTGCTCTTTTTCTTTAATCTCAAATTCGGCATTTTTTAACTGTGTTATGTCTGTAACGACGCCGAAATACCCGCTTACAACTCCGTCATCATCAAACATAAATTTAGACTTTGAAAGAACCCAGAACAGCGATCCGTCTTTTCGGAACGCGCCCAGTTCATGACACCATAATTTATCTCCTGTTGATTGGCCTGATTCGATAAGTTTCGTTTGCTCACGGACGATATCCCCTATTTTCTTAAGTGAATCCGGGGTAAAAATCTTCTCCTGCTGAAGCTGTAAAAACTCTGATGTCGTATATCCAAAAATCTTTTCCACAGACGGACTTACGAAAGTAAGATTCCTGTCAAGGTCCGAGGTCCAAATCATCTCGGAAATGTTTTCTGTTATCCGCCGATACTTAAGTTCGCTCTCCATCAGGAGTCTTTCCGAGATTTTCTGCTCTGTTATCTCCTGAAAAATTATCGAAATCCCATTGGGTGAGGGGTATATTCTGTTGGCAAACCATCTGTCCCATGGGGGATAATATTCTTCGATGAAAATCGGCTTTTGTGTTTGAAAGGACTCCACATATGCACTTGCGAACCTTGTTCCTTTTGCCTCGGGGTACTCCTCCCAATAATTTTTCCCGACAAGATATTTGGGCTCCCGGCCCAGCATCAGGCTGGCATGATCATTTACATATATATAATTGAAGTGTTCGTCGAAAGCAACGACTCCGTCACTAATTCGTTCAAGCAGTTCCTCGAGCATCTTCACTCTTTTTTCAGATTCAGATTTTAATTCAACGACAGACATTGTATTTTCTCTCGATTCAAAATATTCTCACAACACAAAGTAACTTATCTAAATTCTACAAAACGACAAAGACCCGGTTAAAAATAGTACTCCTTTTGTCATTTATTTGGAAATCGTAAAATCGAATCGGGTCCCTCTACCGGGTTCTGAATCCACGGCAATATCGCCACCCATCCCTTCCAAGAGCTTTTTCACTGTGGCAAGTCCTATACCGTTCCCTCTTCCCCCAAAGCGGTCGCGAGTTGATAAAACCGTAAAAATCTCAAAGATTTTATCTTTAAACTGAGGAGAAATACCTCTCCCGTTATCCTTGATAAAAAAGTGATAATATCTTTCTGACTGACTGAACCCGATTTCAATCTGAACCCGGTTGCTGTCATTATATTTTATTCCATTCGAGATCAAATTCAGCAAGACCTGCTGCAATCCCGTCTTGTTTACCAGTATTACCGAGCCCGGTTCGGGAAGAATAAGTTCAATCCCTTTTGCTCCGGGTATAAGAGCTAGCGTCTCTTTGAGGAGGTTGTCGAGGTATAGATTTTCCTTCGACAGTTTGATGAACCCCTGAGATCTGCTGTGTTCGAGAATGCCATCAACAAGACTTCGCAGTTTGTCTGCCGACCATCGTATGGCTTGCAACATCTCTTTGGCTTCATTATCCACTTTTTCACTGTATTCCTCCAGTAACATCTGTGAGAGTGCCGACATGCTCCCAAGAGGTGATTTTATATCGTGAGCCGCTACGAATGCGAATTTCTCGAGTTCGGAATTTCTTTCTTCCAAATTGTCGATCGTTAAGTCGAGTACTTTTTTGTTTTTCCTAAGTTCAAATAATTTGACCACTTGATTTGCAAGAATTTTCAGAGCTCTTACATTCTGCTCACTTATTATTCTTGGTTCGTGATCAATAACGCAAAGCGTCCCCATTGGCAGCCCGCTCGCTGTAACCAATGGTACTCCTGCGTAGAAGAGGATTGGTGGATTTGCCAGTACATTTGGGTTGTCATGAAACCTTTCATCCAGCCTTGCATCAGGAACAATAAAAATTGATCCGGGATGATTAATCGCATGGGAGCACATCCCGAGTTCCCTGGGTGCTTCGGTGAATGGAATCCCAAAATGGGATTTGAACCACTGCCTGTTTGAATCTATCAGATTAACAAGAGAAATTGGAGTTCCGCAGATGAACGATGCAAGTTCGGTTATATCATCATATTCCACCTCGGGCATCGTATCAAGAATTGAGAACTCTTCAAGTTCTTTTAGTCTTTCCGCTTCACGGGGATGCATTTCAGGTTTTATCATCAATGTAGCAGTTTTTAGTTTAAAAAATGGAAAACGAAGCAGCAGTATCAGTCAAAAATTTGGGAATTTTTTAAAGTTTGCCAACTTTCCAGTCCTAAAATAGTAAATTACAGAAAGAAACAAACACTGATTTTTTTGTTTATCGAACTGATGCTGTCATCATTATACAAAAATCCAAAGCCCCTTTCTTTTTGAGAAATATTTTTGTATTTTTCGTTCTGTTTATAAAATTAATCAGTACTCTGTTCATGTTGAGTTCACAATCAATAAAAAAATGAAGACATCCTCTCATTCGTCAGTCAGGAGATCACTTAGATGGTAGATTATAATGACATGTCTAAAAATGACCTGATCGAACTGATCACTGGACTTAAGGAAGAGGTCGACAGGTTAAAAGCCACCCGGAAAATCAGATCCGGTGAGGCCGGTTTATCAGATATAACAGATCGGGAAGTGAATAAATATATCACTACTGCCGAGTATTCTGAAATACTGCACCGTATTCCTGCAGGAATCTATATATTCCTTATTACTGCCGCCGGTGAAATGAGTTTTGTCTACGGGAGCAGCAAATACTGCCAGATGCTTCGCGTAACAAAGGAAGAACTTCTTGCGAATCCTGCTGTTGTTCTGGACAAAGTTCACCCGGATGACCGCCCTTCACTCGACGAAGCAAACAGACAAGCCTGGCTCACACACAAACCATTCCGCTGGGAAGGACGATCCGAAATCGATGGCGAAATGAAATGGGCACGAATTGAGTCAATTCCCACCATCTTGCCAAACGGTGATTCATACTGGAACGGCATTATGATTGATATTACAGAGCAAAAGAAGGTTGAGTCCGCGCTCATTTCAAGCGAAGAAAAATTCAGGTCACTGTTCAACAATATGATCGAGGGTTCTGCCCTGCACGAATTGATTTATGATGAATCTTCTACACCTTACGATTACAAGATTATCGATGTAAATTCCTCTTTCGAGAGAATACTCGGTTTGAATAAGGAAAACATCCTGAATAAAACGAGCCGGGAGGCATATGGCGTCGCCGACCCTCCATTTATTGATATTTATACTAAAACAGTTGAAACTGGTGAATCACTTGTTTTTGAAACCTCGTATCCCCCTCTGAATAAGTACTTTTCAATTTCTGTATACAAAACCCATTCGAACGGTTTTGCCACCACATTTCAGGACATCACAGAAAGAAAAAGATGGGAAGATGACCTCAATAACAAAAATGCCGAACTCGAACGGTTTGTGAAAGAGAAAGACAAGTTTTTCTCGATTATAGCCCATGATCTTAGAAGTCCGTTTCTTGGATTGTTGGGATTGACCGAGATACTTGCTGATGACGCAGCGGAAATGGAGAAGGATGTGCTTCTCAAATTCAGCAAAAGTGTCCACAACAATGCTCAAAATATATTCGAGCTCCTTAAAAATCTTCTCGAATGGTCTCAAATGCAAAAGGGTTCAATACCTTTCGACCAAACTGTATTCAGTCTAAACTACATTATTGACAGTAATATCGAATCTTTGGCAGAAAGAGCATCACAAAAGGAGGTTCAGATCGTCAACAAATTTACTGAGTCTGTGAATGTAATGGCTGATAGAAACATGATAAATTCCGTCGTTTTGAACCTGCTTACGAATGCGATCAAATTCTCAAAAAGAGGTGGATATATCAGTTTTGACATCGAGGCGCTGGATGATAAAATGGTTGAAGTCTCAGTCAGAGATAAGGGAGTTGGAATGGACAGTGAAAGTGTGGCAAAACTTTTCCAACCGGGTGAGAAAACCGGTTCAAAAGGAACTGACGGTGAATCAGGAACAGGCTTGGGACTGCTGCTCTGTAAGGAATTCGTTGAAAAAAATGGCGGAACTATTAGAGTCGAGAGCAAGGCTGGAGTGGGGAGTAAATTCTCGTTCACTCTAAAGAGATCAACCGGCCATTAACCCGAAATAATAACCTGAAGCTAAAAAAACGGGCTGGAAATAAATTCCAGCCCCTTAAATTATACGAGGTCTCTACCGTCAGCCATTTTCATGCTGCCAGTGATAATCTGAATAAGATCTATCAGTGACCAAATACCGCAACCACCAAGTGTGATTAACTGCAACCACCAGTTGGAATAGCCCATCATAAGACGATGAATACCAAGTCCTCCGAGAAATAGACAAACGAGGATCATGGTTACCTTTGATTGAACTGGTTTCTGTTCTGTCATAATTATACCTTTTGTTTCTCCTACTCGTCAGGCTTTTCGGTGACGCCCCGTTTTTTAATGTGGTTTCTGGGCTCCACAGTATATTAAAAAAAATTGTCTTGAAATCAATAAACAATTCCGGTAATTTCAGACAATACATCCCGTCGGCAGGCAAAAATGATGAGTGACGATTGTCGCTCGTTGTGCCGTCAGCAAATTGTGTATTTTTTTGTTATATCAGAGATAGATATAATTGGGAGAGTTTTTGGACCTGAGTCGAAGAAAACTATTATTAAAGTAACGGTCGAAATTAGGTTTTTTTCACATTACTACCAAATAAAATTTTGAAAAATATATTATTTTTTAATAACCATTTTTTATTAAAGTAAACGGAGGGAGTAATGTTCCTCATCACTCATAAATTTTGATAACAACATTCCCTTTTTTGTGTCCCTTTTCCACATATTCATGGGCGGCTGCAGTTTCCTCCAGTGGATAAATTCTATCGATAACAGCGCGGTACTTCCCTTTTTCTATCTTTGATGCAAGCAGGTTTAGGTTCTCCCTTGTCTCTTTGACGATACCCCCTGTCACTTTCACCTTTGTTGTTAGATTCGTCCACAATCCCTTGAAAAAATCCACCGGATTATGATGAACTGCACGCAAATATCGCCCGCCATCTTTTAATGATTTAACACATCCCTTAAAAGGGCTTTTCCCAACGGTGCAATAAATGACATCATATTTTTTACCGTTCTTCGTAAAATCCTCTTTTGTATAATCCACTGTGAAGTGGGCCCCCAGCGATCTGACCAGTTCAGCATTGGAGCCACTGCAGACAGCCGTCACTTCTGCACCCAAATCGTTCGCTATTTGAACTGCCGCTGCGCCAAGACTCCCCGATGCACCATGAATTAATACTTTATCACCCTTTTTTACATTCCCGTTTTGCAGGAAGTAAAGACTGGTAAGTCCACCAAACGGAATGGTTGCAGCCTCTTCAAATGAAATATTTTTTGGTTTATGAGATATCACCCCATTTTCAGGGAAGCAGCGGTATTCAGCGTAAGTACCAAAATCAAATCCTGCTGAACCGAAAATCTCGTCATCTTTTTTGAACAGAGTGACATTTTTACCAGTCTCCTCAACAATCCCTGCAAACTCAATACCCAGGATTTGCTTTTTTGGAGAAGTCAGACCATACACTAATCTGGCTACCCACGGGTCGGCTTTTCTGATTCTAATGTCAGCCGTAGCAACCGTTGTAGCCATTATCTTTACTAAAATCTCGTTGTCCTTGGGGGCGGGTTTTTCCTGTTCCTTGAGTTTAAGTACCGAGGGGGGACCATAGTTAGAGTAAATTACTGTTCGCATGAATTTCCTGAGGATGGTGAATTAAAATGATGACTTATTAAAGGAGATAATCTTTTCGTTCGAAACAATAAAAGTTCTGACTGAACAAATTTTATTAGAAGTAAAATAAATTACGATTTAATCTTGCGAAGTTACAACTATCTAAAGAGTCTCTGTTATAAATAGTTTGAACGGATGAATGACCTTTCAGACGGTTCTGTTTATGACCTCATCTCTAATGCTTCATTCAGATAATCGATAAGGGGTTTTATCGATAGAAATGATTCTTCAACCAGATCGATCAAACCACCGGATGTAACCTCATTAATTGAAAGCGTTTTAAGCGAAATAAAACTTTTCATTTTAAGAAATTCGATGTATTCATGATCTTTTGGGAATCCTTTGGGAGCAGTCCTGAGAGTTTCTTCACTTGAGTCGAGACCTCCATAGAAATTAACAAAACGGCTTTCAGTTACTATTTCTTGAAGCTCCCTGCCGTTTTGTGCTACAAATCTTCTAACATTTGCGAGCAGGTCAGCAGGCGGACGGTAGAGTCCCCCACCAACAAATGACCTGCGGGGACTGATGGAGAGATGAAATGATGCTGGAGCAACCTTTAAGTAAGGTGTGAAAGTGAAATTGTCCTTGTACACCGGTTTGTCGGGTTGAAATCTCCGGTTGTTGAAGATTCTGTGGACTGTATCCTTGGGTTGAATCCCGTGCAGTCGCTCATCGTAGATCGAGAGTCTTTCGAGCATATCAGCCACCTGATCAAACCAGAAATCTCTGACTGCAATGTATCTGTTCCTCTCTTTGTCCATCCACTCTTTTGAATTATTCGCCGAAAGGTCTTTCAAAAAAGCGATTATATCATTGTTATTCATTACTTTTACCTCGAAAACTCAATTGAAATTGAAACCAAAAATGTTCTATAATCCTGCAAGTCTCATGATCAGAAATGCAAGAATTGCCCCTGTCGAACTCCGGTAAATCCATTTAATGTAGTTCCTCCCCTCGTCACCTTTTGAGTGAAGAAGCCTGAAGACGGAAAGGATTATTACCCCATCCATAACGAGAAAAGGAATCAGATACGGAAGCCGAAACCAGCCCAAAACAAACGGGATAACTGTCAGAAGTATAACAAAACCAAATATGTAGCTGCTGATCTTTAATGCCCGGGTTCGTCCAAGTTTGATTGCGAGAGATTTGGAATCTATCTTTTTATCTCCTTCCAAATCCATGGCATCGGCAGAGATTTCCTCTCCCAAATCCAGCGTGGCAGCCAGCAGACCAAAAAACAGTACTGTTTTTTCAAATGGAAGACCGACAGAAATCCCGCCAAATATAAAAGTCATCCCAACTGAAAAGCTTACCATAAGATTTCCGGGGAGTCCCGTTCGCTTCAGTCTCCAGTTGTATAAAAAACCTGTAATTGCCAGAACAATTCCTGCCGTGAATGCAACGATATTCAAGAGGTAACTTAGGAACAATCCAACAGACAGCAATATGATAAAAAGAATCAGAGCTTCTGATTTTGAGATCATTCCTGAAGGAATTGGGCGGTGAGGAGCATTAATGATGTCTGACTCGACATCGAAATAGTCGTTGATGGCCAGTATGGCACCGGAGATCAGTGCGACTGCGAAAAACCCGGCAATTGTTTGGAAAAGTGTAGCAGGAGCCCCAAGTGCAAGAAATTGACCTGTAACAACACAGATACCTGCAGCAATAGAGAGGTCAGGTCTTATCAGGGTAAGACTTCCTTTAATCCGGTTCATCGGATGAGTGAGACTGTGAAGAAAAAATAAATCATCATTCTCAAAAATAACCGAAGAGTATTTAAAACAAAAAAGCCCGAGAATTTCTTCTCAGGCTTTTTTTCTTGTAGCGGGGGCCGGACTTGAATTCGCCATAGCGAACTTTCAGCCGACAATTCGCCGCGGCGAATTATGAGCCCGACAAAATACAATTACTTAATAATCAACTGCTCAGCGACAGAAATAACCGAAGACTATTTAAAACAAAAAAGCCCGAGAATTTCTTCTCAGGCTTTTTTTCTTGTAGCGGGGGCCGGACTTGAACCGACAACCTTCGGGTTATGAGCCCGACGAGCTACCAATTGCTCCACCCCGCGATCAAAAACTTTTTTGTGATTTCAGACCGACGAGCTACTCCCGATTTATCGGGACTCCACCCCGCGATCAAAAATCTTATTTATATTTCCCGTATCGTAACTGTTATAATTTAGACTTCAAATATAAGCATTATTTCTCAATCCACCAAATAAATAACAGTCCTAATCCGTTTCCCCTATTTCAGATCCTCAAAACTGATATCCATCAGGTCAAAACTTTTCCAGCTTGAATAATCATAATGCCACCATTCACTTTCGAGAGCCTTGAAACCGTGTTTTTCCATAACTGTCCTCAAAAGTGCACGATTTATCCTTTGCTGAGGTGATATTTTCATATACTTGTGACTCGCCTTTTCCGTAAAATCATCGAAAATGGTAGGCATATCAAGCAGTTCACCGTTCGTTATGTCATACAGACCGATATCAATCGCACACCCCCTGTTGTGACGACTTCCTGTTTTAGGACTCGCTGCAAAATCTTCATTGAGAACAAACTCCCAAATCTTTTTCGTGATGCTGTAGGGTCTATATGCATCATAAACAACAAGCCCGATACCGTTCAATGCAAGTTCTTCTGCAGTTTTTTTTAATGCCTCGGCAGCAGGTTTCCTCAAAAATACTCCCGGAGTAGTGTAAAGCACCTGTTTTGTGACATTATCCGTGGTTGCGTACTTCACATCTTTGCGAAGATTTGGTATAAATCCTTCAAGGTTGAGCAATGTATTCTCAACATTATTGGAAACCTGAGCCAAATAAAGGGATTTGGAATCGACAACCTTTAATCCAAATTCATTTACGGGCACTTCCGGTTGTGAAAATGCAAGACCTGAAAGTAACAGGAATGCAGGAAGGAACCATTTGAAAGAAATATTGCATCTTTTCATTCGACTACCCTTAAAATTGGATATACACAGTAGTTTTTATCAAAATAAGGTGACTTTTTATAAAAAAACGAAAGTCTTGCATCGGGGTCATTTCTAAATTTTTCATCATTAGCAATTTTTTCCTCAAATTCCTTTTTTAAGGCGGGGTTGGCTGCGAGCATTTCAAGTGCCACTTTTTCCATCACATAATCTTCGAAATATTCCTTCATCTCAAAAATCTGATTGAAAAATCCCCATGACAGAAAGGAATCTTCAGAACGGGGTTCGAGCAGCAGGTTGATAACTTTAAGTGCCCTTTGGTCGCAGGAGACAAAAAACGCGCCTGACGGAACCACTTCCTTTATTTTGGAAACATCATAACCGGAAGTCACTCTGAATCGTCCTTCATAGGGAGTTTTAGCAAATGTGAAGTCTTTGAATTTTAGTCGCTCAACCAGGAATTTTTTTGGTGCTTCAAGTTTCTCCACTTTTATCCCGTGAAGCTCCATTATTGAAACAAGTGATGAATACTCGGCCGGTATTATGTAGCCCGACGGAACCTCCATCGAATCAGAGGCGATCACATTATCAAAAACGGGAATTTCCTTTTCAAATTTTTTGCCAGTATAAACGATTTTTTCAGTGCCGGAGACCGCACTCGTTTCATGAACAGCTTCAATTCCTTTGAATAAAATGCTGCTGCCGGCCGTTTCTTTTGTAGAAAACTTAATTGGAAGCCATTTCGCACCTTTTCCGATGAACTGTTTCATGTTATTGTCGGCTTTGTTATTCTCTTCCCTGATTATTTTGCCATTCAGAACAAGAAATTTTGCAGTCGTTTCCAGAACCGACTTCGTGGCGAAAACACGGTCCTTGTATGGTTTCATCATATGAGTTTCAACCAACAGCGAAATCCTGTTTTGTGCGGCTGTATATCCACCCGAAAATCTGGGAGTTGAAGCCCAGTCGAGCATCCCCTTCTCAACATTATTGTCCTTGAAGTAAACATACGGAGCTACGAGCCAGCCAGCAGCCTCAACATTTTCAATAAGAAATGGGAGGAATACTTTTTCTGAAAGCTTTGCCAGATTTGGTGCAATATTACCATGGCGTTCGAGTCCGTAGGTAACAGTATATTGATAGTCAGCACCGTCGGTCGTATGATTATCGATCATGAAATCGGGCATCCATGTCGAGAACAATCCCAACATTGCACGCATCTCCGGTGCATCAGCTTTCATCCAGTCACGATTCAGATTTATATTTTGAGCAGTCGTTCGCCAGCCCATATTCGTCGGACCGTTCTGATTGATTCTATTGTAGGCAGAACTTCTCTCATGCCCGTCAACACTAAATATCGGGATGACGAGTAAAATCACATTTTCGAATACATCCTTGTGTTTTCCCTCAATCAGCATTTCACGAAGAAACAACATCGAAGCATCTTTTCCCTCTATCTCACCGGAGTGGATACCATTCAGTATGAGAAGCACAGGTTTGCCCGTTTTCTTTGCAACCTCTGGGGTAAAAGCCTTGTCCTTTGAAACGATAAAAACTTTTATTTCCCTTCCCTGGGGTGAAGTGCCGATGGTTTCATACCTTACTGCATCACTTATTGTGGCGAGCCGGGTGAAAAACCTGTCCGTCTCTTCAGAAGTCGAGGTGGCTTTAAAGTCAGATTTTTCAAATTCAGTCTTCCAGTCAGCTTGGGAAAACATCGTTGAGGAGAGAATCAAAAGCAGTGAGATGATTTTTGAGAAATATTTTGGCAATTTCGGTGATTCCTGGTTAATTTTAAATAAATCAGTTGGATAATTTAATTAAATGAATTGAATAATCAGGCAGCAGAATTGATGAAGTTTTCCGAATTCCCTTGAATTTTATTCCTTATTTAAGTAAGTTGAACAACAGTTTTTCCCGATTATTCGGCGATGGGAGATCGAAACATGCTTACACAACTTGACAAAAGCAATTACTTAAAGGGACTGTTAATTGTCGCTAGAATCGACAACAGTTTAATAGACCAGGAAAAAGATATTATTAGAAATGTTGCCACAAAACTTGGATTCAGCAAAGATTTCTATGAAGAAGTAATCAAAAATTTAATGATCAATGAGAATATAAGCGATAATCCGCTTATGTTTAGTTCTGCTGCGATTACAGAAGTGTTTATCGATGAGGCGCTAAATCTTGCATTCTCCGATAACGACCTTTCCGGACCCGAAGTGGACTGGCTAAAAAAAACAGCAGAAATGAACGGGATTTCGAATCACAGGTTTTCAGAAATCCTCACGAATTTTACAAATCTTAAGCAAAAAGAGATATCATCGAAAGTATCGGCTTCTGCATGAACTGATTCACACTTTCGTGAATTTTAGAACCTTAAAACAGTTTAAATGAATATTGAAGCCGGTTAAACTCGGCGTCGGGGGGGAGCTATGCCGTGTTTTACAGTCTCTGTAGCGGATCTGCCGTTCCCCTCATTCAATAACCCTCCATCAAAAAACAGTTGATATATCAATTTTTTTTGAATAATATTCAAATCTATTTTTCCATTAACAAAAACAGTAAGGTACTATGACTCGAATAATCATGTTTATTTCTCTGCTTTTGGCAGTTTTCGAACTGCAGGCACAGGAATCCCGGCTTCTTCGATTTCCAAATATCAACGGTGATCAGATTGTTTTTACTTATGCAGGTGATCTGTATATTGTGAATGCCACCGGTGGTACTGCCCGGAAGATTACCAATCACACGGGAATTGAAATGTTCGCCAAATTCTCCCCCGACGGCAAGCATATAGCTTTCACGGGGCAGTATGATGGAAATACCGAAGTGTATCTGATTCCCTCAACGGGTGGTGTCCCGAAAAGACTGACTTACACCGCAACCCTTGGAAGGGACGATGTATCTGACAGAATGGGACCAAACAACATCGTGATGGCATGGCGTGACAATGAAACAGTGATGTTTCGCAGCAGATGGATAGAGCCAAATGACTGGAAAGGTCAGCTCTTTTTCGCAAATGTAAAAGGTGGACTCGCCGAACAGCTCCCTCTCCCAAGAGGTGGTTTTGGCACATTCTCACCTGATGGAAAAAAACTTGTTTACAACAGGGTCTTCAGGGAGTTCAGAACCTGGAAACGCTATCGTGGCGGACAGGCGGATGACCTCTGGATCTATGATTTTGATTCAAAGAAGACTACCCGTGTTCAGGAAAATCCCGCTCAGGACATTTTCCCGATGTGGGCAGGCAACAAAATATATTTCGCCTCCGACAGAACCGGCACCATGAATCTGTATTCAATCGACCTCGCGACAAAGCAGGAGAAACAGATTACAAATTTTACCGATTTCGATGTGAAATTCCCCTCGATAGGTGGGAATTACATTGTTTTCGAAAACGCCGGATACATCTATAGACTCGATATTACGAATGACAAATATTCAAAAGTTGAAATCCGGATCAGTGATGACTTTGCCACAGGCAGAGACGGGATAGTGGATGTAAGCCGTAATATCGCCAGCTTTGAGATTTCACCCGATGGAAACCGGGCTCTTTTAAGCGCCAGAGGTGATATATTTACGGTTCCCGCAAAGAATGGTGCCACCAGAAATCTGACAGCCACTTCAGGAATTCATGAACGCTCACCGAAGTGGTCACCTGACGGCAAATTTATTGCTTATATCTCCGACAAAAGTGGAGAGGATGAAGTATATATTACTCCTCAGGATGGCAAAGGTGAGGAAATTCAGATTACAAAAGGCGGAAATGCTTATAAATTCTCGATTCAATGGTCACCCGACAGTAAAAAGCTGATCTTCTCCGACCAGAATTATACATTAAACTTTGTTGATATCGACTCAAAAACAATAACTCAGGTCGACAAATCAGATGTTACTCCTGTCTTTGCCTTCGACTGGTCGCATGACAGCCGTTACATTGCCTACAATAAAGCAGAGGACAATGTATCATCAAGAATATATATCTATTCGCTTGATGATAAAAAAGCTTCTCCTGTTACCGATGGCTTTTTCGATGTCGGGCAACCTGTTTTCTCAAAAGACGGAAAATATCTCTTCTTCACCTCGGAAAGGACATTCAACCCGACCTATGGCTGGACAGAGTGGAATCACATCTATTCAGACATGACAAAACTGTATCTGGTTACCCTTCAGAATTCGACTAAATCACCTTTCGAACCCAAAAGTGATGAAGTCTCTGTAAAAGAAGAGAAACCGGCTCCTGAGAAGAAGGAAGAAAAAGATACCAAAGAATCGAAAGAGACAAAGGATTCAAAGGAAGTATCGAAGAAACTCGTCATCGATTTTGACGGAATTCTGAACAGGGTTGCGGAAATACCGGCACCCTCAGGCAGTTATGGAAACCTCTCTACAACTGCTGATAAAATTTTCTACTACAGAAGGGGTGCAAGGGAGGACAAATTCAACCTCTACTCATACAATCTGAAAGACCTGGAAGAGACTAATCTCGGTGAGGTTGCCGGATATGAAATCTCTGCCGACGAGAAAAAAATGCTCGTAAGAGTTGGAAATTCCTACGGAATAGTACCACTTCCTTCTGCTCCTGTAAAAATAAAAGATGCCTTGAATCTTTCCGATCTAAAGGTGTCGCTCGACAGAAAAGCTGAATGGAAACAGATTTTCGATGAGTCCTGGCGACAAATGCGCGATTTCTTCTATGCGAAAAACATGCACGGGGTCGATTGGGCAGCAGTAAAAAAACAGTATGAAGTGCTGCTCCCCTATGTAAACCACAGAATTGATCTGACCTACATTATCGGAGAAATGATCGGTGAACTGAATATCGGGCACGCCTATGTCGGTGGCGGTGACTATCCCAAAGCTGCGAGAATTGCCCTGGGACTCCTCGGTGCAAAACTGGAAAAAGATGCCTCGGGATATGTAAAGGTTAAGAAAATTCTTACCGGACAAAACTGGGACAAAGACTTCCGTTCTCCTCTCACTGAAATCGGTGTAAATGTAAAAGAGGGTGATTATATCATCGCAGTGAACGGAAAATCCGTGAAGGAGATGGATAACATTTATGAATCGCTCGTCGATCGTGCAGGAAAACAGGTGGTACTTACCGTTAACACTGTTGCTGACGAAAAAGGTTCGAGAGATGTTACCGTGGTTCCTGTTGCTGATGAACAGAATCTCTATTATCTCAACTGGGTGGAAGGAAATATTGAAAAAGTCACCAAAGCCACAGAAGGAAAAGTTGGTTACATCCATATCCCCGACATGGGTGTAAACGGACTGAACTGGTTCGTAAAATATTACTACCCTCAGTTGAACAAAGAAGCTCTCATCATCGACGATCGAGGAAACGGCGGCGGAAATGTTTCTCCTCAAATTCTCGAGAGACTCGCTCGAATGCCGGTAATGATGAACTACAGAAGAAATTCCATCAATACCTTTAATCCGACAGGCATGCATGTAGGGCCTAAAATTCTGCTTATGGATGAGTTCTCTGCATCGGATGGAGACATCTTCCCCTATCGCTTCAGAGCTGCCAATCTCGGCAAGCTTGTCGGTAAGAGATCATGGGGTGGTGTTGTGGGAATTTCCGGTTCACTTCCATTTGTCGACGGTGGCATTTTGAATAAACCTGAGTTTGGTCCTTACCACCTGAATGAGGCTAAGTGGATCATGGAAGGGCATGGTGTCGATCCCGACATAGTTGTCGACAACGACCCTGCACTCGAATTTTCAGGAACTGATGAACAGCTCAACAAGGGAATCGAACTGATACTGAAAGAACTGGAAAAGAATCCCGTTAAGAAGAACCCTGTTCCCGCTTTCCCGGATAAAAGCAAATAAAAGTTGGAATTGGACATAAAAAAAAGGCTGCCTGATCGCCCGGGCGGCCTTTTTTTTATATAATTGCTTTACTTTTTATCCGCGGGTACCAGCTTAAGGTTGTCTTTTGCTCCCTGGTTATTAGGATCGAGAACCAGAATTTTTTCATAGGCATCTCTGAAATTTTGTTTCCAGGTGTCTTTGAATTCAGGTTTATCCTGACTTTGGAAGTAAAAATAACCCATGTAATCGTAAGCATTAATGAGCTGTGTCTTGAATTTATCCGGGGTTTTACCGGCGATTGCTATAAAACTGTCGAATACAGGTTTCGCAATTCCAAACTTGGTTGAATCAAGTGTCTCTATTTGAGAGAGGCACAAAGCTTTATAAAAATAACCAAGGGCAAAGTCAGCCTTCTGGCTTAAGAGACTGTCGAATGCAACAATACCGGCATCGTAATTTTTCCCGAAATAGTAAGCCATTCCAAGGTTGTAGTATTCACGCTGTGCCAGTCCGCGTTCGAGCTGTTCTTTCTTTTTATAGCTCTTTGCAGCAGATTCCCAGTCTTTTTTCTTGAAGTAGTATGCTGCAACATCACCAAGAAGAGTGGATTTGGTGGAATCAAGATCAACAGCTTTAATGTAGTTCAGAACTGCAATCGAGTCGTTTCCAACTTTTTTATGGTTTTTACCATAGAGTTCGTAATCATAGGCTTTGATCTTTGGCTGTTCAACGAATGAGAAATATTTATCGAATGATGCAATTGCATTTGTTGAATCGCCTGTCATATCGTATGCATAAGCCTGAAGAACCCACATGTCGGCATTCTTTCCAGCGCTGGCAAGAAACTCTTTTGTGGTTGCAACTGTCCCGACATAATCTTTACCGTTATACTGGATAATGGCAAATCTTCTGAGATTAGGAAGTGTCTTTTCCGACTTTTGCAAATACTCTTTATAGTTCTGGATTGCTTTTGCATAGTCTTCCATATCGTAGTTCATTTCGGCAATCTCACGGTATGCAGGAGCATAGTCCGGGTTGAGTTTTAACGCATCCTGAAATTTGATTTCGGCAGAACCATATTGCTTGATCAGTCTGTAAACCTGTCCATACCCCACATGTGCAGCGGGTTTATTGCTCTGAATATCGAGCGCTGATTTGAAGAACTTAAGAGCATTCGTGCCATCAGGAATGGTATAATAAATCTTTCCTGCTGCGATCAGGAGATCATAATTCTTCGGATCTTTTGACAGATTTTTTAATATGGCATCAATTCCAAGCTCGCAAATTTCCTTGTCGGCACCGCCAACATAGATGGCATCAGACAAGTCAATGAGAAATTCGACATCATAAATCGTTGTACCTTTTTTCTCAGTCGAAACTTTCGCGAGTGCCTGTGAGATCAGGTCTTTGGCAAGAGTATAGTTTTTATCTTTGAATGCGAGGGTGGCGACTCCCAGCATGTAGTAAGGATCGCCGGCAGCAGTCGCAGTAAATTTATCCATCACCATTTTTGCGCTGTCATTTCTTGCGACATGCAGGTAGGCATGGGCTAAAAAATAACCATACTTAACATTGCCGGGTTCTTCGGCCAGCAACTGGTTGTATGTTTGCAGTGCATTTGTGTAGCTTTCGTTTTCCAGATATTTGTGGGCATCTTTAAGATTTTGAGCATTACTTAATGTGAATGCACCAACAACGAGGAGGAGGGAAAGCAAGATTGTCTTTTTCATATATATTCCGGCTTTACTTGATTTGAATATTTTGGTTTGTTATTTGTAAGATCCTGACGGGCATCCGGGCAGGCACCAGACCAAATCTGAGTACTGTCCGCTGTCCCGGTTCGCTCGCTACATAGGCGGTAAATCCCTGTCCTAAACCTGCCCTGCCTTCAAAGTTCACAGAAGTGAGGCTTCTGACGAGCGGATAGAGAGGTGGTTCTCTTTCGGTGTTTACCGTGGGATCGTATCTTTGAGCAACATAATACTGCCATGGACCGACTGCTTTTTGGTCTGATTTAATTGAATCAGCCACTTCGAGATCGAGAACTTTAACATCTTTTATAAAAGTCGTTTTGTTTGTGTCAGCGTCATCGTATACATAAATTGAGCTCAGGAAGCCAATTGCATCTGCATTTGTCGAGACATGACTGATAAGGTCTTTTGGTGTTTTAAGGTCGTAAACATTCTTGGCTGTACGGAAATCTTCACCATATCGGGCAGCAAAGAAATTTACTGTTCCTGCGAGCGAGTTTTCGAACACCAGCGAAAACGGTTCTTTTGCCAGACCTTCTTTTATCTCGTCAAATTTTGTAACCTTGCCGGTAAAAATTCTCATAAGATCGTCGTGGGTCAGGACACCAAGTTTGTTATTCTTGTTCACGAGTACTGCAACCCCGTCATAGGCAATCTTTGTGTTGCGTGCAACCACTTCCCTTTTTGCCATAATTGCGGCTTCTTTTGCGTTCAACTCCCGGGCAATAAAAATGATCTGGACGGAATCCTGGAGAAGAAGGTCGACCACCTTTGATTCTGGTGCATAAATGATGTCGAGAAAAGCATTTGGGTAGAGTGTTTCGAACTGTTTTTCAAGTTCTTCAAAGACAGGTTTGAATGTTTCATCAACGGCGATCTTCTTTTTACCCATCGTGGGTTCATCAGCCTGACCGGTTGAAATTTTATTTTCACAGGAAGTGAAAAGGAAGGCAACTGTTGCCAAAAATAATACTAGAACTCTATTGATCTTCTTCATTTGAGTTTTCCTCGCGGCTCTCCATTATCCTCTTATACGATCTGTATATCCTGAAGGTTCCATAGACGACCAGTCCGCCCGAGATAAGATACAGCTCATAATCCGAGAGATTCTCGAATAACGGGATGTATCCCAAATATACCACAACACCTGCACCAATGTAGAAGAGTGCCATGAACATTTCAAAATATCTGATAACTTGTGAAAACAATTTCGCGCCGGTTAGTGTTGAAAAGGTACCGTTTAACCTTTAATTTGAAGCGGTATCAAAATTCGTAATTTTTTTAAAGGCAAACATTAATATAAGCAGAAGAAAAAAAATAATTTAGATAATAAACTTTTCATGATGCATTTTATGAGGCATTTTTACTTTTTTTCCGGTACAATAACCTTCCTTTTTTGTATTTTTACACACCCCCTTTATTCATTCATTATGAGACAAGAGATGCTTAAAAAGTTGCTCCTGACGCTGGTCTTTTCTGTGACCACAATTTTAACCCAGTCCGTAGATATTAAAGTAAACAGTTTTCTCGTTTACGGACCTCTTAAAGTAACCGGCCCGGTTATCCACACAGACAAGAATCCGGATATTAAATCGGTATTTTCAGACGGTGACAATATATTGCCCGTAATCGGGTTACTCCCAGATAGGGATAAATGGGATGTGCTGACTCCTTATTTTCTTGAAAATGTTGATAAGAGCAAAAATTCAATCTATTATGCAGCCTTTTATCTCGAGGTTTCCGATTTTACTTCATCAGATATGAAGGTTACCTCCAGAATGCCATACCGGGTTTATCTCGGAAGTGAGGGTAAAAAATCGAATATCGACGCACCCGATTCCGACACTTCCATCACAAAATCGGTAACAATTCCGTTGAACCTCGAAGCAGGAAAACATCTTGTTGTTATTAAAGTACTGAGTGTTGGCAATGTACCCGGTGACAGGGACCTGAAAGTATCCTTAACAAAGCCCAAAGAACCCGGGACGGTTATAGCTCCAACTGTTGATCCGACCCGGTATACTTCATTCGAAAGACTGCTCGACGACCCTAAAATACAGAGTGTGTCAATTTCAGGGAACGGCGAATTCTCGGCTGTTGCAATCAACCAAAGAAATAAATCGAAGGCATCGTTCGACAGGAATATTCTGATTTTTGAAAATGAAACCGGAAACCAGGTGCGGACTGTTTCAGTCTCCGGATTTGAATGGGTAAAAGATGACTCTTATGCATACAGTTCGAGCGGAAATAAAACTTCCTCCATCCATCTCGCCTCGATGAAAAACGGACAAACACGAACCCTGATTGAGGGAATTGAAAATCTGTCCGGATTTTTCTTCAGCAAAGACGGTTCCAAACTCTTTTATACGGTTTATAAGGAGGTTGATCAGTTCGAGAATGGAGCAAAAAGACACAAAGGGATCCAGGACAGAGCCCCGGGGTCAAGGAATAAATATAAAACACTCTCATACGACATCGAAACTGGCCTTACTTCTGTGATAACGGGGTTCGATGACAATCTGATTGTCTCATCTCTTTCTGAAGACAATAAAAAGCTTATTCTCACCAGGTCTGATTATGATATGACGAGACGCCCTTATTCATACACAGATCATTTTATTTATGATTTCGAAACAGGCTCTCTTGACTCCCTCTTCAGGGTTTTCTACGGTGGTGATGCGGTTCTTAATTCAAACAATTCGCAACTGTATATAACCGGCGGACCCGCACTTTTCGGGAATACAGGAGTAACTACCCCTCCCGAACTGATCCCGAACGACTATAACACTCTCCTTTTCCGTTACGATCTTAAATCAAAAACAGCGGAATGCCTTACAAAAACTTTTGATCCTGCTATTTCATCCTTCAATCTTGATGACAATTCGGGCATGATCTGGCTGTTGACCACTGATAAAAGTTACAAAACTCTTTATTCTCTTTCCTCCGACGGTAAATTCAAAAAAATCGAACTGCCTGTTAAATCGGTGGAGAAACTCGATTTTGACAAAAAGTTCAAATATGCCATCATTAGCGGTTCAAATCCCGATTACCCCGAACGGGTCTGGCTCTACAATACAAAGACGGGAAAATCGACACTTTTATTCAACCCGAATGAAAAAACTTACAAGGACATCGTTCCCGGTAAATATGAGGAGTTTACCTTCACTTCCGGCAAAGGAAGAAATATAGAGGGAGCGGTTTTCTTCCCTCCGAACTATGATCCGAATAAAAAATACCCCTGCATTGTAAACTACTATGGTGGAACCACCCCCGTCTCAAACCTGTTCGAAGGACGGTATCCCAAGAACATCTGGACTGCAAATGGCTATATTGTTTTCATTGTACAACCCTCGGGGGCAATTGGCTACGGTCAGCAATTTGCAGCATACCATGTGAACGACTGGGGTGAAGTGGTTGCTCAGGAGATCATTGAAGGGACAAAAGAGATGCTGAAAAGGTATCCGGCAGTCGACCCTTCGCGGCTTGGCTGCATTGGTGCCTCCTACGGTGGATTTATGACGATGTCACTGATAACCAAGACCGATATGTTTGCGGCTGCAATCTCTCATGCAGGTATAAGTTCCCTTTCAAGTTACTGGGGGGAAGGATTCTGGGGGCTTGTATATTCCGCAGTTGCAACAGCGAACAGTTTCCCTTGGAACCGTAAAGATATCTATGTCGATAAAAGTCCTCTCTTTTCGGCTGACAAAGTGAACACTCCCCTTCTGCTTCTTCACGGAAATGATGATACAAATGTACCTCCCGGAGAAAGCATGACATTCTACACAGCACTAAAAGTGTTAGGAAAAGATGTGGAACTCATTGAAATTGACAAGCAGGACCACCACATTCTTGACTATGATAAACGGAAACACTGGTCAAAAACAATTCTTGCTTATTTTGATAAATATTTGAAGAAAAATCCCGCATGGTGGAACTTCCTGTATGAGGGCTCTTCAAAATAATTTTTATGTATATTAGCGGCTTGTAAATCTCTTTTTAATCAATCTAAATAAAGCTTATGAGTCTTTATAAATCAATCGCCCTGTTTTCCGATAATCCCCGCTCAATTGATATATATCTCGAATTTGCCAGGGAAGGAAGTCACGACCTCCTTCACCTGGCTAAAAACACCCAAAATTTGAGCGAACTTTCTTCAAAAAAGTACGACCTGATTATCGTAGAGATTTCCCAACCCTCAATGTCTGAAATCGAGTTTATTGACGCGGTTCACTCAAGGGGGGAAACGGCACCTGTTATCGTTATTTCCTCCTATTTCTACGATACGAGAGAGATAGTTTTTGGAGGTAAAATAAGCCATTTTATTCAGAATCCATTGACCGTTGCCAAGCTGAAGGACGCTGTCTCTCTCTTCTTCAAGGATGAAGCGGAGCCAATAAGACCCGCCGAGCCTGACAGTGGAGTCGATAAACTGATTCTTGTGAATAAAAGATTGACTGTGCTTCTCGAGTTGTCCCGCTCCCTTACTTCCATCACTGACCTCGACGAGCTTCTCGCTCACATTATTAAGATGACGGCTGAAGTGCTTGCTGTCGAAAGGGCAACCGTCTTCATCTACGACAAGGAAAAAAACCAGCTTTGGTCCAGAACAGGAATCGGACTAAAGGCTTCTGAAATCAGATTCCCCTCCAATCAGGGTGTTGCCGGTGAAATATTTACTTCAGGTGAGCCGCTGATTATCGCAGATCCTTACTCGCATCCCGTATTCAACAAAGAATTTGATCTGAAATCAGGGTTCAGAACCAAAAATATTCTCGGCTACCCGTTAAAAAACATTAATGGTGAAGTAATCGGTGTGATTCAATTGTTGAATAAGAAATCGGGTGAATTTGACCACGACGATGAATCGTATCTCGGTGCCCTTGCTTCAGGAGTCGGGATAGTGCTCGAAAATGCATTGTTGAGAGAAAGTTACAGGAACAAACTTGAAGAAATTCAGGTTGCATATAAGGAACTCGACATTGCACAGGATACAATATTGCGTGAAACCAAGTTCGCTACAATTTTTGAGATGAGCGGAATTATTCGTGATGCAGTCGCACATAATAATCCGTTGGGGGTTATCGACAACTTGAGGTCCGACTATTTATACGATTCCAAATTGATTCGTTCGCTCGATTTGATAGAGGGTTCAATCAGAAAAATAATTAATGATACCGAACAATTCGCAAAAAATAATGGCCATTAAACTTTTTCTCTTCCTTTTCCTGATGCTCCTTCCCGTTACCGGTTGTCAGAGAAATTCGGAGGAGAGGACAAAAAAATACGGAGATAAAATGACAGTCGACAAATCGAAGCTCGATACAGCCACTTTTGGTGCAGGGTGTTTTTGGTGTGTGGAGGCGGTCTTTCAGCGTCTTAAGGGAGTGGAAAAAGTAATCTCCGGTTATTCGGGTGGCAGTGTCAAAAATCCTTCATATAAACAGGTTTGCGAGGGAAACACCGGACACGCCGAAGTGTGCAGAATCTTCTATGATCCCGCCGTTGTTTCATTCACGGAACTTTTGGAGGTGTTTTGGAAGACTCACGATCCTACCACTCTGAACCGTCAGGGAAATGATGTCGGAACCCAGTACCGGTCAGTCGTTTTCTACCATAACGAGGAACAAAAAAAACTTGCTGAACACTATAAAAAAGAGCTTGATTCATCAGGAATTTTTCCCGATAAAATAGTTACAGAAATATCACCCGCTCAGGAATTCTATGTGGCAGAAGATTATCATCAGAATTATTTTGATGAAAACGGGAACCAACCCTACTGTTCATTCGTAATAAAACCGAAAATCGAAAAATTTAACAAAATATTTAAAGATAAAATCAAATAACAACACTTTAACCAAACTGGAGTACAAATGAAATCACATGAGATTGATTACACCATTATAGGCGATGATCTGCAAATGGTCGAAGTTGAGCTCGATCCCGGAGAAACTGTTATTGCTGAAGCAGGTGCGATGTGCTATATGGAAAGCGGCATTGAGTTTGAAGCCAAAATGGGAGACGGAAGTGATACAAACAGCGGTTTTTTTGGAAAGCTCGTTTCTGCAGGTAAAAGAGCCCTCGCTGGTGAATCCATTTTTATGACACATTTTACCAACCGCGGTAGTGGTAAAAAAAGACTTGCTTTTGCTTCGGCTGTTCCCGGGAAAATAATACCTGTCGATCTCTCTGAGTTCGGTGGAAGACTCTTTTGCCAGAGTGATGCGTTCCTCGCTGCTGCTCTTGGTACAAAAGTAAGCATTGCTTTTACAAAGAAACTTGGAGCAGGCTTCTTTGGTGGTGAAGGTTTTATTCTTCAGAAGCTCGAAGGTGACGGAAAGGCATTCATCAACTGCGGTGGAAGCATAATCAGAAAAGATTTACATAATGACACATTGCGGATTGATACTGGTTGTCTTGTGGCATTTACCGAAGGAATTGACTACGATATCGAAAGAGCCGGAAATCTAAAAACGATGTTCCTCGGTGGAGAAGGAATTTTTCTTGCCACATTGAGAGGCACCGGAACCGTCTATATCCAAAGCCTCCCGTTCTCGAGACTCGCAGACAAAATTATTGCAAGAGTTCCAAAACCCAGCACTACTACTTTCAGTAGCTCAGACTAACCTGAATTAAATTGCAGATAAAAAAAAGGCGGCTCATCACCGCCTTTTTTTGTTAAAATTCGACTTTCAATCCGAAAGTCGGTAATATCTGAAATCCCTTTTTCACTATCGAACCATCACGGTTGATAAAACGCTCTTCATTCACATTTAACCGGCTGTAAGCATTTGAAATGTCAAGAAACATTACAAGTGCAATTTTCCCAAGTTGCAATCTGTGATCCACTCTCAGGTTCAAAGTGTGAAAATCATCAAATCTTTCCGAATTGTTGCCTGTTATTTCCTTTGAATATCTCAGATATCCGGGATCGTTCATAACATCGGAATGGACGATATAAGAGTCTTTTGGCCTTCCCGTGGCATACTTCCACTTCAAAGAAACAGCCCAGGCTTCGTTAAATTCGTAACCGAGTAAAATATTGAACAGATTTGGCTGACTGAAGTCTGAATTATACCATCCTTCCCCAAGGTCGTCATTTCGTTCGCTTTGTGACCAGGAGTAGTTTATTTGTCCGTACCAGTTGTCAGTCAATCTTTTTACGATTGAGATATCAACACCCGCTGCCCATCCTTTTCCACCGTTGATTCGTGCGGGAGTTGTACGGTCGGGTCTCACGATTAGATCAGAAAATTCTTTATAGTAGGGTTCAACCGTTAATTTATATTCATCGGAGAGATATGCAGTTACACCTCCGATAAAATGAATCGATCGTTCATTCTTCAGCGATTTGTTTCCGTTGAATTCGGTAATGAGCAGAAAATCGGGTGCCTGATAATAAACTCCGGTGGCAAAGTTTAATCTGATGTTTTCGGCAGCAAACCACGCAAGACTTAATCTTGGTGAAAAATTGTCTGACTTGCTGAATCCTGTTCTTTCATATCTTCCTCCAATATTGTAGCTGAATGACTGTCCAAACTTTCCGTTCAATTCGGCAAAGAAACTTCCATTTACTGCATTGTCACTGAAGATATTGTTCACCATTCCGGGAGTGACGATCAAATATTTTTTTGAAGGGTCGGGTCTGAAATCATTCCTGTCGAATGTATAAACGGTATCAGTCCTTGAAAGAATAAAATCGTATGATGCTGAAATTTGGCTGATCTCGAATCCCGAGGATACACCAAGTTGTTTGCTGAACTGGTGATTGAACTCGAATTTCACACCCGCTTCCTCTTCGAATCCGCTGTTACGGTAAAGATCCTGAACTATCCCGGCCTGCTCTTTTGCCGGCCGGATTCCATTAACCGGATCGTTGATTACCCTTCCGAGTGTAACCGCCACATCTTTGTTTTTGTAGTAACCCGTCAATGTGAAATAACTGTTACTCCCCAGCAGACTTCTCCAATTGATTCCGAAAACTCTTTTTGTCTCTGTTTGACGAATAAGGTCGGTATCAAATGCCTTATCACTTTCGTAAACATGGTCAATGTTTCGGTCGAACAGTTCCGGTGAGAAGATGCCCACCACTGTTATTTTGTTACCATTTTCGAACCGGGTTGTGCTCTTGAAAAGAATATCCATGAAGGAAGGATCGCCGAGTTCTTTTTGGCCCGTCCACTGAAGAATATTTCTGAAATCCTGTTTTCTTGCAGAAAAGAGAATCGAAGTGTTCTTGTTGATAAACGACGGTCCGTCATAATTCACTTCCCATCCAAGAATATCATAGGTACCGTTCACAGTAAATCCGTCAAAATTGCCCTCCTTTATTTTCAGGTCTACAACCGAGGAATTTTTTCCGCCGTACCGCGATGCGAATCCGCCTGCCTGAAATGTTGCTGCATCAATTACTCCCGGAGTGAAAATCGAAAATCTGCCACCCTGCACTTCCTGATCTTCATTTCCTCTGTCAAAGTGAGCAATCCTGTCAAAAGGGATATTGTCCACGAGTATGATATTGTCCTTTGGACTTCCTCCTCTGACCGAGAATGCTGTAAACTCCCCTCCGGCGCTGCTTACACCGGGAAGTGTCTCAATGGCTCTGAAGATATCTCCTCCTGCGCCGGGAGTTCTGAGTATCTCTTCCCTGTTATAACCGAAAGTGTTTATTGTGCTGCTCTGATCATCATTGAACAGACCTGCCCTTATGGTAACCTCTTTGCCAACAACGGGAGATGGAACAAGTTCAACTTCTCGAACCCCAGTAGTTTTTTCCCGGATTACCCGGGTGTCTTTTTCAAGATGAGTGCCATAACCAACGAAAGAGAATTCCACTCTGTAGATCCCCTCTGGAATCTTATCTACTTTATATTTTCCGTTATAGTCACTGACCGCACCGAGCTGAGTACCGAGAACTCTTACAGTGACCCCGGGTAATGGTTGCTTTGTGTCCTGATCATACACAAATCCTGATATACTGCCTGTGTTCTGACCGAAAATCAGTCCGGTAACCAGTATTAAAAAAACTATTAAACGCATTGCTGCCTCTTTATTTTTGATTAATTATGATTGATTATTTAATTAACACTGTTTAGTTTTATGCCAAAAAAATTTAAGTATGCACTACTTCATTTAACATTGAATCAATTGTGCTGTTAATTAGTGCCTGAAGGTCATCACCTTTAACTTCATTTATTCTTTGCCTGTTTACCAGGGAAACTATTCCGTGAACAAACGACCAGAGTCCGAATGCCACCGGCATGGGAGGACCCTGCTTTACCACTCCCTTTTCCATCGCATACTCTACAGTACGGTGAAGTACCATGAAACTCTCGCGACCCTCTTTCCACTCTTTGTTTTCACCATATTTTTTCATCGGAGCTCTGGCAATAAACATCAGATCGTAATACTCCGGGTGCTCGAGACCGAACCGGACATACATCCTTCCGAGTTCTTTCACTCTTTCTCTGGGGTCAGTAACAGATTCCGCCTGATGAAGGAAATTGTAAAACTTAACAAATCCTTCTTGCTGGAGATTGCTCAGTATTTCATCCTTGTCCTGAAAATAGAGATAGATGGTTGCGGGAGAATACTCGATTTTGTCCGCAATCTTTCGGATCGAGACATTCTCATATCCTTCATCGATAAACAGTTGTATTGCTGTATCGAGAATCATCCTCCTTTTTTCGTGTTTTTCTCTCTCTTTTCGCTCGCTGATTCCCATGACAGGCCTTGTTTACTGAACAGTGTTTATTTTATGTGCAAAGTTAAGTATTTTAACATATTCATGTCAAGAACTTTTTTTTCTTTTTTTTACTTTTTCACTTGCATTGTAATTATATCTATCGTATATTTACGATATACAATATAGGAATTTTATGGCATTCTCTAAAAAAGAGCAATTTACCGATGAAGAAATCTGGCTTGCGGATATTGCAAAGTCGCTTTCTCATCCGGCACGAATAAGTATCCTGAAAATTCTTAACCGGATGAACAGTTGCATGGTGGGAAGTCTTGTTGATCAGCTCCCCCTTTCACAGTCGACCGTCTCACAACACCTGGGCGAGCTGAAGAGAATCGGACTAATAACGGGAGAGATTGACGGACCAAAAATCTGCTACTGTATTAACAAAGAAACCTTAACCAGAGCCAAGATGGCTATGGACAAACTTTTTACTCACATTGGCTGCTGCTGACAGCTTAATAAAAAGGAATAAAACAATGAATAAGAACGAAGAAATGAAAAACATAGTTAAAGACAGATATTCGAAAATCGTCATCAATGCAACCCAATCAAGTTGCTGCGGCCCGCAAACAACCTACTGCTGCTCTGATACAGAGGATTTCACAGTATTCTCCGATGACTACACAAATCTCCCCGGCTACACTCCGGATGCCGACCTTAATCTTGGATGTGGTCTGCCAACCGAATTTGCCGGTATAAAGGAAGGTGACACCGTGATTGATCTCGGTTCGGGAGCAGGAAACGATGTTTTTGTGGCAAGAGCACTTACAGGTGAAAAAGGAAAAGTTATAGGACTCGACTTCACAGAAGCCATGATTCAAAAAGCAAACCAAAACAAAACCAAACTCGGTTATGAAAATGTTGAATTTGTTTTTGGAGACATCGAAAAAATGCCAATCGAGGATAATCTGGCTGATGTAATTGTATCAAACTGTGTACTGAACCTTGTTCCCGACAAAGAAAAAGCATTCAGTGAAGTTTACAGAACAATGAAACCGGGTGGACATTTCTGCATGTCGGATGTGGTGCTCCAGGGAGAGCTTCGGGATGAGTTGAAAGAGTCTGCAACACTCTACGCGGGCTGTGTAGCCGGTGCCCTTCAGCAGGAAGAATATCTTGAAGTAATAAAAAATGCAGGATTCAAAAACATCGAAATAAAGAAAAGTAAACGGATTACACTTCCCGATGAACTACTACAAAAGTATCTTGATGAGGCAGCATTAAAAGCGTTCAGAGAAAGTGGTGCGGGTATATTCAGTATTACTGTAACTGCTGATAAATAAAAACAGATTTTTCGTTACCCCCACTTTTAGTTGATTTCATTGGGGTATCATATCTCAAAAGGATGTGGTACCCCATTGTCTTTAACCACTCGAATTCTCGTTTGCGCCAATTATTCTCTTACCTCTCCATGATTAATATTTGTAAACTACTTACGAATATCCGGACATAGCAAGTTGTTTAATTCTATTTGAGAATTTTAGGGGTACCAAGTGCTCATTTATTTGGTTTCACAAATGGTTTTAGTAAATTGCCAGAGTAAAATTTTACAAAGTCTGAAGGCAAAAGAATGAAAAAAAATCCACTCATGCCGAAAAGCTACTTTTATCTTAATATTTATTACTGTATAGTACTTAGTGTTTACCCCAACCATATAGCGCGGCATAAAATGTGGACGGCTTTATGCTAGAAATTCGAAAGAACACATTTTCCAAAAGCTATGAAAATTCTTTTTTTAGACATTTTTCAGAACAACTTAACGACTTATTTAAAGAACGAAACCTTGACGGATTACTTTTGGGGAGCCCGGTATGCGAGGTCGATGAACGACTTCAGATTGACGCTTTACTCATTACGAATAATGTCGTTTGTATTATCGACTTTAAGAACTATAATGGAACAATTACACTTCCTCATGAATATGACTTTGAAGTTGGTCTATGGATAACAGAAACCGGGGAACAAGTTAAAGGTGGTAGTTCAAAAAACCCATTTATACAACTAAAAAACCAAAAACGCAGATTTATTGAAGTTTCAAAAAAAATTATTGAAACCAAAATTTGCACCTCCGACTCTTTCAATCCATTTCACACCATTCGAATCGTATGTTTTCAAGATGAGGTTAATATTATTGGCAGCATTCCAAGAAAAGAAAGCTTGAATTTTTTCATAGTTGAAAAACGAAATTTCCGGGATAAGGTTCTTGACATCATAGATGTGACTGATAGGGATGTGCATTTAACTGAAAAATCGTTTGATGTCTTTAAGGAAGTTTTTAAGGCTGACAAATACACGCTTGAGAAGAGGCAAAAAGAAGAAATTAATATTGAAGTCGCAAGCAAATCCGCTAAATTTGATCGCTCCAAGCTGTATGATGACCAAAAGGTAGCTCTGGATGAAATCAAAAAATTTTTAGAAGACCCCACAAAGCAAGTTTTTATCTTGCAAGGAACGATCCATAGCGGAAAAACATCCCTAATACCCTTTATTCAAGAACTCGCCTATGATTCCCAAATTCACGAAACGGAGATTTTTGCTGCATCAAGTAGAATTGCTCATAATCTTTTGTCATTAAATGGGTTTGAGAAGGTAAATAGTATTTATTCGTTTATTTATGGAGGGGTAATGAACGAAAGTCAAAAGGTGAATTCAGAAAATGAAGAACTTATAACTGAAATTGAAAAGGAGGGGATATCGGCTGAAATACCTTTAGAAATTGTTCCACTCAAAAAATGCGACAACACAGAAAATGCCTTGTTTATTGTTGATGAATCACAACTGGTTTCCGATTCATACCATGAGTCTTTTGATCTGGTTTTTGGTACAGGATATTTGCTGGGAGATTTTCTCAATTTCGCAGAACTTGATTCTTCGATGCGTAAGATTATATTTATTGGCGATCCATTTCTACTTCAATTTGGTAGAACAGAAGAATCTCCACTAAATCCCGCATATTTGGAAGAAATCTATAAACTTAATGTCTCTTCGTATTCATTAGTTGACAAACACAATTATTCTGACTTAAACAATCAGGCTTTAAGATGTGTACAGAACATTAAAGCGAATTTATTCAATTCGTTGAATTTTGTTGCTGGGAGTCAAGTTTCGATCATCCACAACAACGATAAACTAACAAGTGTAAAACAATTTGTCCTGGACAATATTGATGGACATATTCTGGTATTTAGCAACGAAGATGCACATAAAATAAATCTATGGATAAAAAAATCCATCTTTGGAACTGGTACAGAGATGGCTACGAATGATTTAGTTCTATTCCACAACAATATTTCTTTTGATGACAAAAATGATCCTTTTGCAGTTCCAAAAAAAATATACAATGGACAGTTTGCTAGAGTAATTGGTATTGATCAAAACCGAATCTCTGAAACTGTCAAAATTAAGGGAGAACAAACGGAAATAATTTTTAGAGAAATTGCTTTGCAATTAAATGGTTCTGGTGATAAGGTATTAGTAATGAGTTTAGAAAACTTTTCTAAAAGTCTGAAGCCCGAACTATCCAAGAATGAAACTATTGCATTCAAGATTATTCTCAATACCCAAATCTACAATTATTTAAAAGAGAATCCATTTGAAAAGTCTCCTTATTATTCAGAATTGGTGACTTCAGATATTTATCAACTAAATCAAAAAGAAATAGCTGAACTTAAACAAAGTCTAATTGAAGGTCAAAAAGTAAAAGGGAAACTTGATTATAAGGAAAGTGAACAAAAGAAATTAATAAACCGGGCGAAGAGTGAATATAGACGAAAAATTAAGTATTCTCTTGCTAAAGACCCCTCAACAAAATACTACAAATATAAAAATGCTGCACTACTTAGGTTTGGGTGGGCAATGACCATACACAAGTCTGTATCATTCAAGTGGGATGAAGTAATCATTAATATCGAATCAGGAATAGGGTACAATAATTCAAGAAACCACGAAACTTACTTTAGAATGCTTTACACGGCTTTAAGTAGAGCAAGGCAGAAAGTAAATCTAATTAATTACAAATCAATTAGTCCTTTTGATAATACTGAAATCATTGATAGTAATACAGGCATGAAACCCAAGGAGGTATTCTTTCAGTCATATAACTCGGAGCCAACACTCCGCATTGAGGAACTAAAAGCTTTTGTAACAGCTAAACTTGCAGTTGTGAAACTTAATATAAAAAATATTGAACATTATGATTGGCAAGAAAGGTATATTATAACAAATGAAAACAACCAAGCAACACTTCTTTCGATTTCATACACAGCAAAGGGACTTTTTCATTTGCAACCAGTTCTTGGAGGAGATGGGAACTTATCCAAAATAGTCCTGGATGCCCTTACAAAGAAGTCTGAAATGACCTCCTTCGACCTAATCAAAGATGAATGGCGAAAATTAGAATATGAAAAATTGAGAATTGCATTGTTTGCTGCGGAGATTAAATTTGAGGCTATAGTCCAGTTTGCGTATAAAGACAAAATTCGTTTCTATTCTCACGCAAGTGAATTAGAGATTGAAGTCGATTATGGAAATGACGGAATGGTGAGAAAAATTACCGCAAAATATTACAGTGACCAAAACATTTGGAATCTTTTTAAAGAGAGTATAATAAAACTAAAGCAGGAATAATATGGACTCTAGAACACTTTTTAGTCTTAGAAACGAGGCAAAGAATCTTTCGGGCGATGCGAAACTAAATAAATTAACAGAAGCATTGAATAATGCGAATAATTTAACAGCGAGTGAGAAGAATGATGAATGGACGCTTAAAGCAATCGCATATATTTTTATAGATTTATGCAAATATTTTTTATCAATTGATGATCATCAACAAGCTGAAATTTATTATCAAAAACTTTGTTCAATCAATTTTCAAACCGAAGACAATATAATTGAAGGACAAAAAGAATATCTTCATTCAAAATTGGATATTAATAATTCTGAAGTTCAAAAGGCTGATAAATTGAGTAAAAATGGGAATCACACATCGGCACTCAGGATAATCACAAATCTAATATCTAATAAAAAACTCACAGAATTGCATCATGAATCATATGGGTGGATTATATACAGGTATCTTAAAGCGGAAGAAAAAAATCTGTCCTCAATAACAGTCAGGACATTTTTGAAGGACTATTTGAATTTAAGGAATGAAAGACCCTCATTACTTCATTCAATGATTTTAAACTTTGCTCTGAATTATTCCAAAGCACATACAGATTTTAAGTTTTATATTTTTTTTAAGATGTGGAATCCCAAGAATCTGCGTTACGAGGATTTGCACGACGGTACAAAGGACGAGAACATCATTCCCTCCTTGATATCGAGAATTATTAAGGAATTTGTAAGAACTGAGACTCCAGTAAATATTGAAGAAGACATCCTTCAACCATCTGGACTGGACATGAAATATGTAATTGACCTTTTTAGAGAACCATATTTCTGGAACTTAATTAATGTAAAAAAGGAGGATAAGTATTCAGACTTATGGCACCTGTTTGAAAATTACAACACTCTCTATTCTCATTATGGCCCTTCAAAATGGCACTCTGAAATCCTTAATCTGGCTGAAAGATTTATGTCAGAAAAAGATGAATGGCGGTTTCTAAGTTTTTTAAGGAATTGGAATCTTAATAATTTTAGATATGAGGATTGGAAGGAAGTTGTGGATGGTGAGAAAACTTTTAAACCATTAGCAATAAAGTCATTAAAAAAGGCTTTCGAAATCCTTAAAAATCATGACACGAAGCAAGATTTGTCCTGGTTAATCCAAGCTTATGAAAAAGCGATTAATGAATACCCTGGTGACGAGTGGTTGCTGAGAGAAAAGGCCTTGTTAGACCTGAGAAGTAACAAAATAGAGTCCGCTATCCAGATTTATAAACAATTATCACTTGACCTTCCTGATAAATTTTATATATGGAAGGAGTTTGCTGCATGTCTAAATGGTGAAGACCAAATTAAAATCGGTATGTTGTCAAAAGCCTTAATTTTAGAAAAAAACGAAGATTTTTTAGGGGATTGCCATTTAGAATTGGCTAAAATTCTAATCGAGAACGACTTGCATGAAAATGCTCGATTTGAATTGGAGGTCTATAAAAAGCATAGGGAACTGAAAGGTTGGAGATTAACTGAGGTGTATGAGGAACTTCATTCAAAAGTAAGTGCCATCAAATTAACTCTTAAAGACAATATGGATTTGTACCATAAGTATATTCCATTTGCTGAAAATTATGTGTACTCTGATTTTGACTGGACTGAACTTGTTCTGTCCGACAAATGGAATGATGAGAAAGGGAAAGAGAGGTTGGTCTTCACAGATGGAAGGAAAATAGAATTATCAGTGGCCCAAAATAGGTTTGAGGCCTTGAAACAATCTGATTTAGGACAAATATTCAGGTTTAAACTTTACAAACAGAAGGTTACCAATGAAACCATGAATAATTTTCACGGCGTTAATAAGCAGCGCGATGTTGGATACAAATATAGACCTTTAATCGTTGAAAAGATGAATAGAGAGAACTGGTCAATTTTGGATGAGACTATAGCTGTGGTTCATTATATCAATGAACAAAAAAATGTTGTTCATGTAATAACAGTTGATAACACTGAGGCATTTTTCCCTCAAATTTTAAACAAGTTACAGGTTGGCGATTTCATAAAAGCAAAATACTTTTGCAAGAGAATTAGTGACGAAAATAGAATAGAACTTCGAAATATTGAAATCATTCAACGAGAAGAGGCATTAAATAAATTCCAAAATCAAATTGCGATCGTTGACGGGGTGAATGAAATAAAACAGCTTTTTCACTATGTAATAAATTACCGAGTACATGGTATTATTAAGTATTCAGAAACTAATCTAAGACCGAAGGTGGGAAATTTTATTAAATTATGGTATGTTACCAAAACAGACAAAGAAAAGAATCTTAGGGTAAATATATTAAAAATCGAACAAACTGAAGAGATAAATCCAAATCTGCGAAAAGATGTTTCAGGACTCGTCCGGGTAAAATTTAAAACTGACGAAGGATATGGATTCTATATGGACAGTATAGATTATGATGAATTAACAGTTGGTCATGGATTAAAACCAGACTTTGCCTTTCTTGAAGACTGTTATGTCCCTAAATACTTACTCGAAAAACATAATATTGTTGAAGATTGTAATATAAAAGCTACTGCAATATCAGTTGGGGGAAAGTGGAAAGTAATTGATATCGAAAAAGTAAATTAAAAGCATAATACAAAAAAACACACTCAACCCGTTCTCCATTCTCGCTAAAAGTGTTATTTTGTATATAAAATTTTGGCTAATCTCATAACTACACTGAGTTTGGTAACTTCATGCTGTATCTCATTATATGGACTTTTAAATGGTAATTGAACATAAAAACAAGTTCGGCTACATCTATTTTTTTGGGACCAACTTTAGTGGACAATATAGTTCCGGTATGGTTATATCAGGTTTCCAAGGTAAATCATTAAATAATATTCCCTGGCGGTAATGTGAGTGTAAAGGAAGCAAAGGCAAGAATCAAAATCAATTCGCTTTTAGAAGAGGCGGGTTGGCGTTTTTTTGATTCCAAAAACGGGCCTGCCAACATCATTGTAGAGAATAATGTCAAACTTACACAAGAAACGATAAACGAATTTGGGGAAAACTTTGAAAAGTCAAAAAACGGCTTTATCGATTTCCTCCTTCTTGATAAGAAGGGTTTCCCTCTTGTTGTTCTCGAAGCCAAATCAGAGGAAAAAAATCCACTCGTTGGTAAAGAGCAAGCCCGGAGATATGCTAAAGCACAAAATTGCAGATTTGTTATCCTCTCCAATGGAAACCTTCACTATTTCTGGGATTTACAGCATGGCAATCCCTCTGTCATCACAAAATTCCCCCAACAAAATTCTTTAGACAGTTACAAAGATTTTCAGCCTGATCCTTCCAAATTAACCGAAGAACCGGTTAACCGGGATTACATCGTACTTACACAAATGCCAAATTATTCGCTGGATCCGGGATGGCTCGATGAGTCGACCAAAGGAAGATTTATTGAAACCAATAAACTAAAATTTCTTCGTGACTATCAACTAAAAGCTGTACACTCAATTCAACATTCCGTCAAGGGAGGTAATACCCGATTCCTTTTTGAAATGGCCACGGGAACAGGAAAAACTTTAATCGCCGGTGCAGTGATAAAAATGTTCCTTCGGACAAGTAATGCAAAAAGAGTTTTGTTTTTGGTTGACCGTCTGGAATTGGAAGATCAGGCAAATAAAGCTTTTAACAACTACCTTAAAAACGATTTTAAGTCAATTATTTTTAAAGAAAATCGCGATGACTGGCGTAAAGCCGAAATTGTGGTTACAACCGTACAATCCCTTTTGTTTAACAATAAATTCCTTAAGCTCTTCTCCCCCACCGATTTTGATTTGGTAATTTCTGATGAAGCGCACCGTTCCATCGGTGGAAATGCGAGAGCATTGTTTGAGTATTTTATCGGATATAAACTTGGGCTAACCGCGACCCCAAAAGATTATCTAAAAAAGATTGATCGTGAGAACGACCCCCGTGATGTTGAACGAAGAATTTTGCTTGATACCTACAGAACATTCGGATGTGAAAGTGGTCAGCCTACTTTTCGTTATTCGTTGATAGACGGTGTAAAGGATGGTTTTTTAATCAGCCCTGTTGTTGTGGATGCAAGAACAACCGTTACAACCGAACTTCTGTCCGATAGTGGATATTCTGTTCAAATTAAAACGAACGAGAATAACGATGAGGAAGAGGAAATCTATTTTTCCAAGGATTTTGAAAAGAAGTTTTTTAGTGAAGCAACCAATAGACTTTTTTGTAAAACTTTTATCAATAATGCTCTGAAGGATCCAATCAGCGGCGAGATTGGAAAGACGATAGTTTTTGCAGTGAGTCAAAACCATGCGGCAAAACTGACGCAGGCTCTGAACGAAGTGGCTGAAACAATGTTCCCGAATAAATATAATTCCGATTTTGCTTTGCAGGTAACATCACAGGTTCAAAATGCCCAACAGCATACTCTCAATTTTGCAAATAACAACCTTAGCGGTAACAGGAATTTTCTGCAGGAATATAAGACGAGCAAGACCAGGGTTTGTGTCACCGTTGGAATGATGACGACAGGTTATGACTGCTCGGATATACTTAACATCTGCTTGATGCGACCAATATTTTCTCCAACTGATTTTATCCAGATAAAGGGCCGGGGGACGAGAAAGCACAATTTCACAGAATTGCTTTTTGATGAGGATATGAAGCCTCTAATAAAAAATCCGGAGAAAACCAGATTTAAGTTATTCGATTTTTTCGCCAACTGTGAGTATTTTGAAGAAAAATTCAATTATGATGAAATACTCAAACTGCCAACATTGGGCAGTAACAGCGGTGACACTCAAGAGCCTCCGGTACCTGCTTCGGGATATGATTATAAAAAAGCCGACTTTTTAGTTCTTATGGAAGAAGAGGAAATTGGATATAACGGCATGAAAATTGACCGGATGTTCTTTGATCAGTTCGAGCAGAAAGTCGTACAAGATGAATTCATCCGGGAGAATATAGCAACCGGTAACTGGGACAGAGTTATTGATTATATGAACGAAAATATTTTTGATAAACCTGAAGAATATTTTACCATCGGAAAACTGAGAAAATCAGTCGGCGTTGACAGAAGAATTACTATCCGGGAGATACTGGAGAAGATTTACGGGCTGATTCCTTATTTCAAATCAAAAGATCAGCTTCTTGACGAGGAGTTTGAAAAGTTCATCATCGACCGTAAACCGGATGACCCAGCGCATATCGTCGCAATGAAGTATTTTTTTAAGGCTTACGCAACGGACAGTAAAATCCGTGATATCATTGACAATAGGCGTTTTACCGATCTTAATGTTACCCCAAATTTTTCAATGAAGGATTATAAGGCTATTCCGCCTGCTTGGAGAAATATAATTCCAAATTACATTAAAGATTATATTTCTCTCAACCAATTTATGTAAAGAGGAAAGAATGTTAGATAACGAAACTAAACGCCGCATCGATACGGCAAGAGATATTTTGGTAGGAAAAGTGCCTGACCCAAAGTCCCAGGTGGAGCAAATCACGATTGCGCTTATTTATAAATTTATGGATGACATGGACGCAGAAGCCGAGGAACTCGGCGGAGAGCGGAAATTCTTCTCGGGTGAATATGAGCAGTACGGTTGGAAAAAACTTATGGCTCAGGGTATGGGTGGTTTTGAAGTTTTAACTCTGTACTCAGAGGCAATACAAAAGCTCAACATAAATCCAAATATTCCACAACTTTTCAGGGATATCTTTAAAAATGCTTATCTCCCCTACCGCGACCCACAAACCCTCAAAAGTTTTCTTAAAACCATAGACGAATTTAACTACGATCACTCGGAAAGATTGGGAGATGCATTTGAATATCTTCTTTCCGTGCTTGGAAGCCAGGGAGACGCGGGGCAATTCAGAACCCCAAGGCATATCATAGATTTTATGGTGTATCTGGTTGATCCAAAAAAGAACGAAACCATATTAGACCCGGCATGTGGAACGGCGGGTTTCCTGATCTCATCGTATAAACATATCGTTAAAAGCAACTCAAGTAATTTTAATTCAGAAGGACAAAATGACTTCTCCTTTGGCGAGATTAACAGCGAACGATACCGCGGTGATAAATTAACTCCCGATGAAAGAACTCGACTTGCTTTAAATATAAAAGGATACGATATTTCTCCTGATATGGTAAGGCTGTCACTTGTAAATCTTTATCTGCACGGATTTGCGGATCCTAAAATTTCCGAATATGACACTCTAACAAGTGAAGAGAAGTGGAACGAACATTCCGATATTATCCTCGCAAATCCTCCATTTATGTCTCCAAAAGGAGGAATTAAACCACACAAAAGGTTTTCGGTTGAAAGCAGTCGCAGTGAGGTTTTATTTGTTGATTACATCGCAGAACACCTGACACCTAACGGAAGAGCAGCGGTCATCGTGCCGGAAGGAATTATTTTCCAATCCGGAACCGCATATAAAAGCTTAAGAAAGATGCTGGTCGAAAATTATTTATACGCGGTTATTTCTTTACCCGCAGGAGTGTTCAATCCATACAGTGGAGTAAAAACTTCCATTTTGCTGATGGATAAAACACTTGCGAAAAGGACAGATAAAATTCTCTTTGCAAAAGTGGAAAATGACGGCTTCGACCTTGGTGCACAAAGACTTGCAAATGATAAAAGTGAACTCCCGACTGTCGCGAATGCAGTTAAAGATTTTGCACAAAGCATTCTTAATCATACAGAGTTTGATGCAGATTCTTACATAAACATGGTGCTTGCAACAAAAGAAAAGGTCGGTGGAAATGGCGAATGGGGCTTGGGTGGAGAAAGGTATAAACCACAATTACAAATAATCAGTCATTTCCCATTAGTTAGAATCGGTGAAACATGTGATATTGTCGGAGGCGGTACACCCTCAAAGCAGAATAGTGAATATTGGGGAAAAGGGACAATAAAATGGATTTCTTCCAAACATATTAGTGATCTGATGCGAGTTACTGGCTTTGAATTAATTACAGAGAAAGCCTTAGTTGAGTCATCTTCCAAAATTGCACCCAAGGGTTCAGTAATTCTCATTACAAGAGTCTCAGTTGGCAAATATGCGTACGCTAACGACGATTATGCAATCAATCAGGATTTAACTGCACTGATTCCGAATGGCTTATTGGATGGGAGATACTTATATGCAATTTCTTCTCATATTTCAAATCAAATAGATGCTAGTGCTCAGGGTATTGGTGTTCGAGGAGTAAACAGGGATTTTGTAGCAAATTTCCAAATCCCACTCCCACCACTCGAAATACAAAAGGAAATAGTTGCTGAGATAGAAGGTTGGCAAAAAATAATTGATGGTGCCCGCCAAGTCGTAGAAAACTATAAACCTCAAATAGAAATTGACCCGAGCTGGGAAATGGTGGAGTTGGGAGAAATACTAAAAAAAGAATCTTTGACTATTGAACCTCAGTTCCATAGTGGTACCGTAAAGTATGTTGGGCTAGAAAATATTTCTAAGAACACAGGAGAGTTAATTGGAACAACTTCAGTCAATTTCAATGAGGTTAAAAGTACAAAAATTTGTTTTTCAAAATACCAAATTCTTTATGGAAAGTTACGGCCAAATCTAAACAAAGTTTGGCTCGCAGATTTTGACGGAATTTGCTCAACAGATATTTTTGTTCTTACGCCTTTGAATTATGAATCTGATATCCGATTTTACAACTTCTATCTGAGGAGTGATGAATTTAATCGAGAAGTTTTAAAGGGTTTAAAAGGATCACAACTACCTCGGGTAACCTGGGATTACTTTTCAAAGATAAAAATCCCGAAACCCACATTTGAAGTTCAAAAAGAGATTGCAAACTCTATTGATGCTGAACGATTACTCATTAATTCAAACAAAAAATTGATTCCTATTTTCGAGGAAAAAATAAAAGCCAAAATAGCTAAGGTGTGGGGAGAGTGAATATGATGAATTATAATGAAAAAAGTCGATGTCCAATTTGTAAGTTAGAAGTTAAAACAGAGGAGTTATCGGGAAGAGATAAATTTAGGGTTATTTGTTATAAATGCGGCCAATATGAGATAACACGTATAGCAGCAGTTATTTTTGATAACAGTGAGCTAAATACAAAAACACAGGCATTAAGCTATTGGATTAAACACCATCAATTGCCAAACAACCAATTTGTCTACATCGATTCTGGAGTCTTAAACAAATTATTAGAGCCTTTTGTTGAACCCAAGCCAAAAGAACAAGCCAATAATTTAATTCTCTGGTTGGGTGATAATCTTAAAAAAACTTCTGAGTTGCTTGAAATTCAATGGGAAGAAGCAGAATCCATCCTTGGAACGACTGATTCTAAAGGTGTTTTGTATGTTGTCGATCATCTCCGTTCAAGTGGATATCTTACTGACATGCAATTGACAGGTCCTTTATGTATTGGTTTAACATTTGCCGGGTGGGATTATTATGATGAGTTGCAACGCTCCAATAAAAACAGCCGATTGGCGTTTATGGCGATGAAATTCGGGGAAGAACCCCTGAATACCATTTTTAATGATGTAATTAAACCAGCCGTGGCGCAAACAGGATTTAAAATTAGGAAACTTGATGAAGAAAAAAGAGCCGGATTAATTGATGATAAATTAAGGGTTGAGATAAGAAGGTCGAAGTTTTTGATATCAGATCTTACCCATGGAAATAACGGTGCATACTGGGAAGCCGGCTATGCTGAAGGTTTGGGATTACCTGTGATTTACATTTGCGAAAAAATCGTATTTAATGATAAAGAAAAATCCACCCACTTTGACACAAATCATCATTTAACCGTTTTATGGGAAAACACACCCAAGGGTTTGGAACAATTTTCACAAGAACTTAAGAACACCATACGGGCAACATTGCCGGGTGAAGCCAGAATGGAAGATTAGACAGAAAGCTTCGCCAAAACTATTTTATTTTTAGTATAGATGTGATGACTTGAAATTCGACAGCAAGGAAAATAGTAAGGGACAGGAAATAAGAAAAAGGAGTTAAAAACCTGATGTTTAGCATTTTTTTGTAGTTTTTTTTAGGAACGCAAAGAATATTCTGACAGTTGAATTTGAGGCAGTACTTATACGATAAGCATGTTATTCAAAAAAACTGCTCTTTTAACTTGAAATCAAAAAAGGAAGAGACTATGGCCAATAAAAACAAAATTCAAGTATCGCAGACCAAAAATTATGATATTCAACTTCGTAATTTCGAAGGAGGACTTATAAAATTTTTAGAGCAAAACAACTTGCCCTCAGAGGGTATATTTGTTGATGTGTCACAAAGAATAGTCGTTTTCAATAATCTCGAGGGGGTGATTGTCAAAATAGATCTTATCGAAAAAAGCCAATCATTATACCTTTCCAAATTTATAGCAGCGGTGGCATCTGGTCTTTTCGATGCTGCCCTTAATTATTTATGGGATGAGACAATTTTACAGATAAGAAAGAGGGTAGTTCAATACGACTTAGAATATTTTTATGACAATGCTGTTACCGGCGAAAAAAGGAAAAGATTGAAGGATGAGAATGACTTATCCAAAGTTGACGACTATGATTTAATAAAAGGTTCAAAAGAAATCGGTCTGATATCGGAGCTTGGGTTTAAGCATCTCGAGTATATTAATTTTATGAGAAATTGGGCAAGCGCCGCTCACCCCAATCAAAATCAGATAACAGGATTACAACTAATTTCTTGGCTTGAGACGTGTGTTAAAGAAGTAATTTCTTTACCAATGTCGAATATAACAATAGAAATTAAAAAATTACTTGGTAGTATAAAATCTACGTCCATTTCCACAATGGAGGCTCATCAAATAGCAGTTTTTTTTACTAATCTTATGCAAGAACAGATCAATAATCTTGCATCTGGCTTATTTGGTATTTATACAAAACCAGATACAGACAGCACAACTTTACAAAATATCAATAAATTGCTTCCATTATTATGGGATCGTGTAGATGAAAATACCAAATATGCATTTGGCCTCAAATATGGAAATTTCGTGGCCAATAATGACCAACATGAAAAAAAACTCGCTATTGAATTTTTACAACTGGTAAACGCTGAAAGCTACATTCCTGAGGATTTACGAGCAGTCGATATCGAAACAGCCATCCAAAATCTAGGTTCAGCCCATAGAGGAATTAACAACTTTTACAATGAGCCAACATTCGCAAGGCAACTTTTCCGGCTGATTGGAGATCCACCTAAAGTACCAAAAGCACTTAATAAGAAATATGTCTACATTCTGGTTGAATCTTTCCTTACGAATGGAAATGGAGTAGCAGTTGATGCGCAGCCCATATATTTGGAATTAATCTCAAAGTTCTCTTCTTTTCAAGCAAATATAGCCGTCCTTGCATTTAATGATTCTGATATATCTAGTAAATTGCAATTCGCACTCTGTCAAGATAAATATAAAGAATTGATTGCATTAATAAAACCAATTGTTACAACTCCCGCGATAAAGGAACTAATTGAGCAAATAGAAAACTATAAAGGCAAAATGGATTTTATGAAATTTGATAAATTTATAAAAACGAGCGTAGATAGTTTAAAAATACTATTAAAATGATTACATTGATTGTGCTTTTATAGTCATAAGAAATAAGTTAACAGTAAGACCCCAAAGAGACTCCAACTAGGTATCAACGGGCTGTATTTCCAAGCAACAGTCATGTAGAAAATAAAACGAAAAGTTTCGTGCTAATCTTACTTGGTCTTAGATACATTTTGTTTTTTTGATAGAATTTTGTTTATTTTTACAATTATATTTATTCACGTTATAACTAGTTTATACTACGATGAAAATAACAGTTATTGGCGCAAGTTCCACCGGAAAATCAAAACTTACTTAGGCTCTCTTTGATCATTTCCACAAGGAAAATGTAATAAACAAGCATATAACTGTAAATGCCAGACAACTACTGCTGAGCATGAACTGCTCAGAGATGTATCTTTTAAAAAAGAACCAACTTCGCAATTTTCAAAGTTCAGATTGTCTTTTTAGCCTTGAAATAGAAGAGAGTGAGGACAATTATATCTTAGAGAGGTCATTCATAGAAATTGCCGAGTCTCAGAAACATAATGATGCTGTTGATCAACACAAATCTATCTTAACGAAATAATCGATTATTGTCCTAAACATTCTCATCCATACAAATTATGTATTTAACTCTTTCAAGCTACGTGAACTAATTGAACATTTTACTAGTAAATTATTTACCATGGACAACTTTATTCGATCTACATATTTATTTATGAGCAATAATTATGAAAAATTTAAGGCACTTAACCGATAAAAAATTAAAACCTCTTCGAGCGTTACTCTCTGATATCTGTAAAGTTGAATGGATATTATGGAATAGAAGTTTAAAAACATCCTTCTCTAGTTCCCAAGATGTTGATTGCTTAGTTCATCCGGGCAACTTATTATTATTTCTAAGTAAGACGGCAGCAAGCGAGTATCATCAAGTTCATACGAAACGGAGTAAGGGGATGTTATCAATAGCCGACAGCCTAGCTCCTAAATTTGGAAAAAAATGGTACGAAAAAACTATCGCTGATTTTAATGACGAATCCCTGTTAGATCTTTATTACTTTAGGAAATATATATCTTTTATCGAGGCAGATGATTTCTTTAAGTCTTGTCAAAAGATAATATCATTTTCGGATAAATATGATCAGAAAACCGATAAACTTATAAGCAAATATCAAAAAAAGCTATCAGAAATAAAAGAGTCCGACTTTATGGCATTCTCAAAAGAAGGAACTTTTTCAACCTTTAAGTCTTTAGCAGCGCGCTTCCTCTTTCTAATCAATGTTGATGATAATTCCGATCCCCTTAAAACGCTGCATGATGAATTATTTGTCGAGGGGATTCCATATCTTGTACTTGATTTCGAAGCAAGGAAATTGCAAGAACTCTGCGAACAGAGGGTGCATCTACTCGATTATGAAAGTGGATTTGATTCCATTACCGATGATAATTTAATTAAAATAAAAACTATAATTAAATCCATTGATAAGATATTCATTGATTTATATGGTTTGAAGAATCAATTCAGTGAAGAATTATCGAAGTTGCATTTAGATCCCTTATATGCTAATGAAGGAGAATATAATCTTTTTGAAGAAGCTAACATTATAATCGTAAATGGTATCAAACAATTTGGAGATAATATCATGAAGGATAAAACAAAAAAGGATTCATCTACTAAAAACCCAAGTGTTATGTTTAATGGACCAATTGGAGAGAATGCTCAAATTAACATAATTGGTGAAAATCATGGTGGTATTTTTAGTCATTCTGTTATGAATGACTCTTTGCTCAAACTTATTCGACTACTGCTTGATGAAATGCCCCCTGAAAAGAAAATTGAAGCACTTATACAATACGACAATGATCACCCTGTGAATCACGGCAATATTGCACCACAGATAAAAGAGACCATAAAATCACTCGACATCACTAATCAATCATCTCTAAAATCAGTTTTTGATATCTTGAAAGAATCTGGATTTGCGATCGGAACTTCCACTATCGGTAGCGCTCTATATGAATATCTTAAGCAAATTTTAATTTAATAAGAATCAGAATGTTGGCAGATAAACGATTTTAGAAAAGGCTCGCTCCAAAGTGTCGATTTGTCAGTTTCAAGAGGTAACTGATGCAAAAAATAGCATTAAAAAACTTTTTTTGAAACTTTTCTTGAATTTGTTTACAAAAAAAAGAAAAGCCATATCATTTTTTTGATGGGACATTTGGAGATTCCATTTGATGATGGACTCGCTGATGTAATTGTATCAAACTGTGTACTGAACCTTGTTCCCGACAAAGAAAAAGCATTCAGTGAAGTTTACAGAACAATGAAACCGGGTGGACATTTCTGCATGTCGGATGTGGTGCTTCAGGGAGAGCTTAGGGATGAGTTGAAAGAGTCTGCAACTCTCTACGCGGGTTGTGTAGCCGGTGCTCTTCAGCGGGAAGAATATCTTGAAGTAATAAAAAATGCCGGATTCAAAAACATCGAAATAAAGAAAAGCAAACGGATTACACTTCCCGATGATCTGCTTCAAAAGTATCTTGATGAGGCAGCATTAAAAGAATTCAGGGAAAGCGGTGCGGGAATATTCAGTATTACTGTAGTCGGCGAGAAGTGAATTAAAACCCAATTAATACCTAATACCTAACACCTAATACCTAAAAATGGTACCCCCGGCAGGAATCGAACCTGCGCACATGGCTCCGGAAACCAATGCTCTATCCACTGAGCTACGGGGGCAATATAATTCGGACTGCAAATTTAACAAATTAAACCGTATTTACCTAAAAAAGCCCCGGTTGTTGCCGGGGCTTTTTAATTTAGTCTCTGATTTTACGGATTAGAGATACTATTGCAACTGGAATCTGATAGGAACAGTTACCTGAACATTCACAGGCTGACCGTTTTGCTTACCGGGATTCCAACGGGGCATCATCATGACCACACGAAGAGCTTCTTCGTCGCAGCCACCACCGATACCACGAGCAACTCTTGGAGAAGAGATCTGACCGGTTTTTGATACTGTAAAGGTAACAATAACCTGACCCTCGACGCCAGCTCTCTTGGCAATTTCAGGATAAGCTATATTCTGTCCTAAGAAAGCATACAGCGCACCATCTCCACCAGGGAAGGAAGGCATTTCTTCGGCGAATGTAAAGACTTCATCTTTCGTGTCTTTCTTCACATCTTCCTTGGAAACATCGGGTTTCTTGTCATCGAGACCATCGGTAAATTCAACATCAGCATCTCCACGGATATCGCCGTTACCATCAACACCCTGACGGGTAACAGTACCGACATTTTTATCCTTCAGTTCTTCAACTGTTGGAGGAGCTTCCTCTTTTACCTGATCATCCGGCTTGATAACAGGAGGAGTAAATTTGACAGAGGCTCTTTCAGGAGCTTTTTTCTCCTGTTCTTTGAAGACTGTCTCTCTCTTCTCTTTCTCCTTCTGCTTCTTCATGTTCTGGAGTTGAGCTTTCACATCCATCGTTACTGACTTCTGGTCGCTTGCAGTACTTTTCTCGATAGCGTTGATAATCATCGGCATCGAGATTGCAGTACTAAAGAAAAGTGCAGTAATAATGAGAGCTATAGTCACGAACTTGCCGTATAGTTTACGAAAAACATAGGCACCGTATTCCTTGTTTTTCAGAGCAAAAACTATATCAGTTAAATCAACTTTTGCCATTTTACACTCTCACTTTTTACGGTTATTGTAAATACTCAAGTCAGACTCCGCAACGTCAACTATGGCGTATTTCTTCACTTCAGTAAAATTCATCATATCCAGCACATCAACCAGGTTTTGATATGACGACTTATCAGTAGGTTTGATAACAACAAACAAATTTGTTTTCTTTGTTTTCGGGTCATCATCCGTTTCAAGCTCATTTTGCTTTTTGGCAATATCAGCTCTTAATTTTTCGTATGCAGCCTTGTTCCTTGGTTCGAACTGAGGTATCGATACGGTTTTAGCTGTATCCAAACCGAAATAATAGATGAGCGTGTCTTTACCACCAATGATGATGGTCATAGCCTCACTCTGCCTTAACTCGGTCTGATTTATTTTCTGTTCCTCCTGTTGTTCTTTATCTTTAACAGGCATCACAATGTCCATTACTTGCGGCTTGCTGAAGGTTGTGGTAAGCATAAAGAAAGTAACGAGCAAGAAAGCCAGATCCACCATTGGTGTCAAGTCTATACGCGTAGACGCTTTCTTGGGTCCTTTCTTTTTACCTTTACCATGTCCCCCCTTCGCCGAGGTATCCAGTTCAGCCATTTTTCAATATCCTTTTCTAATTCTTAGCTTTCAGCTCTGTTACAAACTTGAACTTGTTAAGGTTTTCCTCCTGAAGAATCGCAATGATTCTCTTGATAACGGGGTAACCTGCATTTTTATGTCCTTTTATGGCAACGCTGGGCACTTTTTTAGTCGTGACTCCCTGCATTATATACCAGGCATCCAAACTGTTTGTAACCCACTTTCCGAGCTCGTTATTAGCTGTGTCAATGGGGATACCACCCATGAACTCCTTGTTCTTTCGCTCGAAAGATTCTGCTTTCAACAACTTTTTGAAGTTACTCAAAGAAGTTCCGAAACTTCCAATCTTTCCGAAAGCATTAATCTCTTCATTTGTCAACCCGAGATCATATGCGTCGTTCATGGCAGCCATTACCGTCTTTTTCAATACTTCGTGGTTATAGATTCCGAAGAATGTCCTTCCGGCTGAATCGATGGTAATAGTAAACACATCCACATCCGGCAACTTCGATTTTGAGATCGACCCCGGAGTCTGAACAGTTACTGCCTCGTCAGGTTTGAACTGGGTTGTCAAAATAAAAAATGTAAGAAGCAAGAATGACACATCACACATAGCCGTCATGTCAACCAGCGTGCTCTTACGAGGTATTTTTACCTTTGGCATTTGTTAACTCACATTTTTATTTGTTTTTTGCAATAAATTGCTGTGTAATGGCAACACCGGCTTCATCGATGCTATAAGTCATTTTGTCGATTTTAGTCGTGAAATAGTTATAGAATACGATAGCGAAAGCTGATGAACCGATACCAAAAGCTGTATTAATGAGCGCCTCTGAGATACCTGTTGCGAGTGCTGATGCATCCGGTGCGCCTGCGTTTGCAAGAGCAGCGAACGCTCTGATCATACCCAATACCGTTCCTAACAGACCAACGAGGGTCGACAGGTTTGCAAGGGTCGACAGGATTACAAGATTCTGTTCGAGAACAGGAAGCTCAAGTGATGTAGCTTCTTCAAATTCCTGTTTGATTGCAACAACTTTTTGATCCTTTGTAAGTCCGGTTTCATTCAACATTTCTTTGTATTTGAGAAGACCGGCTTTTACAACATTGGCTACTGAACCTCTCTGTTTGTCACATTCATTGATAGCCACTTCAAGATCAGCTTCTTTTCCTGAAAGAAGTGAATAGACTTTAGCTATAAAATTAGCAACATTTCCTTTTCCTCTGGCTTTACGGATTACTATAAATCTCTCTACAGCGAATGTCCATACTGAAAGGAACATGGTCATAAGAATCGGTACAATAAAACCGCCTTTATAAACCATTCCGAGATAGTTTCCAACTTTAGGATCCTTGGAAGGATCGTTTCCCTGGAAATTCTCCGGGTTACCCATTACGAACATGTAAATCAAAACTGCAATTACAAAAAGCACAGGAATGGCAACAGCTGCAAATCCCGAAAAGAATGCTTTTAGAGGTGATTGTTTACTCACAGTTAACTCCTATATCTGGTTAATTATACTTGTTTAATTCTGAAAATGTTTCGAATAAAAATGTTTCATTCATACGAGTATAAAATTAACAATTTTTAAGATAACGAAAAAAACATTTATTCGTTAATTCGATTTTTATTCAACTTTTTTTTTTGTATCTTACTTTTCTGATTGAACGGCTAAAATGCCGGAAAACTGAAATGCCGCGTCAGAATCTTACATTTTTTTTACTTTCCCCCAAGAAAGTGACTTCGGTCAATACAAATGTCCCGTGGAATCTTAAATTACATTTTGATATTCAGGATTTTATTTTTTTTAACCGTAATATGCCAAAAACCCGTAAATTATTTTTTATAGTTATAACTGCATGTATTACCATTGCAGCACAAAAAGGATATATACTCCCTCAACTCGGTCACGCAGGCACGATCAATGCTCTTGCATTTTCCGGTGATGGCAGGTTTATTTTTTCTTCATCAGAAGATAACACGATCATTATGTGGGACGCAGCCACACTCGACCAGTTGAATATCTTTGGCGGTCATGGAAAGGCTGTGGTTTCATTTAATGTTGCCGATGGAAATAAAAGAATCATTAGCAGATCGGAGGATAATTCCTTCTCGGTGTGGGACTGGTTAACTGGTGAACAGCTTTTAAATGCTGAAATTCCCGGTGGTTATAAATCAGATATGTTTCTGGATAAATCTGAAAGTGTCCTCCTTTTTGTAACTCCGGATTCGAAGCTTTTTACCTGCGATCTTGAAGAAGACGATAGCCCTGTGGAAAGAGGCACCCTCCCTGTTGCAGATATTGCCGCAATCAATTTTCAAAAAGATGTAGAAATTTTTGCTGTTGCTGATCCATCGGGTGAAGTCTTCCTTATAAACGGTGAAGACCTCTCGGTAATTGGGAAAATGTTTCAGAGCTCAAAAAACAGTTTTCATGAACTCATATTCTCACCCGACGGCAAATATCTGGCTGGAATTACTGATGATTCTGTAATCTATGTCTGGAATGTGAGTAACAGGTCGATTGTTTTCAGCACAAGGGGTGAGACAGGATTGCCCCCAAGAGTTGCATTTTTCAACAATTCAAACTTTTTTGTTTATTTCCTTAGTGATATTAAAATTTCAGGATATGACCTGGTAAATAAATCCGAAGTTTTTTCGCACAAACCGATGGGAGACATTACAGCATTAGCAATTTCGGGAGATGACAAAAGACTTGCCGTGGCTTATTTCGATAATACAATAGTACAGTTTGAAATCCCCACTCAAAAAGTTATCAACTCTCATGAACCTGTTGTCGAAAAGGTAACGCAAATTAAGTTCAGCGCAGATAATTCGATACTGCTGATGGCAACCAACAATTCTTCTTTTCACATATGGAATAAATTCAGTGGAGAGCCACGAAAATATCTGCAAACCTGGGATGGCTTAATATCGGCCATGGATATTTCTCCTTCAGGCACTCACTTTGCTTATGGAACACTGGATGAGACTATCAGAATTTATAATACCTCCGACGCAACCGAAATCACTACCATTTCGGGGAAGCCGGGTACATTTATTAATGTGATTAAATGGAGTAAAACGGACCGTCAGCTTGCCGCCGAGTCAGAAAATCATACGATCAAATTCTGGGATATTATGGATGGGAGCAGATTAAAAACTTTTTCCGGTCCACAAAAATCGATAGGTACCATCTCTGTAAGCGATGACGGGAAATTGATGGCAGCAGGTGGAGTAGAAGGTAATATTTACTTGTGGGACATCAATTCTGAAAGCCTTATTAAAAAATTCGGTGATTTCAACTCACCCGTCACAGGTATCAGTTTTATTAAAAAGGGTAAAGAACTTGTTTCCACCTCAGGAAATGGCGACCTCAATTTTTTTAACACAGAAAATTTTTCCAAAAAAGCGGGCCGTTTAAGCTATCAGAATTCTTCTTCTCTGGTCGCATTCTCACCGTCAGGTGAATATGTTGCTGTTTCGAGCGAAAACACCAACTATTTCTTTATTCAGAAAGTGTTCGACACCCTGGCACCCAGGATGGTGGACATCGCATTTGGTCCGATAGATGCCCTTGAGTTCTCGGGAAATTCCAAACTGCTACTTGCTTCTTCAGCAGACAGAGGGCTGTATATATTGGATGCGGCCTCCGGGAGCCAGCTTGGTACACTCTATTTCTTCGGGTCAGGAGACTGGGCCTTCATTGCTGCGAATGGTGAGTTCGAAGCATCTGAAGGAGGGTTGGACTTCCTGAAGTTTATCGACAACAACCGGTCATTCCCGGTTGACAAGACTGTGAACAGTAAATATAAAGAAGGTCTGCTCAGTTCGATACTCTTTTAATTTCAAGCACTTACCTGTTGACAAACATATTTTTTTTTCGTACATTGTGGTATTAATCGAGTTTTTTCCCCATTAACCAAAAATTTCTCTTCGGAGGCTGAAGAATGGACCAGCTATCATCAGGTCTGAGTTTGCTTTTGTTGATCGTCTTTGGTATTTCCTTCGTGATCATCGTTGTGGTTATCATTTATCAGCAAATTGCACGGAGCAGAGTTGACCATTCGGTCGAGCAGTCAGCTGCCGGTGTCGTACTGGAAGACCCTGATTCAATAGAGAGAAAAATTCTGCTGGATGACAAAATAGAACCGATCCTCCCAAGGAGTAAGAAGGATGATCACGAAATAAAATTCCGGTGATTCAACTTAAAGTTTTATAAGCCCCCGAGAGGGGCTTTGCTTTTTTAAAGAATTTTTCTTTTATTGGGTTTAATTTTTTGGATTATATTATGCGATACTCGCGAGAAATAAAAGCTCTAATCGATGATAAGCGGTTTGCCATTGCCAAAGAAATCCTTACCGCCCTAAAACAACTTCAGGTACCTGACTACAATCTGCTGTCAAGACTCTATCCGATCGATCTTGCAAAGATTGCGATGAAAGATATCGAGATTTATCTCGGTCAGAATCTTATCTCCGGGAAGAATGTGAGGGCTCACATTTATGAAGCTCCGACAGACATCTCTGATGCCCGATCCAAAGTTGAAAATACAGTATCATATCAAAACCTTCACAGTCAGCTCCTGACGGGACAGACTCCGGATATGAAATATATCGATGAGTTTTACGGTGAATATTCCGGCTTCGCTTTTAAGGTGTTCGAACAATTCAGAAAATACCGCATGTTTAGAAAATGCGGGCTCCCATCCGCTGCACATGTCAACAGGGTCGGTGCAATTGCTTCCATCATAAATATCAACGATCCAGGATCCAAATTATATTCCGCCATCGCTGTCGGCCATGATCTCATCGAGGATATCCTCTACAAAGCAGTGGACGATTACGGGATTCATTACGGATTCGACAGATACGAAGAATTTATTGAAAAATATATCCCTTCAGAACTAAGGGAAGGAATTGCCATACTTACAAACCATTACGATTTGATTATAAAATATGTTGCCGAATTTCTCGATGAAAGAGGGATTGGTATAAACAACGGATCCATCATATTTGCGCTCGAAGATTTGCACGAGAGGAACCACCCGGTGCTCTCAAAATATGCTGACAGAACACTCGAAGTGCTGAATTCACTCCCCCCCGAAACAAAAAATCTTGAGGAAATCAGGTGGGTATGTTACAAAGATCTTTACCTGAAAGATATAGCACAACTCTCAGTAAGAGCTGACAACTTCCGCTTTTATGAAATAAAGTCGTTCGACCTTTCAGATAATGGACATGGTATCGGGTCACTGAGCATGGATGCCCGCATAAAAAACCTCCTTAAACAGGAGGCATGGGCAAGAGAAGGTTATCTCTTCAAGACACAATGGGAGCCAATAAACCGTCGAATCATGGAACTCAATGAAGACATACTCGTCTTTGCCGAAGCTTTCGTAATCAAAGACCTGCTTGAGTACCAGTCAATTCAGGATTTCCTCCTCTCGGCACTTTACAAAATAAGAAGGCTGAAACAGATATTCTACACTGACTAGTTCGTTATCAGTTTATATCCAATTCCATGAACTGTTAAAATGATCTTAGGATGATTGGAGTCCACTTCAATCTTTTGTCTCAGTTTCAGAATGAAATTGTCAACAGTTCTCGTTGTGGGGTTTTCTTCGTAACCCCAGATGTCGTTAAGAAGATTGTCCCGACTCACGGTGTTGTTTTTGTTCTGCCACAAGTATTTAAGTATCTCATATTCCTTGTGTGACATCTGGACGGGTTTCCCATCGACAAAGGCGGAGTAGGTTTTAAAGTTAACATGGAGCAGACCGATATCGGCTTCATCCTCGGGCTCGGTTTCACCTGTCCCCCTCCTCAATACCGCTTTTATTCGTGCAAGCAGTTCTCTAAGGCTGAAAGGCTTCGTCACATAATCATCGGCTCCCAGTTCGAGACCAAGAACCTTGTCTATCTCCTCCCCTTTCGCTGTAATAAGAATAATCGGGGTTTTTACGCCTTTTGCCCTCGCCTGTTTGCATATTTCAAACCCGGAAACTTTTGGCAACATCACATCCAGCAGAATCAGGCTGTATTTTTCTGTAGTGGCTTTTTCAAGCCCTTCCTCACCATCCGAGGCGAGATCCACTTCATACCCTTCGAACTCGAGATTGTCCCGCAATCCCATACGCATATTAGGTTCGTCTTCAACTATTAATATCTTTATCATTTTCGATGCCATTATTTAATGATTGTTGCAATTTTTGATTGGCTTTTAGAGGAAAAAGAAGACGAAACATGCTTCCTCTCCCATAAGTGCTGAAAAGTTCAATTTTCCCTTTATGATCTTCCATAATGTGTTTTACAAGACTCAGCCCGAGACCTGCTCCTTTTGTGTTGTGAACGGGCCCGGTGTTCTCACGGTAAAATTTCTCAAAAATCTTTTTCTGGTGTTTTTCCTTGATTCCGATCCCTTGGTCTCTTACTTCAATAAAAACACCTGATTCTGAATATCCGGTGTGTAATTCAATATTTTTTTTGTCACGGCTGTATTTTGCCGCATTATCGATAAGGTTGATTACAGTTTCGGAAAGTGCTTCATAATCGGCAATTATAACGGGAATATCCTTCCCCTCGAAATAGCTGAATTTGAATCCGTTATGCTCAAGGTGAAACTTGTAGGTCTCATAAACTTTTGCACAAACATCGTTCACATCCACATAATCGAAGTGGTACTTTCTCTTTCCGGCCTCAGTTTGTGAAAAATTCAGTAGCCTGTTTACAATTTTTGAAAGTCTTTGAGCTTCCTGGCTGATGATTTTGTAATATTCCTCACGCCGGCTGTCACTCCGAACCCTCCCGAGCTCCAGAGTTTCCGAAAACATCGAAATCAAAGCCAAAGGCGTTCGAAGTTCATGAGATACATTTGAGACAAAATCACTTTTAAGCCTGACAAGCTCAAACGCTTTTTTAATGTTTTTAAATACCACCCATACACCGACAATAATAACCAGGTTTAATATGAATATCAGAGCATAGCTTCTCCACGCCCGCTCATATACCAGTTCATCTATTGTCTTTCCTTTGGGACTGATGCCAATATAATAGCCGGGTAGAAACCAAAGTTCTTTTCTGATGGTGAACTGAGATGCCAGAAGCGAGTCGGGACCGGCAATAATCGAATCCCTGACACCGTTGATGACCGGGATGGTGAAATCGTTACCCGCAACCTGCTGAACCTTGTTTTTTAGAATGTCCCTTACAAAATTTTCAGGTTGAATCAGAATTCCATAGAGCAGATTACTGCCATTCAGGGTATCGGGCACAAAGTAAAGAGAAACAAGGGGTGTATCTAACGGGACATAGAACGGCTCAAGCTTCGAATATCCCTGTTTAAGGAATACCTTCAACCGGTCGAGCTTGGGCCTTCTGAGTTGAATTACAGAATCCACAAGACGATAGAGGGAGTCACTTCTCGAGGGTGGATAAATGTAATTTGAAGTGCCGGAAATGATGCTGATATATTTTACAGGCGGTTTGTCTTTAAGAAAATCGTTGAGTGTTACATTGACCTCATCTGTCCTTCCGGAAGAAAGAGCATTTCGCAATTTAACTGCCCAACTTGTGAGTACATCCTCGGAATACTGGTTTATTGAGAATAGAACAGCTTCAAGCTGACTGTTGTATATCTGGAGTATCTGCTCCTCGTTCTGATTCAATTTTGTGAATTCATACGCCGAGTACATGATAGAAGGGAGCAGTATCGCAACAAACAGTATTATGGCGAACCGGTTTTCGGGTGTTCTCATTTATCTCGGATACTCTGATATTACAAATTTTCTCTTCATACAACCACAAAAATAGAAATAATTGTCCATTGTAAGGAATTCTCTTGGATAATTGGTGCATTATTTTGGTAAAGTGATTTAGCATTAAAAAAATCCGTGAAATAATTCCCCCTTTATCTTGGCCTTTTTCCCAAATTTGATTATTTTGTACTTAATATCTTTTGCATTCCCCATCAAAAAGATTGGAAGTATTCCGATGGCCCAAAATGTTTCCAATACCGACAATTCTATTCCGGCAGACAGCGGGTTGGGAACAGATGAATCCGCATTTCCCTCAAAAAGTAAAGACTCTCGCACTGTGATGCAGACGGGCGACATAATCATTCAAAGTCTTGAATCTTCCGATCTCATATATGTAATGAAGACTGATGCGAATGGAAATTATACATATGTGAACGACTCATTTTGTCAGGCATTCGGACTCATAAGAGAAGAAATTCTGGGTACACCTTCTTTGATGACTTTGATTGAGGAAGACAGAGCAAAATGTATGGAATCAGTTATAAAATGCTGTACCAATCCGGGAGTCCCGTGTAAAGTAACCTTAAGAAAACCATACAAAAACAACAGAATTAATGCCACTGAATGGGAATTCACTGCATTTTCAGATGGAAAAGGTGGCGTTTCTGAAGTGGTGTGTATCGGTTTTTCAGTGTCGGATAAAGTTAAGGCGGAACGGGATACCGCAGTGATACTCGCAAACATCAGTGATGTAATTATCACAATGAACACTTCGGGTATAATCAAATATGTCTCCCCCAGCGTTACCAAACTCTACGGCTACTTCCCCGAAGAATTAACAGGGAGACACTTCAAATATTTCCTCGACAGAAATGAAGTACCTGCCGTTCTGGAGAAACTCGGACAAATACTTTCAACCGGCATAAGTCAGAGCATGGAACACAGAATCAGGGCTAAGAACGGAGAATTTTACTGGACCAACTCGAAAACTTCCCTTAATCCGGAAAACGGCGAATTTATAGTAATTACGAACGATATAACCTATCGAATTGAACATGAAAACGAATTGAAGGCTCAAAAAAACGAGTTGCAGGCGATCTACGACTGCTCACCCTCGATGATTTGCACTGTGGACGCTAACAGAAGGGTTCTCACAGGCAACAGGGCTTTCTGCGAAGCAACCGGTTGGCCCGACCAGTCACTTATTCTTTCGGACAAAGCATGTGGGGTTTTCGGATGCATCAATGCCCTGGATGATCCGAGGGGCTGCGGTTTTGGAAAGAGATGCGGTGAATGCAGTCTGCGACTCGCACTGAAAAGGACGCTTGAGACAGGAGAAAGTTTGAGGGATATTGAACTGCAAACCACTGTATTGCACGGAGGTGAAACCAAATCCGTCTCTCTTCTCGGCTCCACTTCAAGGATTTCCAGAGGAGAAGATTTTGTTGTTCTCCTTTCGCTGATCGATATCAGTGAGTTAAAGGAACTGCAGACGGGACTTATCAAAGCAAAGGAGAGTGCTGAAGCTGCCAATAAACTAAAGGATACCTTTATCGAAAACCTTTCACATGAAATCAGAACTCCTCTTAACGGTATTCTCGGTTTAACCAGCATCGTTCAGGAACTTGTGGAAAATTCGGACGATCAAGACTATGATTTTGTATTCAAAGGTCTTGAAAAATCAACTAAAAGACTGATTAATACTGTCGATATGATTCTGAACTTCACGAGGCTTCAGCACGGGGATCAGGAAATCAGACCGACACAATTTAGACTGACCAACATCCTGACAAATATCGAAAAGCAGTACAAACCTCTGGCATCTGCAAAAGGTTTGATCCTCAAACTTAAATCCTCTACCGCCAAAGACACCATTCTTGCTGATGAAAACAGTGTCCTCGCCATCTTCGTGCACCTGCTCGATAATGCTGTAAAATTTACGCAATTCGGGAAGATAAGCATTGAAATATTTGAAAATTCTCCCGATATCTGCGTTAAAATTGAGGATACAGGAATCGGGATTTCTGAAACCTACCAAAAGCGGCTCTTCGAACCATACTCCCAGCAGGAATCCGGTCTCGACAGAGGCTACGAGGGACTCGGTCTGGGCCTCCCTATTGTAAAAAAACTCGTCGATTTAAATAATGCCACAATTTCAATCAAAAGCAGTGAAGGCATCGGAACCACCGTAATCGTCTCTTTCAAATCAACGAGAGTAACAAAGATTTCGCCCGATTATTGAGGGATTGAAGAATAAAAAAAAGGTTGCCACTTTCGTGACAACCTTTTTCAATTTTTGTTTGAGATCGATTGGCTATTGTAACTGCCATGTGAAGTCGGGGAGTTCATCCTTGTATGACTTCAGGTTGATCTCTCCCTGCCAGTAGAAGTAGGTGTCTTCTCCTGAGGTTGGATCTTTTACATAATCTGTCTCTGCATATAGTTTGGTTGTACCTGAACCTACCTGCTGGAATTTAATGTACTGGCCGGGTTCTACTGATCCCATGAATACATCGTCAACATAGATGTGAATCTTGTAGGTCGAGTAGTTCTCTATCTGGAGTGTGCACTCTTTGGCTCCTGGACCTCTTAAGCTTTTACCTGATTTACCTTTTACAGCAGCGGCGAGTTTTGCAAGTTCTGTTGATTTTGCAGCATCGTTGCCGAGGGTTTTTGCACCCCATGCATCTGAACATGCTATGAGAGCCTGGTAGTTGTTCTGATTCGTGGCTTTTGTGGTTGCTTCTTCAAGAAGTGCTTTTCCGGTTACGGAAGCTTTCTTCCCTGTGGCTGCTTCTTCCATGAAGAGGATCATGGCTGCTGAAACGAGGGCTTTTACATCGCCGTCTCTTCTGCCGTCACTGATTATCTCTCCAAGTTTCGAGAGAGCACTGTTGGATGAACCGAATTCGGCTTTGAAATCGATCTTGTTTACATTGACAGTATTTGCGGCAACATTTGTGGGGCTCTTGATGATCTTTGGTGGTTTCTGAGAAAAACCTGCAAAGTTGAGCAGAAAAAGAGCTGCCAGTGCGAATGCGAAAAATCTGGTGTTGATTTTCATTGTGATACCTTTGTTGTTGGTGATTGATGATGATTGATTTTTAATAAAAATAAATTCAAATTTATTTCTGTCATTTACACTTCGATTGATATTTCATTGTTCCTGAAGTTTAACTGAAAATTGATGTCGTGTGATTCAGTTAACATCTTAAAAAAATGACGGAACTTTCTGATTTTGACCCTAAAAAAAATAATCAAATTGGAGAGGAACTTAAATTAATCTATTTATTGATTAATTCCAAACTGTTTTTCATAATTAATATAAATTAGAACGCACTTTAAGAGAGTAAAAGGTATTTCAGAACCTTTTTACTCGTCGTAAGTCAGTTCGGAAGCGTAATTTTGGTTATTTCCAAATCCGGGATCTTCCCAGAATGAGGCGACGAGCTTCAGGAGTTTTTTATTTTTTGCTTTTAGCGCCAAGGTTGTAGCCTCCTGCAACACAGAAAGTCCGGTTATGGATGCCTTAACACCCGAGCATTTCTCTTCCATAAAAAGAATAAGTGCTGCACTAAGAAGTGTCTCCACGCTCTTGTGTGATCTTCCCGATTCAAGAAGTTGTGCCACCTTTGCGAGGGCATTGTTGCTGCTTGCAAAGGTTGCAGAAAAATCTGTTTTAAATGGCGATTTAATACCGGTCTGGTTCGGCTTGGATGCAAGAATTTCCTGGGCAAAAGTTGCCGAGGAGAGCATGAAACCGAACCACAATAAAATGCCGAGCTTTCTCATTGAATTCCTTTATTTTTTTAACATAAAGGTTATACAAAGGAACGGCAAATCAGGTTCCGAAAATTTTCTTTCGCTCAGTGGTCGAAATAAACCTCCCTTTTTCGCGTATCGTCTCAATAAGTTTTCGGTAGTGAATCGAAGTTCTTAAGACAGAGACTGAACCAAGTATAATTAGTTGTTCCTGTGCACGACTGAGGACAACATTCAGTTTTCTATCCACCTCGACTTCATTCTCCACACTTTTGTTTTTACCAAAGGAACCGAGCCTTTCGAGTTGGGAAGTATTGGAGACGGATGTCGAATAAATTATGATTTTGTTTTCAGACCCCTGAAATCTTTCAACAGTGTCCACCGGGAGTCCGGTTATTCCTTCCGTTTCGAGTCTTTGGTTTATGGCTGCAATCTGTGCCCTCCAAGGGGTGATAATGCCGATGTTCGGGAGTTCATTATTCGGAAGTGCTGAAATTTCCTTGATCTTTCCTACAATTTTACTTACAATCTCAGACTCAGACTCATTCATTTTACCTGTTTTGGAATATTGGGTCTCAATAAATATCAACCTGTTTCCCGTCAGAATATCCGAAAGAGATGATCCGTCAGGATTAGGATAAACAGAGGTCAAACTGTCTCTTCCCTGTAGCGCGCACTTCAGATTCCCGTGATAATAATGGTTTATGAGGTCCATTATTACTTCATGCATCCTGAATTGTTCTTTGAGTGTACCGTAAGCGTGGGTCCAGCCCTTTGAGACGGCATTATAAAACATCCTCTCGAAGAGTGAAACTTTCATATCCATGATCCCTGCTCCGTTTAAGTCTGAATCAGTAATCACAGTGTTTGCATCTCCCTGAACCGTGACGGCAGGTAACTGATTCTGATCACCTATCAGGATAAATCTCCGGAAATTGACAATAATACCGGCAAGTTGTGGTTCCAGCAATTGACTCGCTTCGTCTACGATGAGTGTATCGAACTTAAAGAAGGAACTCAGATCCTTGCTGTTTCTAACAAATGACGCCACGGTGGATGTAACTACCCGAATGCCTTTTATGTACTTTTCGAAACTCTCCAGATTATGGGTCTTCACCAGAGTTTTAAGTGAACTGGCATCCTCCTCGCTGGCACTGTTGAAGAGATATGGAATACCTGCCTCCTGAAGTTTCCTGCATACTTCCTTTATGGCTTTGTTGGTAAAGGCAAGAATTGTAACTGTTTCCTCTTCATCTCCGGCAAGGATTGCGTTGATAATCGACATAAGTGCCATTGAAGTTTTTCCTGTCCCCGGAGGTCCCTGAAGCAGGTAATAATCTCGCGATGCAAGAGCTTTTTTTACATTTTCTGCCTGACTTTGCTGCATTCCGGTTTCATTGATTGATTGCATCTCTCCGGAGACAGGTTCCCTGAGACCAAGCAATAATTCCTTCTTCCTTGTATCGGCCTCGAGAAAGCTGAACATCATCCTGACCGTGCTTATGATGCCCGAATCTTTGTAATCAGGTTCGATTGCAAAATATTTCCCGGTGGTGAACACAGATCTGTCGAGCTGCTTGTTAAAAAGTTTCACTGCAACTTTCTCGTTTGTCAGTTCGGCAATTGTTCCCTTTAAAATCTGACATTTTAAGGGCTCAAGCTCATATTCATCATGTGGATAGAGGATAATCAGATCAGATTCCCTGAATTTAGATACTTTTTGAATTGTTCTGTCGAAAACGAAAGAGTTCTTTTCCACATCATGGTGACTGAACTTTAATCCTCTAATGAGACTGAACTGAAAATCCTCCTTAATTGCCGGCTGTTGTCTCCAAAGAGAAGCAAAACTGGAATCGGTCTGCTCACTGTCATTAGAGGAAATTTTGCTGTCAAACAGCTCGTTTATCATGAATGATACGCAGGCGCGGTAATACTTTTGCTCGAGAGGTGAGGCCGCCAGGTAGTTCTTTCGGAATTTTTCGATTTTCGCCGGGGCAAATTTGTTGAATTTTGGAGGATCAAAAGTCATCAGGCGAGCAAAAAGTCTGTCGTCATTTTTTCTCAGCATGTTCAGGACGAGGAAGATCTCATTCCTGCCCGTAAGAAATTCGATCGATTTTTGAGCCATTACGGAGACATTTCTGAAATGGTTGGTACTCGCTTTGGTATAAAAGATTGCACTGTCGCCCAGTCTGTCGAATCCGTAGGTTGATTGCATAAGAAGATTATACGCGGTTACCTGCATTTCCTCACTTTTCCATACACCTGATGAGTTTGGCAAACCTGATTTAAGCTCGAGTACATTTTTCCTTTTGGGTTCAGTGTTCGAGGATTGAAGAATATCAAGTCGTCCTGTTATTCCAAAAAGTGCAGAATAAAATGTCGGCTCGGTTATTACCGTAAACTCCCCTTCCGTACCACGCAATTTCGGAAGTTCGGCTTTTATTCGAGGGACATGTACACTCAGTACCTCTGTTTTTACTTTAGGAAGGTCATCTTTAAAGGTAGCGGCAGAAATCAGATTTTCATTGATAAACCGGGCAAACGACTCCTCGAATTCCACATTGTCGTCGTAAAGATACTCATCAAGAAGATTATTTACGAGATTACCTTTGAACATCGCCGAATTATTTTCCTGGGGCAGGAGTTTTTCGATGATGTAAGTAGCAGGGCTTCTGTCTGTACCATAAAAAAGAGTACCAATGTCCTTCGCCTCAAGAAGAAAATCAGGCTCGAGAACAATCATGGTCTTTGAAAAATCGAGGGAGTACTGGTCGGGTCTTTCCTTGTTCTGCAAGATATAGAAAAAATTTACCTGAGTATATTCAGGTATAAACTCACCCCATTCATAAAGATTTTTGGCGGGTGGAAGATTGTTATTTGGCTGTCTCTGATTTTCATAAATAATGACTGAAAAATCACCCATTTCCTCCGAGAAACAAAACAATAAAATGTAGTTTTTACCATCCGGTTCCTGCTTTTTCTTGACTACTTTTTTTATTGTTGCCTGAACAAATTCGACGATCTCCTTGTTTTGCAATCCTTTGAACCGCAGCAGCGGTAATTCTTTATTTGAGTACAATGTCTGGATTGATTCAGAAACAGGTGTGTCCAGCAGGGACGAGACAGCCAGTGCGAGAGCCTTTATTCCGGCTAATAACTGATCATCGGGACAATTGTAAGGGTAGTTATGTGAGGCTTTGTTCGCAATTTTGACGAAACCAAAAAATTCGTCTTCGTGTTTTTTTGCTTCAGGATTTTTATCGAAAAGATAGACAGCCATGTGGCTCAATTGAGAAATTCTTACACCGTGATCCCTGATCAGAGACCTTAGCATCTCCTCGGTGGTTATTCTTAATTTACGCAGTTTTTCGTCGTTAGTCGAGTCCTCTGAATAGATTTCCTCGATTCGCTGAAAGACAAATTCTCCCGATACATTCATTAGATTTACCTTCTTTATTAGAAAGGAAGAATCAAAAACGAGGGTTTGGAATTCCTCTCCTTTTTTTGATTCTTCCCAAAACTGTTGCTGATTTTAAGTAATTACTACAAATCTTCTATAACATCGAGACCGGAAGGCATCGGCAGATAGAACATCACTTTCTGCACCGAACCGTCTTTCCTGACCTGTCTGATGATTCGTTTTCTTATTATCACACTGTGTTCCACATGTACATCATCCTCGATGATCGAGCCAAAAATGTAACTTGTCCCTTTTATCAGGACATTTTTCCCGAGAATCAAGGGATGATCATCACTTCCTGTCATATTAACGCTCGATTCGATGACTGAATTTTCACCAATTGTGATGCTCCCTTTTATAATATCACCCCAGGAAATGGATACTCCGTCACCAATCGTAAATGTCTGGTGCGGAAATGTTGACAAGTGGCAGTTTTCGGCAATTTTCACATTCTTGCCAAAAACCACATTTCCTTTGATATACACATTTTTTTTGATTTCGACACCATAATTGAGTTTCACACCTTTCCCGATGTGGGCTCCCTTGCCTATCTTGATATCCAGCGGTATCCCCTCTTTGTCAAGCTCGATCATGTCTCTAACCACTCCTTCATCAATGAAGAAATCATCGGGATCCTGAATTTCTATGATGTTTTTAAGCTTGTTGTACACAATTTTTTTATACAACTGCTTCATTTCCTTCAGAACCGATTTGTCGTTGAACCCCATTACCACATACTCGTTTTTAGGGCTGACTGCATCCACCGAGTAACCGGCTTTGTTGAAGAGAGCGATCAAATCGGTAATGTAAATTTCATTTTGAGCATTCTGACTCGAAATGTTCTCCACCTGTTCAATAAGTTTTTTATGATCAAAGGCGTAGACACCCGAATTGTATTCACGATTTTCGATAAGCTCATGCTTCGAGTAGGCATACCGTCTTCCGTTATATTCGGTGACATAGTGAACATGATCACTAAGGGCGAGGATATCTTTGTGCTCCATAATCTCGATTACTTTGTTCTCGTCCTTGCCTGCAGGCTGACCATCTATATCCGTTGACTTCACACGCACGATTCTTCCATATTGATTGGCTTCAATATTTCCTTCATACATTCCCGTTAGTACCATCATATCGGCACCCGAGTCCTTAAATGCTTTTCTAAACATTGAGACTGTCTCATTGTCTATCAAGCCCATGTCACCGGGGAATACATAAACCACACCGGAAAACCTCTTTTTGTCCACCTTTTCCAGTCCTACCTGCACAGCATGACCGGTACCGTTCTGAAATTCCTGGTAAGCAAAACTTACCTTATCTCTTTTACCAAAAACGGCGAGCACATCCAATGCTTTTATCCCTACCACGAGCACTGTATTCATCGAGGAAAACTCGTTGTTGCAGGCATTGTAAACCCTCTCCACCGTTGGGATACCCCAAATAGTGTGAAGCATTTTTGAGGTTTGCGATTTGATTCTTTTGCCGTGCCCGGCGGCGAGAATAATTGCAACTTCATTTTGTGAATAATCGAGTTCAGAACTAAATTCTTCAACCCCCTGATAAACTTGTTGTGCGTATGTCAGTTCCATTTTACACTCCGGATTTTTTATTAATTACTTGCTTTCTTCGATCCACTTTTTCCAGGTTTCCGGTTCGTAGCCGACGGTGCATTTTTTACCGTTCCTTACGACCGGAGTTTTTAGGAGAAGAGAATCATCCAATAATTTTGTAAACTTATCGAAGACCATATACTGCATGTTTAGCTTTTTGTAACGGTCGGAATTTTCATCAAACACTTCATCGATATCGAGAACTGCTGTGATGTTTTCCAGTTCTCCTTTTGCAAGTCCTTTTTCGTTCAAATCTCTAAAATGAAAAGGTACCCGTCTTTCCTTAAAATATCTTTCAGCCTTTTGTGTCTCACGACATTTTTTTGTACCAATTATAATAATGTTCATCGCAAAACTTTAATAAGTTAATAGTTTAAAGTAAAAAATAACCCCTAATATTTCTTGAAACCCTTCCAAATGGCTGCAAGTCTCTCCTTAATGCTTTTTTCACTGCCGTTTTCAGAAGGAAGATAATACTGCCTTCCCTTCAATTCTTTCGGAAGGTATTCCTCCTGCAAAAAATGACCGGGATAGCTGTGTGGATATCGGTAGTTTGTGCCGTAACCAATATTTTTCATGTAACCGGTGGGCGCATTCCGAAGATGAAGTGGAACTGCATGGAGTGGTTCCTTCTCAACATCTGCGAGTGCCTTGTCGATAGCCTGATAAGATGCATTACTTTTAGGAGAAGATGCAAGGTAAGTGGCACATTGAGACAGAATTATCCGTGCCTCGGGCATCCCGATTTTATCAACAGCAGAAAAAGTTGCCTCAGCGAGTAAAAGGGCATTGGGCGAGGCGTTTCCGATATCTTCAGATGCCAGGATTATCATTCTTCTTGCGATAAAAAGCGGGTCCTCACCTCCGGCAAGCATTCTTGCCATCCAGTAAACGGCCGCATCGGGATCACTTCCTCTGATACTTTTTATGAATGCAGAGATGATGTTATAATGTTCTTCACCGGCTTTATCGTAAATAATATTCTTTTTCTGGATGACATTTTCAATTTCCGCCTGACTAATCGTTACTTTCGCAGCTTCAGGACTCGACAACACAATCGCTTCAACGATATTCAAAGCAGACCGGGCATCACCTCCTGAAACAAGGTAAAGATAGTCGAATGCAATATCATCAAAATCGACTTTTGCCATCGAGAGTACCGGGTCATTCGTCAAAGCCCCCTTTATTATCCCCGTAATGTCCTGCTCCGCAAGCTCATTCAGTTTGAAAATTCTCATCCTCGATCTTAGAGCCGGGATTACTTCAAAGGAAGGATTTTCGGTAGTGGCGCCAATAAGAGTGATTGTTCCCTGTTCCACAGAACCGAGCAACGCATCCTGCTGCCCTTTGTTGAACCTGTGGATTTCATCGATAAAAAGAATTGTCTTAAATCCTTTTGTTTTTTCTTCGAGAGCCTTGGCAATAATCTCTCTTACTTCCTTGACGCCTGAAGAAACAGCATTAATTTGATGAAATTTAGAACCCGTGGAATGTGCAATAATCTTGGCTATGGTTGTTTTGCCCGTACCGGGTGGACCCCACAGGAGAAAGGAGGAAATAAACCCCGACTCAATCATATTACGCAGGGGTTTTCCTTTTGCAAGGAGGTGTTCCTGCCCCTTAAAATCGTCAAGTTTGAGAGGTCTGCATCTTTCGGCGAGAGGAACAAAACTTTCATTCAGAGTCATTTTTTCTCAACCTTGATGACTTTTTCATTCTCTTTTTTCATGTTGTGCTTTTCTCTTGCCACTTGCTCAATTTTGGCATCATACTGCTTTTGCAGCGAATCGATTTGATCCCGAAGCCCTTTATTCTGACGGCGAAGAGTGTCAAGCTCCATCCCAAGGTCTTTAATCTGTTGTTTCAATTCACTGTGCCTGAAGAAACCATTGGCATTGAAAATGATATAGGTAGCAATCAATCCGACTATCAAAACCGAAAACCAGAGAAACAACCGTGGCTTCTTCTTATCCGTCATCAGAGGGAAATCCTTACAATTTTGTCAACCAGTTCTTCGTAGCTGATCCCTTTTTCCTTTGCCATCTTGGGGAGGAGACTTGTTGCCGTCATTCCAGGGAGTGAATTGACCTCCAGACAGAATGGTTTGTTTTCAGGAGAGAGCCGAAAATCGACTCTCGCATATCCTTTACATCCGATTGAATGGTAGGCAAGAAGTGTTTGTTCCTGGATAAATGCAGCGAGATCATCATCAATCGGTGCAGGAACAAGATATTCACTCATTCCGGATGTGTACTTACACTCGTAATCGTAGAGACCATGCTTTGGTCTGATCTCCAGAACAGGAAGTGCGACTCCGTCAAGGACCCCGACTGTGAGCTCCCTCCCGGGGATATACTCCTCTATCAGTACATTTTCAGAATATTGAAAAGCGAATCTGAAGGCCTCTTCAAGTTGATCCTCTTTTTCAACTAGTGTTAACCCGAAGGTGGATCCTTCATCGTTTGGTTTGACAATAACGGGGAAACCGAAATCTTTGATTACCCAGTCCTTGTCAATTTTGTAATCAAAACTCTCCCTGAAAACATTAAAACCTTTTGGAACGATTACACCACTGTTATTGAAAATTATTTTTGCCTTCCCTTTGTTCATTGCCAGAGCGCAGGAAAGCACACCGGGACCTGTATATTTTAGTCCTCTTAATTGAAGCAGTGACTGTATTTGTCCGTCTTCACCCCACCTGCCATGAAGACCGATAAAAACAAGATCTGCATCATCAAAAACCGGCAAACTGACAGAAGGGATATAATTCAGGAAAGATACCTGCCTGCCATCATCGGGTAAAAAGTACTTTTCTGCTTCATTGTGCTGGTTGACTCCGAGAGCCGGATCAATAACTGTTACTTTATAACCATTTGCGAGGAGAGCTTTGTAGATGCCGGAGGATGAACTTTTCGAGACTTCCCTCTCGGAAGATGCCCCACCGGCGAGTAAAACCACTTTTGTTTCGTTTTTTGTCTTCATTAATTTTCCAAATTATAGGGGTAACAAGAAGAAAAGTGAAAAACCGTCAGGTATCTGTATTTCCCGGTCCCATGTGATGATTCGAAGTGTGTCACTTTTCCTAAAATCTGTTTTTTTGATGTAAACTAATGCCGTAGCTTTTTCCCGCAATTGCATACAATTCATCAATTTGATGCCTAAGCAGAGGTTTTATTCCCCCTGTTTTTGCTGCCTCAAGCACTACCCTGGCAGTATGTTCCAGTTTGTCAGTTCTGTAAAATGCTTCTTTGAGATTCCTGCCCGTTGCAACTGCTCCATGATTTTCAAGTAGAAAAACCGTTGCATATTCGAGATAAGGATCGAGAGAATGGTGAAGTCCGTCTGTTGAAGGTGCAGCATATCTGCAGGTCGGGATACGCCCGAGTGTGAGTATTACCTCAGGAAACAGAGGTTTATCCAGTGAAATATTTGAAGAAGCACAAACAAGTGCAGAGACGGGATGCGTATGAACTACTGCATTTACATCAGTTCTGTTTTTATAAATGTGGAGATGAAGTTTATATTCTGTGCTGACTTTTCTGACTCCCGAAACTTTATTTCCGTTCGGGTCAATTTCCACAAAATCGCTCGCAGTTATCTCGCCTTTGCAAACAGAAGAACCTGTTATCAGGATGTTTCCATTCGCAAGTCTGACAGACAGATTCCCGTCAGTTGCAGCAAGAAAACCCCTCTCCCAGGACAATTTTGAGTATCGAAGAAGTTCTTCTACTTCTTGCATTTTCTTTCCAGAGCCTCCATGAGCTGCATATTCGCAAGCCCGTCAAGGGAGGTAATCGGCGGTTGAACTTTTTTCAGAAAGGATGTATTAACATCACGCAAAAGCCGGTAAAGTTTATTCGCTCTCTTACGGAAGACTTTCTGAGCCTCTCCATCCAGACTTATGGTCAGTTTTGAAGAACTGTAGCGCATCCCGATCAGATTGTCTATACGAACAGAGCCCTTGTGACCGGTAATTTTAAGGGAATTTATCCCTTTTTTTGCTGCATAAGAAACGGTAAAATTGCCATAACTGCCGTTTTCGAATTTTACGACAGCAGTGGCAAAATCTTCCACATCGGCTTTATAAACAAGATTATCGAGATATCCGGATATTTCCGATATATCTCCCAGTAAATACCGGAATGTGTCTATCATGTGGGTCCCAAGGTCTCGAAGTGCACCTCCACCTGCCAGTGCTCGCTCATACCTGAAATTTGAACCGGGTACAAGGTCGACATTAAAATCTGCCTGAATGTTTAAGATTCTACCAAGTTTATGATTATCCAGCAGGTCTTTTGCTTTAACTATGAAGGGGTGGTATCTATAGGTATAGTTGATGGTAAAGATTCTGCCTGCTTCCTGAGCGAGTTTGTGCAATTCAGCAGCCTCTTCAGCGGTATTCGTTATAGGCTTTTCGCACAACACAAATATTCCGGCAAGCAGAGCCTTTTTTGCCTGCAAAAAGTGAGTCGAGTTGGCGCCGGCTATGTAAACCGCGTCTATTCCTGATGCAAGAAAAGCATCAAAATTATCAAAATGGTTAGCGGCACCAAATTTATCGGCAAATGATTTAGCCCGGTGGATGTCTCCACTATAGACCGAATGAAGTTTTGCCCTCCTCAAAAGATTGAAAGCCGGCATAAACCCCGATTCTGCGAAATTTCCCAGACCCGCGATGCCCCACATCATTTTTTGTCTTTTAATCGAGGAAGCTATATTAAGCATTTTTTTCACCTTTAGAGAAAAAGTCTCATTAAATTTTAAGTTTTTCCATCAGCATGTTCACCGGTTTCGGGTTCTGCATTATGTAGAAGTGCAGACACGGTACACCCGAATTGATGAGGTCTTCGGCTTGTTTCACTGCCCAGTTTACTCCCACTTCCATCACATGCTCAGGTTTTGCTTCCATTATTTCACCCGAAAGTTCCTCGGGAATGTTGATGTAAAAGTTCTTTGGAATGTTCTTTAAATGCGATTTTGAAGTCAGTATCTTTAATCCCGGCAGTATTGGAGCGGTAATCCCGATTTCAGCCGCTTTCTCGCGATAGTTGAAAAATGCATTATTGTCAAAAAACATCTGAGTGACAATGTAATCGGCACCGGCCTCTATTTTTTGCTTTGTGAAAAGCAGATCTGTCTTCAAGTTGGGAGCCTCGTAATGTTTTTCAGGATATCCTGAAACTCCGATACAAAAATTGGATGGTTTTGCATCCAGAAGTTCCTCTTCAAGATAGATCCCCTTGTTCATATCGGCGACCTGTTTAACCAGATCAATTGCATATTTGTTTGTTGTTCTGCCGCTTGAAATCTCTTTTTCAAATCCTTTGTCATCACCCTGAATTGCGAGAACATTATTCACTCCGAGATAACCGAGTTCAATAAGAAAATCCTCTGTTTCTTCCTTTGTGAAGTTTTTACACAGGATGTGGGGAACAGCTTCAATTCTGTACTTGTTTTGAATAAGAGCGCAAATCCCCAAAGTTCCGGGGCGTTTGCGGATAACTTTTTTTCTGATTCCTTTTGGAGTCTCTTCATAAACGATTTCGGCCGCATGGCTTGTTATATCGATAAAGGGAGGTTTATAACGGGCAATACTCTCTATTGTGTGAAGAAGGCTGTCGATTTCGCCACCTCTTTTTGGTGGAATTATCTCAAAACTGATTAATGTATCTTTAGCGTTGGCAAGAACTTCTGTAACTTTCATCTAATCTCAGCACTGTTTGATTTATTGTGATTATAATAACTTAAAACGAATCCGTAAATTTAAACTATAATTATGAAAAATTATCCGTTTTCCATCATTTTTTTATTTAACGGACTCAATATAAACAAAACTTAAAAATGAACTTATTACCTTCTAAATTGGACTCATTGATTCCTGATTCTTTCATTCCCCGGAAAATTTATACATGAAAACAGCTCTTTTACTCTCGGGTGGTGTCGACAGTTCTGTTGCGTTGGCTCTTCTTAAAGAACAGGGACAAGATGTAACCGCTTTTTATCTCAAAATCTGGCTTCAGGATGAATTCACTTCTTTGGGCGACTGCCCGTGGGAAGAGGACATCGAATATTGCGAAGGGGTAACAAAAAAACTCGGTATCCCTTTCGAAGTAAGGACCATGCAGAATGAGTATTGGGATGCAGTGGTTTCTTACACAATAGATGAAATTAAAGACGGCAGAACTCCAAATCCCGATATCTTTTGCAACAGCCTGATAAAATTTGGGAAGTTTTTTGACAAGATTGATGATTCCTACGAAAAAGTAGCAACCGGACATTATGCCGGTGTCGAAGAAGTTGACGGGAGATTTCTATTGAAAATCACCCCTGACCCGGTTAAAGATCAGACCTATTTTCTTTCCTATTTGAACCAAACTCAGCTCTCAAGGGCTCTGTTTCCATTAAGTTCACTGAAGAAAAGTGAAGTCAGAAGTGTTGCCGCCCGATATGATCTCCCGACTCAAAATAAAAAGGACAGTCAGGGGATCTGCTTTCTCGGTCAAATAAAATTTAAGGATTTTATAAAGTATCATCTTGGTGAAATGCCCGGTGATATGATTGATATCGATACCGGAAAAACGATGGGAAAGCACAGTGGCTATTACTTTTACACTATCGGACAGCGTTCGGGACTTGGTTTGAGCGGAGGTCCATGGTTTGTCGTTCAGAAAGATATCCCGAACAATATTCTCTACATATCGAGAGAAGATGAATCAATTGACCGCGAAAGAGACAAATTCCGCGTAACCAATTTCAACTGGTTTGCAGGAAAACCACCCGAATCGATGGAGGGTCTGAAGGTAAAGGTAAGACACGGTCCCAACTTCTACAATTGTACTCTCGACTTTGACAGTGAAATTTCCGCAATCGTTAAGATAGAAAAGCCCGACAAAGGTATTGCCCCGGGACAGTTCGCGGTCTTCTATCAGGGTGGTTACTGTCTCGGTGGAAGTTTGATTTTTGGGATTTAGGATCAAATTGAGTTGGTTATAAATTCTTACGGGAAGTTCTTCCTGCAATATTGTATTAACCATCATTTTTATAGCTAAAGGGTTGAAATTGATAATTACAAATCAGGCTTTATTTTATATTATATTCGCATTAGAATCTTGAATTTTTTATAAAATTTCCCCGGCTGAAAACCATATGAGCATTATTGATCTTGATGAACTCTCCAAAAGAGAGAGTGAACGAGTTGAATGGAAAGAGAATGTTGCAGACATCGAGGATGTGGTTAAAACCGCTGTTGCATTTGCGAACGATTATTCCAATCTCGGCGGTGGCTACATTATTTGTGGTGCAGCAGAGACCAGGGATGAATATGGTTTTCAGAAAATTGATTTGAAGGGACTGGATTCAAACCGCCTGAAAGAAATTGAGGGTAAAACATTGACCCTGCTTAGGGAAAGAGTTTCCCCTCCCCTCGTTCCTGTGACTGAAGAAATTCAGGTCGGTTCAGGAAAAAGAATTCTGGTTTTTATTATCGCTGCCAGTGAGAAAGCCCACTCGTTCAGAAGTGTGCGAACCGGAGAGACTGTGTATTACATCAGGATCGGAAGACAAACCCGCGAAGCCCGCAACGGGCTGATGTTGGATCTTTTTCGTTCCAAGGGCGTAATGCCATCATGGGACAAGCAACTCAATAAATCTGCTTCAGTAAATGATATCGATTTGATTACTCTCAGGAGTTATCTTCAGGAAATGAAGCTATGGGATGAGAGAAAAAGTATCGATGACTACCTTTCAGCTTCCCTCTCTTTTTCAGCTCACATACCACCTTTGCTCGGTTATGAAGGGATTAATCAAAAGGAGTTTCCGAAAAATTTTTCATTGTTACTGTTCTCTAATGAACCTCTTAAATTTTTTAGCGGTGCATTCGCATATCTATCGATATATAAAGGAAATGACAGAAGTGAACCTTATGGAGTAAGACACGAAATCACCGGCAATATCATTACCCAAACAAAAAAATTGATAGACCTGCTTGGTTACGAGACTGCCACTTTCTTCAATAAGGAAAGTTCGAAACCCAACCTTGAACGGTACCCTAAAAGAGCGCTCCAAGAGGCGGTTGTAAATTGTATGGTCCACCGTGATTACGAGATTGACCAACCCGTCAGAATTACAATTTTTAATGACCGAATTGAGTTCCTCTCACCCGGTAAACTGCCATCACAAATCGACAAAACCGAATTCAGAAAAGGACGCTCTGCACCATTTTGGAGAAATCAGACTTTGGCATATTTTTTTAACAAAATGCAGCTTGCTCAGGCAGAGGGTCAAGGTATCCCAACAATAATCAGAACTCTGTCTGAAGCAGGATGCCCTGCGCCAAAATTTGAATTTGGCGAAGAATCTGTGACAACAATAATCTATCCAAACAGCAGCATCTGATTTTATTCAGTCTTTTGAAATAGATATTCCCAAAATATACCTTTACTCCCACTTCCCGTTTTTGACGACGCCCATATAACCCGTAACTACTTTACGGGTTGGATCGAAGAATTGATAATCCTTTTCGAGGTCATATTTTGCCGGGTTGTGCGGTCTCGTAGTAATCAGAGTCTCGTGGACACACCACTTGGCGCCCGGGTTGCACCCGCTGTCTTTTGCTTTATACTCATACAGGACTGTTTTACCAGGAAATTCTTTCTGTACCTTTTTTGCTTCGTGCGCCATTCCGGAAAGAGTCTTTGTTTTAGAATCAACTGCATAAAATGAATAAATTTTCTTCAGATTTTTAACCATCTTTTCGGTAAGAGTGTAGCCTTTTGGAATTCCCAATTCTCCATCAAGCATTATGTAGGTTATCCTGTTTTTTGTGATTCCTTTCGGGTCGAGAACTTCAAGTTTTCGCATTTTCGTACTTTTGTTGTGCGGGTCATCTCCCCCAATATAGAGGAAATCAAACATCTGATGTGCCGGGAAAACACCACTTGAGTGAACAATAAGAAAAGTCTCATTAAAACCGTATTGCTGATATGCAGCTACAAATCTTTTTGTCATCTCTTTTATCTCAATTTCCCTTGAATCATAATATTCCTCAACGGGACCCTTTACGACTATTATCATCCCGATATTAAACTCTTTTAACTTCGCCTTGTAAAGCTCCTCTGTCCATTTCTGCACCCATTTGAGTTTTGCACCCATACCACCCATGGTAATCAGAACATTTTTCCCTTTTAAGTTTTCCTTGCCCAACGGATAAATGATTAAAATTTGATTCTTTCCGATTGAGTCTGAGGGGGAAAGCGTTGTATCCGAAGACTGTATCTTAACGGATGAATCTGTTATTCGGCTGCCAAGCACAGTTTCAGGAGAATTTGGTTTCTGCAATCCATAAACAAGAATTAGAGTGAGGACGATGATTGCAATAAATGAATACAGAGCATACTTTTTCATTTGACTATCGCATATTAAAAGAATTTCACCTTTCAATACTACTGATTTTAGATCAATTCTCACAATAAAAATCCAAAAAGTCTGAATGAATAATTAATTTTAAATTTAACTTGACAATAATTAAAATAATGATTATATTTCACAAGAGAACCTGTTTTTAATGAAACTGATTGGAATTCCGGTTTGAAGAGTTTTTGTAGAATTTCCTGTTCATTTGGAATCTGCACTTCCAAATCCGGCAATATATTTCAGGTTCGCACGCAGTCCAGTATCCTTCCGCACCCGCTCCTTTTAATCAATATAATTTTCAACTTACCCCGAGGATGCCATGAAACTTGTTTACTTGTTTCTCCCGCTTCTGTTCCTTTTTACAAATACAATCTTCTCTCAACAGAAAGTTGAGACTAATTTTGAAGTAAAAGATCAAAAAATCTACATTTATTACCAGTTTGACGGCGATCCTGAGGACAAATACGAGATCGAAGTTAAACTCAAAAGAGGCCACAACCCCGAATTTTCTTATGAACCGCTCGAATTAAAGGGCGATATTGGCAAAGGATACTTTGCAAAAAAGAAGTGCACCATCATCTGGGAACTCAAGGAATCTGAGACACAGCAATTTGCTGATGGTGACGATTTCTATTTTGAAGTGGTTGTTGATGAGTCAAAAAGTAAATTATGGTTATATCTCTTGGGAGGTGGAGTTATCGTAAGTGGAGGAATTGCGGCAATTCTCCTGGGGATGCCAAGAAATGATCCTCCCTCAGAAACGAAACTACCCATGCCGCCCGCAAGGCCTTAAACAGGAGAACAATCATGAAAAAGAAAACTTTTCTTCTGATTTTACTTGCCCCGGCAATGATCATTGGCCAGTCGGTCGGTAACACTCCCAAAGGGAAGATTGTAATCAAGGAATCAACCGATAAACAGCCCCCGGTCATCGCGGTAGATTCCCCACCGGTAACGCAAGGCTCACTGCTGCGAATGAAAGCGAACAGGATCACAGTTTCAGGTTCGGTCGCCGACAAAGAAGGGATCGCTGAATTGACGATCAACTCGAAACCGATCGAAGTAAACGATCAGAACCGGTTCTCTACCATCATTGATCTGGTAAAAGGTTACAATTCAGTATCGATGTGGGCCACTGATAAAAACAAAAATTCTGCATCGTTGGAGTTTACGATCGAAATGTCGGATGACTCCAAAGGTCCGGTTATTACTCTCTCACAACCCAAGCTTACTGCCGGTGCACCATACATTACCAAGGAAGGCAAGATCCCTGTTATAATGAATCTCTCTGATCCAAGCGGAGTGAGGCAGGTTTTGGTGAACGGTCAAAAATCAAAGAGTATCGAAGGCGGTCAGTTTTACTCCGACCCTCAATTGCAACCCGGACTGAACACCGTGATGATTGACGCGTTTGACAGCCTTGACAATAAAAGTACAGTCTCATTCCAGGTTGACTATATTACGGATATTACCCCGCCATCATTCGTTATTCTTGATCCACCCACAACCCGTGGTCAGAAGATAGTTATTTCAAAGTCAACGGCGCACATTGTAGGGATGGCTGTTGATGACAGTGGCATACTTGAAGTTCTTGTGAACAGAATGCCCGCGGATCTGCAGGCAACGGGCGAATTCACAATTGATCTTAACCTCAAGATCGGTGAAAATCCCGTGATCGTCTCCGCAACTGACAGTGCGGGTAACACCGGTATTGATACCTTCCACATCGTCTGGAGGCAGGATGATCTGGCTCTGGTCGCGCAGTATTACGCTCTTGTGATCGGGATCGATAAATACAAAGGTGTATGGAATCCTCTCAGAAATGCAGTAAATGACGCGAAAGCGGTTGAAGAGGTGCTGGCAAAAGATTATGGTTTCGACCATGTGATCTCACTTTATAATGAGGAGGCCACGAGAGCAAACATTATTACAGCGCTTGAGCAGTTGATCGACAGCGTTAAAAAGGATGATAATGTTCTGATCTTTTACTCAGGGCACGGTGAGTTCAACGAAAAGCTGAACAAAGGTTTTTGGGTGCCTGTTGATGCCACCACCAGCTCCAGTGCCGGCTACATTTCAAACAATGATCTTCAGACTTTCATTGCGGGAATAAATTCCAAACATACACTTCTGGTTTCAGACGCCTGCTTCAGTGGCGATATCTTCCGTGGAAGAACGAGTGAGCTGGCTTTTGAAGATACGGAAAAGTATTTTCAGGAAGTGTACAAGAGAAAATCGAGGTACGCGCTTACTTCAGGCGGCGTTGAACCGGTTACCGACGGTGGAAGGGAGGGTCACTCGATCTTTTCCTATTATTTTCTCGATAAGCTGAAACAGAACAAATCAAGGTTCTTCACCGCCGGACAGTTGTTCAACGAGATTCAGATCCCTGTAACCAATAATTCCGAACAAAGCCCCGTTTATCAGCCGATAAAAAATACAGGAGATGAAGGTGGCCAGTTTTTGTTCATAAGAAAGTAGGGTTATGAAATGAGAAAGGTTTATTACTTCTTTTTTTATGTTGTTTGCCCGGCAGTGTTGGGGCAATCATGGTCTGTAGTATCTCCGCTTCCTCAAACAGAACATCTGCATGATATTCAGTTTGTCAATAACCTGATCGGTTATGCGGTGGGAGAAAAAGGATCTTTTATCAGAACCGTAGATGGTGGCAATTCATGGGCAAAATTAACAGAACCCGATCCATTACTTAGCAACTATTCTGTTTTTTTCGTTAATCGTGATACAGGTTTCATTGGGACCTCTGGGAAAATATACAAGACGACGAATGGTGGTGCAAGTTTCACCAACACAGCAACAAGTGGAAATGTATACGACATCTACTTTGTGAACTCACAAAACGGATGGCTGGTTACCTCTACCGGGTTATGTTTGAGAACAACTGATGAAGGTGAATCCTGGAATGAAGTGAGAACGGGAGAAACATTACCTCTGAGTTCTGTGAAGTTTCTGGATAAAGATACAGGATGGGTAGTTGGAAAAGACAGGATATTTCGGACCGTGAATGGAGGAACAAACTGGTTAGGACAGATTGTAATATCGCGGGTTTTCACAGATGTTTTCTTCACCACCGCAAGAAATGGATGTATCATCGGCGAAGGAGGGCTGATCTGGACTTCAATCAATGGGGGTGAAAGTTGGACTTCGCGAACCAGTGGTGTTTCTGCAAATTTACTCTCTGTATTTTTTGTTGACCAAATTCATGGATGGGTCTCAGGTGAATCAGGAACCATACTCAGGACAACAGATGGAGGTATCAGTTGGGTCAAGGAAAATATACCATCACAGGTAATAATTCCTCAAATCGCCATGATAAATTCAACAAAAGGTTTTGCTGTTGGATTTGATGGTACGATCCTGAAATACTCAATAAATCCAAAAGTTACAGTTACATATCCTAATGGCCCGGAAACCATTTACGGTAATTCAATCGAGAACATTACCTGGACCTCTACCGATGTGGCAAATGTTAAAATTGAATACACAACCAACAACGGCACTAACTGGACAACGATCATCAATTCCACACCGGCCGCGGTGGGAACATATGCCTGGACAGTTCCGAATATCACCGGCAGTGACTGCCGGGTCAGGATAAGTGATGTATTAAACAGTCAGATCTCGGACCAAAGTGACAACCTTTTCAATATCCTGAAAGCCAAAACACTTACACTCAAATCCCCTGTCGGAGGTGAGGGAGCAAAAGCGAATGGAAAATTCCAGATCAGATGGGAGAGCCAACAAGTTTCCCAAGTGACTATAGAATTTTCAGCAAGTGGCGGTGCCACATGGGGACCCGTTGAAACTGTTGCGGCCTCCACAGGATCATACATCTGGAGCGTCCCCGGAAATCTGACCAACCAGGGCAAGATCAGGATAATGGATGCCCAAAACAACGCAATAAAAGATCAAAGCACCCAGGTATTTTCTATCTACCAATATCCGGAGACTTTTGCAGGAGCTAAGTCATTCTCATTCGGAGGAAATAAGTTGAGCGATTACAGGATGATCGGCAAACCGGGAGTCAGATCACCTAAAAAGATCATTTACTACATGTCTCCGGGTAATTGGCTGGAGGACTATTCAGTTTATGGTGACAATGGTACGATTTCATCGAATGTGATTGACTACTTGTACCCATATACCGATGATTTCATTCCCGGTATGGCATACTGGATCCTCAGCCTGAAACCCGTGACATTTGGAAGTGAAACAGACTTGACACTTCCTGTTAGTGATTATGGAATATTCGAAATACCGCTTATTAACACATGGACAATGATAACGAATCCATTTCATCGTACAGTGAACTGGGACAGGGTTAAACAGGAGAATGGACTTGCTCAGAATACACTTTTGCACGCGTTCAATGGAACATGGACAACCTCTACTACACTGGTTCCATTCATAGGATATTACTTCTACAACACGACCGGTCTGACGCATTTGAAGGTGCCCTACGATCCGAACGGATCCCTGCAAAAACGCGGACCTGCCGAAGGTGTTATCCAATTGAACGGCAAAGTTCTCTCGATTGATGCGGTACAAGATACCCGATCCATGTCAAAACTGCAGGTTTCCATCGATCCAAATTCCACAATCGATTATGATACGACCGACTATTTTGCGGCACCAAGTACTTTCGAAGAGGTGTCAATCACGATCAATAGTCCTGAATTACGGACTGCATATAAGCGACTGCAGGCTGAATCACGCCCGATGAGTGATAAGGGTCTGACATTTGATATACAGTTTCGTAATGTCTCAGGAAACCAAACTAACCTTAATGTTTCCGGATTGGACCAGTTCCCGGATGAGGAAGTTTTCCTTTATGACACACAGATCAGGAAATTTTACGATCTGAAAGAAACAAGGAGTATAATTGTTCCTGCTCATGTGAAAAACAGAAAATTTTCGCTTCTTATCGGAACCAATTCATTCATTGATTCTGAAAAGGAGAAAAACACGGTTTCGGAGTTCGCACTGATGCAGAATTATCCAAATCCGTTTAATCCTCAAACCGTGATCATATACACTTTGAAAGAGCCGGCAAATGTCACACTCTCGGTTTATGATATTTCCGGTAGCTTTGTCACCCGACTGGTTGATGGATACAGGTCTGAGGGTTATCATGAAGAACTGTTTGATGCCAGAAATCTTTCAAGTGGAGTTTACCTGTACAGACTGGAGTTGAAAAAAGGAGACAACATAATTTATTCTTCGACCCGAAAAATGTCGGTTCTGAAGTAATTCCTAGTGATTTTTTCTTTCGAGGCAGGCTTACCGCCTGCCTTTTTTATTAAACGGGAACCAATTGAACTGAAAATTTTTTACATATATTTAAATCTTACTTACTCAAATTTCCATGATCCTTTCCACGAAAAAACAAAACACAATTGATCCAATTCAAAAAACTGACTAAAAAGTTCGGCTCTTTCACAGCCGTGAATTCCATCGACCTCCACATCAAAAAGGGGTCTCTTTTCGGATTCCTGGGACCAAACGGAGCGGGTAAATCAACTTCAATTAAGATGCTCACCGGTATATACTCTCTGACCGAAGGCGATATTGAAGTTAAAGGAATTAGCATTCTTAAAGATGCACAAGCGATAAAGCTTATCACCGGTTATATCCCCGATCAGCCTTTTCTTTATGACCGATTAACAGGTCTGGAATTTCTTTATTTCTGCGGGGGGCTGTACAATCTCGATAAAAAGAGTGTGAAATCAAGAATCGATGAAATGATTGATACGCTTAAACTTGGTGACTGGCTCAACAAACGAACCGAAGAATACTCACAAGGAATGAAACAGCGAGTGGCGATTGCATCCGCTTTCCTTCACCACCCCGAACTGATAATTCTCGATGAACCTATGGTCGGGCTCGATCCGCAATCGGCTGTGTTAGTAAAACAATTTTTGAAACGGAAATCGGAAGAAGGAATTACTGTTTTCATGTCGACCCACAGCCTCAATGTTGTGGAAGAAATCTGCACTGACGTCGGCATTATCAACAAAGGAAAAATAATCTTTTCGGGCGGGCTTGAAGAACTCCTTTCCATGAAAAAAGAGTTGAGCCACAACTTTGAAACTCTGTTTATTGAACTGACAAGCGAGACTGAAAATTAGATGACCCAAATTCTCCATATCATCTGGTTTAAGATACTAGCCTTTATGAAGCCGGAGATGGATTTTTCCGCGCGCGGACTGGTAAAAAGTGTCGGGAGCACGCTGGTCTATGGCGGATTTGCTGCGGGAGCATATATTTTCGCCATCAGGGCACTCGATTTCCTGCTGATAGAGCAACGAATAGGGCTTTTTCTGCTTCACCGGTTTATCTCGATAATTTTATTCATATTCTTCCTTTCTGTGAATGTTGGCAACATTGTTGTTTCATACTCCACTCTTTTCAGATCTCCCGAAGTGGCATTTCTCCTGACAAAACCGGTAAATCCGATAAGGATTTTCGTTATTAAGTTCTTTGATAATTTTTTCTATTCCTCCGGAACCCTGATAATGGTGATGGTGGCACTTCTGACCGGATTTACACTATACTTCAAAGTAAATGTCCTCCATGCAGTGTTCCTGTTTCTTTTTAATTTTCTTCCGTTTATGCTGTCAGCGGGCCTTCTTGGCGTGCTCCTCCTGTTGGTTTTGATAAATACAGCTCTGAAATTTGGATTTAAGAGAGTTGTAGCTGTCCTCGGTTTGGGCTATATTGGTATAATTGTTCTCTTTTTTCAGGTATCATCTCCCATTGATACGGTCGCCGGTGTGATGAAGTTTTTCCCGAATGTAGATGGTTATTTCGCTTCCCTGATTCCTCCCTATATCCGTTTTCTTCCAAGCAACTGGCTGGCTGAGGCAATGTTTTGGACAGTAAAAGGAGATATTTCAGCAGCATTTCCATACTATGTTCTGCAGGTTTCCCTCTCATTTTTTCTGTTGATTGTGGTTACTCTAATCGGGAAGGCAACATTTCTTGATACCTGGCACAAGTCGATAGATTTCAGAGAAAACAGGGAAACAAAGGTGAGCAAGCCCCCGATATTTGCATTCAGGAACACCTCGTTTTTGAAAAATGCCTTTTCAGAGGTGATTTATAAAAGAGAGTTTCATCTTTTTTTAAGAGAACCCGCCCAGGTGATACACTTTTCGGTGCTCCTATTCCTTATTATTATCTTTGTTGCGAGCCTTTCGGGAATATCAATGCTCGCATCAAACAGGTTCCTGTTGTTGACAACCATTTTTATGGCTGTATATCTGTTTAATGTGTTTTTTATCGTCACGCTTGCCTTGAGGTATGTTTTTCCTCTCATAAGCCTTGAAGGAAATGTAGTCTGGAAGATTAAATCTGCTCCAGTAAGCACCCGGAAACTGTTAAGAAAAAGATTGATGATTCCCTTAACCATCATTTTGATTCTCTCACAGGTTATGTCTCTTTTTATTGTATGGAGATTTTCACCATCTCTCGTGCTCCCTATGGCGATTATCTCATTCTCATCCTCGTGGTTTCTTGTAATGATGAACTTTGGAATGGGAGGACTGTTTATCAACCTGAAAGAGAAAAACCCCGTGAGACTTTCATCGTCCCAAGGGGCTTCAATTTCTTTTTTGTTCAGTATGATCTATCTTGTGCTTCTGATTGTTGCTCTTTATGTACCGCTTTCACAGTTTTTCAACAACTTTCTGCGCAACAAGATTATTGATGCTTCCGCTTTATACACCACTTCCCTCCTCGTATTCCTGGTTTCAATGGCTGTCGGCTGGTTCTTTTACAGAATCGGTATCAAGTCATTAGAGAAGGATGTATAACTCATTTTTCAGTTTAAATTCGTTCTTGTCAAAATATAACAACTTACAACATGATTTTATAGTACAGTTTTAGCAACTTTCAACTGAAAAACTCTGTAAATTTACGCCGAGCAATCACAGTCATCAGACAAAATCAAATACCATTTTTTGTCGATTTTGGCAAAATAGAATCGCTTCTGTATCCATTTGTCAACCAGAATAACAACCTTCATTACCTGTGCATTTTTGTATTTTGCAGGAAGTGAATATGCCACACCTTTTTCTTTTTCATGATCCCAGTACTGTGGAAATTTACTGTTCTTGATGTAATAAACGCCGTTTTTATCTTTCGACTCGTCACATTGACCGTTTTTCGGCATTTTATTGTAGAATTTTAATCCTGTAATACTGTTCTTTTCCCAACCGGTTTCCTGTGGCATCATAATTCCGTAGTTGTTCTCTCGCTCGAGAACGCAGAATGCTCCCGGATTTGTAGCCCGTACAAATCCAACAACAGGATGGAAAAAGTTTGTAACTGCCTTGTCGTTGTTGTAAAGAAGCATATTGAAATTATTATTGTAGTAGGTTTGCTCCAGGAAATATTTCAGAAATTTTGGAAAATCCGATTGATTTCGAAGTTTATCGTTCGACACCTGAGATTTTTTTGTAGAATCATCTGTTGGTTGTTTTTGCTTTCCCTGTGCTGATACAGTTACTGCCATTAACAAACCAATTAACAGGACAATAAGCAGGGATGATTTTATTTTATTCATTTTTCTGTTCCGTTTTATCTTTTTTGGAAAATATCTATTTATCGTATTTGACTACAGTTCTGACTGATTTTGTAATCTTGGTGTCTTTAAGTTCAGCACCAATCTCACCTTCATGGTTATTGTAACCAATTTCCTGAAGCAGATCACCGGAGTAGATGAACATTGTAATCTCTGTAGTTCCACCCTGATAAATTTTCGATTCAATCAGTCTTTCACCGGTATCATACAGATTGTCCATCCCAAAATTGTGGGAATAAACATTTGTGACTCTGCCATACTTGTCACCGACGGTTGACATCAGACTGCTTGTATCCTTCGCAACAAAGATTCCGTCTTCCTGAACTATCTGGATCATCTGATTTTCACCGTACATAATATCAATCGTCATAAGTTTGTCATCAGAATATTTATATTTGTACAAGATTTTATCCTCATACTCGCCATATTCCAGCGTGCTTATTCTGCCTTTTTCATCTCTTTTAATAAAAAGCTGATCTCCTCTGTCATCTTTCGAGCCGACAAGGAGACCGGCATCATAATGAAATGTAGTTGTAAGTCTTACGGAGTTTTCTGCTCCCGGAAATGGTGAAGTGCTGATTGCCGAAATCAGTTTGCCTTCAGTATCATAATTAAATATGGTTGAGTCAAACGGGATAGGAATCTGGTCGGTAAGGCTGCTGTTATCGTATGAAATGTAGGTTTCTTTTATAATGGTGTTCTTTTTGATCGTGTTTTGCCAGACGGGAAGGAATTTATCTCTCATATTGTTTGAATATTGAAGATAAACTAGAACATTTTCAGGAATAAAATCCTGAGCACTTGTAGTTATAAATAATCCCAACAGTAAGGCTAACAAATACTTTTTAAACATTACGATTCCTCAGAATTTATAGAATTATAAATGTAACTTAATAAATGGAATCGCAAATCATGTGAAAGTTCTTAATAAAAACACAAATATCAGCAACTTCACTTTTGCCACAGACGCTGATAATCCCCGGCCGGATCATACATCGATGCCTGTCGTTCAGGATTAAATCTGCGGTTTTCCCGGCCATCATTCCCGACACCAGCGAGATAGATCCAGTTTCCCCAGTTGCTGCAGGGGTCATAGTCAAGGAGCATCGATTCAAAGTACTCAGCTCCCAGTCTCCAGTCAAGTTTTAGGTCATGAACCAGCCAGCTGGCAACATTCTGCCTTCCCCGGTTGGACATGTATCCCGTCGCATTTAGTTCCTGCATGTTGGCATCAATAAAAGGTTGTCCTGTTTCCCCTTTGCACCATTTAATAAAATCAATATGGGTACCACCTGATTTATCCATCCACCGTGCTCCCTGAATACCGCTCTTGTAGAAGATTTTTTTTCCGTACTTCATGGCTGTAAAACGGAAGAAATCGCGCCACAACATTTCAAAGATCAGCCAGTATGTTGATTCATTGGCCTCATATTTTTTCTCATATTCCTTTACCGCCCAAAATATTTTTCGAGGAGACAGAGCACCAATAGAAAGCCATGGTGAAAATTTGCTCGAATAGTCATCACCGATTAATCCGTTTCGCGTCTCCTTGTATTTTGAAAGCAGTCTTGTTTCATCCAGGTAGTAATTTAGTCTCATCAATCCTTCAGACTCCCCACCCTTGAATCTAAGATCAAGAGATTCATCAATTTCAAGTAGTTTTCTTATTTCATGGCGGTTCGAGTGCTCATCGGGGTCAGTTCGGATTGTTAGTGGAAGTGCTGATAATTCGGGATCAGAATGCCTTACACGAAGATCTTTTTCGACTTCTTTACGAAAATTTGTGAACAAATCGGGAAGATTGGAAAAATGAAAAGGCAGATAATCAGGGTGCACCATGGTTCTGTCTTCAAAAAATGTAAACCGGACTTCGGGATTGGATGCAATCATCTCATTTTCCCTGTTGGTTTCATAATCTGTATGCTCTTTAACCAAAAAGACATCAGTAATGGAATAGCTTCGGATCATGCGTGCCACAATTTCCGATGTGCTCCCGTGCTCCCATAAAAGCGTGCTCCCGTGCTCCCGGTACTTTTTTGAAAGTTCCTCCACGCTCTCGTAAATAAACTTTCTTTTATACCTCCCGGCTCTGTTCACCCCTGACAAACTGAAGTTTTGATAATCTTCTTTATCGAAAATATAGACAGGAAGAAACTCACATTTTTCCCCGGATATGGAGGTCAAAACGGGATTGTCATGGAATCTTAAGTCATTGCGGTGGAGATAGAGTATTTTTTTCATACATGTCAGAAATTAAACCCCCAAAGATAAATAATCTTTCTATCAGTCCGTATGAATCTGTTCAACCTGCTTAATCCGTGTTCACTTATTTACTCTGCGTTAATCTCCAAAAGGGATGCCTTCGGCATGTCCCCTCTGCGTGTATCCGAGTCCTCTCCCAAAAAAAAAGGTCGCCACTCTCTCGAATGACGACCATATTATTGAATTACTGGATTATTGGATTACTGCATTAATAGGCGTATAAAAATCCCTGTCTTTTGCGCGCTTCCTCATCCCATTGCTTGGCAACAGTTTTGAGGAATTCATCCTTGTCTGCCATCATGGCTTTTAGATCGAATCCAAGAATCGACTGAGCTTTCGCCTTTGTGGAGAAATCCGGGAGCACTACGGGATAAGGTTTGCCGTGTTTAATTAAGATAATCGCAAGTTCCTTCCGTGCTTCTTCGGCTTTTGCGAGAGAAGTTCCAACTACACGAAGTGCTTCAACGGGAGCATGGAAGCCGAGTCCGTTGGCAGCGGCCACCCAGTCCCATCTCCATTGAGCATGACGGATAAGCTTGAGTGCGGGTTTCATTTCTTCAGGTGTTGCACCCGCATCCCATGCAGCTTTCGCTTCAAGATGAGCTGATGCTATCGCCTTTTCTGCAATCCTTCTAAGTTCTTCCACTCTGTCCTGCCTGTCATAAACATCCTGAATCAGCTTTTCTGCCTCCTCACGGTGACAAACCTGGCATGAATTGGCAACATTTGCAAGCGGACTCTGAATATGATGATCCGTAAATTTAACACCGCCTTCCGATTTGTAAGGCATATGACAGTCGGAGCATGATACTCCTCTTTTAGCGTGAATTCCCGTCATAAAGAGTTCATAGTCAGGGTGCTGTGCTTTTAGCATGGGCGCTTTTGAGAGCTTGTGCTCCCAATCTTTATAGTCCATTTTGTCATAATATGCTTCCATTGAATCTGCGCTAAAACCGTTGTCCCATGGGAAAGTTAGGTACTTTCCTTCACCTTTGAAGAAATATTCCACATGGCACTGGGCGCAGACAAGGGATCTCATTTCTTGTCTTGAGGCTTTGGTAATGTCCTTTCCTCTCCTTTGGTATGCTTCCACGAGTGCAGGTCTGGTGATCCGGAGGTTCATGCTCTTGGGATCATGGCAGTCCTGGCATCCGATCGGATTAACGATTTCCGCTCCTTTGTCTTTCCATTTCCCTTTGTAAAAATCCTCTGCTCCCACTTTGTTCATCACTCTCGGAACATCTGTACTTTTACAGCTCCAGCAGGTGGCAGGTTGTGGACTTTCCTTTACACCGCCCGTTCTGAGAGTCTGACGGATATCCCTGATTGCATGTCCGTGTCCTCTTCCCTGCTTGTAGTCTTTTGCAAAGGCGTAACCCGCCCACATAATCACAAGTTCAGGATATTTTTCCAGATAATCTATTTCTTTCGATCCGCCGTGCTTGCTCGCAAAATTGGTATCGAGTGTTTTCATGTAGGTTTCATATTCACGGGGATAGTTCTCTCCCCAAACTTCATTTCTTGGCTCCCAATCTGCGATTGGTTTAACAGCCTGAAGTGTAAAGCTTTCGGCTCTCCTCTCAACAATCGTTGAAGCAAAAAGGCCGAGTACAAAAACAATTGCAACCGTACCAAGGAAGATTACCCAACCCAGCCACGGTTTTTCTTTTAATAATTCGGAAACAGGTTTCATTTAGTCCTCTGGTTTCTGGTTTGAAGTGTTGGTTTTAAGCCACTCCGGTACAACCGGAGTAAGTCCGGGTACTTTTGCATCGGGAGTGGATGACAGGGAATTTACTCTTCCGTGCGGCACATCTCTGTGACAGTCCCAGCAGTAAACTCCTTCCATATCAATGGATCTGTTCCCGGCAGCATATCCCCTGTTCGAAATTGGATGTATAGTGTTGTCATGACACCTGATACAATTTGCCTGTACAGCCTGTTTTCCGGCATCTTTTATCTTGATCACTTGCGGCTCAAGCCTGAATGTGAACATAAACGAGTGCCTCAGACCGTCCTGAGCTTTGAACATGTATTTGGAGATGATGTTGTCGTGGGGAACATGACAGTCGTTACAGACGGTTACCCGTCCGTGGCTGCCCTTCTCCCATGTGGCGTAGTAAGAGTTCATTACATGGCAGTTGATACATGCTTCGGGTTTGTCTGAAGCGTAGGAAAGTGCATTCGAAATGTAAAGGACATGAAAGCCCAGTCCAAAGAAGATGCCAAGCGTAACGATAACAGGAAAACGCCAGTTCGGGGGTGGAATCAGTAGATTGAGTAACTTTTTTATTACTCTCATTCCGTTCTTTCCGGTTTGTTAGTTAAATCAGATTTTATATTCTGCTTATACCAAAACTACAAAAACTAGCAATTGTATGCAAGAAAATTCTTTCGAAATATACAATTTATTTTAGAAATGTAAAATATTATTTTGGGGATTTGTGGAAAAGTGTTACCGGAAAGGTTTTAAATTTGCTCGGGAGGGTGGAAAACCAAAAAGCTGCCCCTTTTTCAAAGTCAGCTTTTCGGTAAAATTTATGATATTCAAGGGCCGCAAAGGTTGAAAATTTGTTATTTCCCGTCCCTGTAAATTCTGTAAACTGTTGATGTGATTACCTGGGATAAGGATTCGTCAACATAACTTCCGTCGGTTTTTTGCAATTGTGTCATCAATCCGTCTTTGTAGTCGACAACAATCTTCGTATTAAAACCTTCACCTCCACCGTCAGACATGCTCCAGCGGTCTCTGGTGTCATACAGAAGTGCAACTCCAGCTTCGTGCCACCGGACTTCCCATGCTCTTCCGTACTCATCGTATTTCCCTTCATACTGGTCCATTATCTGCCCGGTCTTTTTTGCATCTATGAAGTAGTTGCCGTCTTTATAAATTTTTCCGACTTTTTGGAGCGCCCCTTTTTTATAAGTGTAGGCGATGTTATCCGCTTTGGTGATCTTACCGTTTTTGTCTCTGGTGAAAGTACGGATGGTCTTTTTATCCCCTTTAATCTTAATGAGGTCTCCTTTTTTGTCATATTCGAAGAAAAGAGAAGCGGATTTCGTTTTGTTCGACTTCACCCTGTCGTTTACAACTATCGAGACAAGTCTTCCCTCTTTGTCATATTCACAAACAGTGCTGTCCTGAAGTGTGCGGTTTGAGTCTTTATCAATCGCAGAAGTGAGATGAATTTCCATCATTATCCCCTGCTCCTTGATGGCATTCCGATAATATGGCATCAGCTTCTCCCTGATCACAGGATCGAGCCGGAAATCGGTGATTTTTGTGTCGTTGTATGTACGGACAGTTTCAAAATCCAAATGAGAAAATGGTTCGGTAAGGATGAAGTCCTGCGAAAATATGTTGAATGTGCTGATAACAAAAAATGATGCAATTAAAAAGAAGTGCCTTCTCATATTGCTCCTTTCGATTAGAAGTGATTTTTGTTTGACTAAATAAAGTAATCTTTAAATGTAACTATTAAATTTCTCTGAGAGTTCTATAACACCTGCTTGACAACCAGCGCTTTGAATTCGGAAATGCAAACATCCTGCCATCTTTCGCCGGGTTTTACTCCCCGGCAGATGAGTTTCACAGACGAAGTCAACACTTCCGGAAATTCGATGGTTTGCATTCCATCAAATACTTTAAGAGTGATATCTCTTCGGCTCCCGTCGGAAAATTCAATAGTTGCTCCCGTCAAAATGGCATTCTGGTAATAAAGATCACCAAAATAAAAACCCCCGTTTGAATAATTGGGATAGTGATTGAGAGGAGATTTTTGATAGTTTGGTTTTTCTTTACAATCTCAGACTCACAAATAATGTGTTGTTTCTTTGTGCTAAATATAGCAAATTAAGGAATTATAAACCAAACAAACACCGGGCCACATTGCGAATTTAACCTGAGATTATCGGGTCTGTTATTTTTGTGGTGAATTATTTTGAGCATACACACAACTTTTACAAATTGCGGAGTAAGAGTCTTCGATATGACACCATATCTAAATATCGGAATCTTCAAAGAGCAGAAAGATATCTCAGACTTCCATACACAAAGGTATGCTTGGGTACTGTCCAGTGGCAAATTGAGCAGGACCTTTGCCCGAATGCATTCTATCCGTATAGTGTTTCTGTCACATGATATGTTTCACTTTTAGCTCACGCCCCCTCTACCATTTTTATTTCTTCATCGGTTAAACCATACAATTCATACACGATTTTATTTATTTTATCTTCACAATATTCAATTTTGCTTTGAATTTGATTTAACTTCGATTGGAGTGATGCCGTCTGCTTGTCTATGTTAAGTTGTAAGAGTTGATCGACTGATGACGAAATAATTTGGTGATATTCACTTGTCCCTGTGACAATGGGCAATTTCTCCAACTGACTCATCAATATTTGAGGGAAGCCTTGTGAATTCGTTATTAATTTTTTCTTAAGGTAAAATGTGAGCAATTTTGAATTAAGAAGTCCCAGTAGATATTTTAGATCAATTGTTTGGCTTCTGACCAAATAAATTGTGCTTTCAACTAACTCTTCATTTTCTGAATATGTCGCACACAAAATACCCCCAGTCCTTCTAATGAATAATCTTGGTATAGATAAATGTTTTGTTATTTCGCGCGTTCCCCCTATAATCTCTAAATTACTGTAAACTGCGTATTTATCAACATTATAATGATAGCGCTTCATATTACTTCCCAATAAGAAAGGAAGCGAATTTTCAACTTGTGATATGGTCAATACTGAATTTCTATTTTTAACTACCATTCCTTTTGACATTTCCACGATGGTACCCATTGGAATTGCTAAATGCGAAATTTTTTCAAAAAACTTTATGTTTTCATCTTTCATTAGTATATCCCATGGAGCACTTGAAATTACCATTTTAATTTCTCCACGCTGCCTTTGGTGTCCTGATGGGTCGATGGTAATAATTGTCGAATTTTGTTTATTGCCTTGGTCCCCTACAATAATGGATGTGCCGATTGTTGCGCCTTCAAACACAAAATGATCAAAATTTACGACAGAAGTGATTCTGAACTGTTGGAGTAAAAGTTCTCTGATTTTACCATTACTTTCAGTTGTTAAAATTGCTTCTGGTACAATAAAAGAAAATTTTTTAGGTCTAAGCTCAATCATCCTTTCTAAAAACAGTTGATATAGATTTTTCGAACTTCCACCTGAATAAGAAACATAATTTCGAAAATAATATTGAAGTACTGAAGATTCTGTATTATGACTTGTCAACTTTAAATACGGTGGATTTCCAATTACTGCATCAAAACCTCCCTGTTTAAAGACATGGGGGAAGGCTTTCTGCCAACTGAAAGGTTTTACTTTTTTCTCGAAACCAAAATCAAGTTCATTATCGTAGAAATCCAGGTCAATCAGGCTGTTGCCGCTTTTGATATTTTCATCCAGAGTCGGGAGGACTCGCTCATTGAACAGAGACAATTGATTAGCTATCGAAGCCTGTGTCTCTCCTTCAAGGCATTTTAAGAGGAGGGAGAGTTTCGTTACTTCAACTGCATTGGTGTCAATGTCCACCCCGAAGATGTTGTTGGTTAGTATTCGTTTTTTCTCGGAAGTAGTTAAATTTCCTTCTGGGGTAAGAGGATTATCTTTTCCTCCCCGGGAGGGTTTGGAATATTTTGTGTAATATGATTTGTGCCAGTCGAGCAAATGCTGATATGCTCCCAAGAGAAAACTGCCACTTCCGCAGGCAGGATCAACTATTTTAATTTTGCTCACTTCTTCGGGTGTTTTGTCCTCAAGAAGTTTTCCAACTGTATTCTCAACTATATAGTTTACGATATATTGAGGGGTGTAATAGACTCCACCGGCTTTCCTTACTTCAGGTTTTTCCTCAATTACAGCCTTATGAGATTTGCTAATCTTAATTTGTTTCCCCAAAAACTGCTCGTATGCACTTCCCAATATCTCAACTGCAAGTACAGAGAACTCATAAGGTGATTCAGGATAATAAAGTTGATTAATAATCGATTTGAGTACTTTATTCTCAATTTTCAGGTCACTGCATATTAAATCTTTCTTCAGGTTGAACAATCCCGAATTATATTTATCATCCGCATCTTTGAAAATTGAGTAGAGATTTGAATAAAAATCACCCTGTTTTACAGCAAATGCGAGACTGCCGTAAGGTTCAATATTTCTGTCTTCAGCGATGCGTAAAAAGATTATCCGGTCAATGGTTTGCTGAACTGCAAAATTAAGTTCGTCTTCGTCAAGTTCCTTGTTAAGTTTGCTGATGGAATTAGCGAGAAGAGTCCTCCATCCGTCCAAAGATTGCAGAAAATCTTTATCAACAGTCGCTGTTCCTTTTTTATTCGCAGAACCCTCGACAAACTTGTCAAAACTCCCTTTCAGAACTCTCTCTTTGGAAAATGTATTCCATAGAAAATCAAATTCATCAAGATATTCTTTGAAAGTGAGATATTTTATTCGAGCGACGGAAGCTTTATCTGTTGGAATGGGTTTTTTGGAACAATCATAAATTGAGAATTCCTCAAAATCAGTTATGACACTGATTGGGAGTTTTGCACTCCATCCGTACCGGCGAACCTGATAAGCGGGTTGAATTTCCTCTTTTATGGCAACTGATGGTTTTTTTGCTTCGACGAAGAAAAGTCTTTTTCCACCCGGAAGACGAAAGGAATAATCAGGAGCTTTCGTTGCACCACCGATTCTGACTTTGTCCTCATGAATCACTTCTCGATATGCTTCTGCATACCCTGATTCATTATCGATGTCCCAGCCTAAAGCCTTAAAAAAAGGATCTATAAAATCTCTTCGAGTGAGGGTTTCGTTGTAATCAGATTTTTTATAAGAAACAAACTGTTCCTGAAATCGTTCTACCAGTTCACTAATTTTTCTATAAGCTGATTCTTTATCCTGCATGATTTACCCAATCAATTATTTTCGCAAATATATGGAAATCTGATAAAATATTTTTACTGTAAAATGGACTTTTAAAACTAACTGCATGTCTCTTAAAATGATCCTTCGCAGAAATTCATTTTCCCATCTTTAATCATTTGTGTCACCTCTGATGATTTTTGCGGGTCGCAGTTCATGTCCGAAAAGATAAAGCACCTTGTTCACTTTATCCATTTGGAGAGATTTCTTACCTTGTTCCAACTCCCGCAGAAAACGCAGACCAACACCGGCTCTCATCGCGAGCTCTACCTGGGTATAACCAAGGTACTTTCTTTTCTGCTTAACAAATTCGGGAAGACTTTCAGATGCCATAAATATTCCAAATTACTCTTTCGTAAAATATACCTTTTCGGGTATAAATACAAAGATAAAATATACTTTATACCCTTTCAGGTGTAATTTTATGATTTATTGGCTGTTTATACCCGAACGGGGGAAGGAGTGGCTGGTCTTTGTCCCGGCACCTTTTAGTTAAGAAAGTGTGCCGATTGATTAAATTTGTAATATGATTACATTTTTTTTATTTTGAGGATAGAATTCAATGGCTGAAGAAAATCGATTTGGGCTGAGCAGATATATACCACCAGAAATCCGAAGATTACTTAGAAAAGAAGCTGGTTATGGATGTGTAATATGCGGAAACATCATAATTGAATATGAACATATTGAACCTGAGTTCAAAGATGCACTTGAACATGATCCGAATAAGATGACAATACTCTGTCCAGGATGTCATGCAAATGTCACCAAAGAACTAATAGCCAAATCGACTGTTTGGGAGGCAAAAAGAAACCCGATAGTCAAGAATCAAGGCTCTGCAACTCATAAACTTTTTGTTGGAAATGCTAAAGTCTTAAAGATCAAAATTGGAGACACAATTTTCAGCAATGCCAAATCAATAATTGAGATTGATGACAAAGTAATTCTTCAGATACTTCCACCTGAAGCAAAAGAAGCTCCGTTTCGAATAAATGCATCTTTTTTTGATGGTAATAATGAATTTGTCGCGGCGATCATCAATAACGAATTAAATGTTTTTTCCACCGTACTTGATTTTGAAAATAAAAAAAACAGATTTAGCATTTGGAATGAGAATGAAGAAAAACTCTTGGAGCTAACCGTTCTCGCACCGAATACAATTTCAGTTGAAGAAATCAATTTACGATATAACGGCGTATCAGTTTTAGGGAATACATCGGATGGTTTTCGAGTAGATAATGGACGAGAGAGCATTGAACTTCCAAAAGGTGAAACAATGATTTCAGAAGCAAATTATGGTATTTTTGTCAAAGGTGGGGTAATTAACTTGGGGATGGATAATGTGGTCAGATTAAACAAAAAAGATGGGAGTTCTAAATTATTACCAGGCAATTATTCTATCCACAATGGTAATTTGGGTTTTGTCACAAAAGAAGATGGGTCTCAAATGATTGAGTTTAAATCTCAAGGTCCAGACAGTTATATGACTATTGGTATGGATTCAATATCTGAAGAATTATCATCGAAAGTTCAATTTCCAAATTATGAGGGAAAATGCAAGTGTGGGTCAGAGAGATTTTACAATAATTGTTGTAAAGCAAGTTTTGACAAAATTGTTAAGATTCTGAATGACTTAAGAGTAATAAGAATGTTTAACAATGAAAAACTTAATAGATATAATTTTAAGTTCTCTGTAGAACCTGGTCTAACTCGACCTTATCATGTTTCTTATAATTCAGAATTGAATGAGGTAGAACTAAAAATTAAGGGGAAAGAAGTAATAAGTGTTGGACTAGTCGCAAAGGGAATGAGTTTTGCTCTAATCGCAGATAGATATAATAAGGTTTTTGCATTATTCAAGAATAAAAAAGATATAAACATTGTAGCTTATAGGCTAATCAACCTAATCTCTGATATTTTTTGTACTAATGTGCCCAGAAAACATAATATTGATATGGAACAATTCGGCCGAGAACATCTCTTTCTTTGTTCGAAGGAACTGGAGAATTTTGAATTTTTCACTCCTTGTGATGCGAAGATAATTATGCTAGCAAGCTGCTATTTAAATTTTAATTATATGTGTTTTTTCCTTCCAGAAAATGGAAAGGAAAGTATTCTTAATAAATTTGACACTTTGCCAGATAAATCGAAAATGGTGGCATTGGACTTAATTAGGATAATCAATCATAATGATCCATATTCAGTGGGAAATTTTCTAAATACATACATTTCTGTTTTGTCTTTCGAAAAATTTAATAAGTGCTACGATGATTACATCAAGGCAATTAAACAGTTTGATATTCCACATATTTGATTCTGAATAATATAAAGTTAATCAGAATTATTTGGTATTTGAAGACAAAACCAAAAGCAGCATTCAAATGGCTCCATTCGAAAATTTCCACAATAACTTGAATTATGTTTAAGAGCATCATAATGATTGAACATGCTCGTTTTATTATGGATTTCCTTTTTTTCAAAATAAGTAAGTTGGAAATTTTAGAAAGAAATACAATTTGGTATCTACGAATAAAGGTGAGCCCGTTTTTAAAATTGACCCTTTAAAATAGGTGATCGAAAATATGAATCCAAGAGTTGCATCTGTAAAAACATTGGAAAATTTTAGACTCCTGCTTACATTCACGAACGGTGAAGTAAGAGTCTTTAATATGACACCTTATTTAGATATTGGAATCTTTAAAGAGTTGAAAGATATAGCATACTTCCGAACTGCCAAGGTGTGCCTCGGGACAGTTCAGTGGCAAAATGAACAGGACCTTTGCCCTGAAACATTATATTTAGATAGTGTGCCGGTGGAATTGGGCACCTAAAAATATTATCTATTGAGAAAATCAATTGCTTCTGTTAGGAAAAGCAACATTGACACAATTGCCAAAATCTTATTGCCCTTCTCCCTGCCCCGCGATTTAGATAATTTGCTTATCTTAATCGAAATACTTAAGTTTCAACTCAATATTAATTATTTGCAGGCAAGAGATGAAAAAGTTGATAGCAGCAATATTCATTGCATCAACAGTATTGGCACAAGCCCCTTGGCAGGATCCGGGGTTAAAGATAGAGTACGCCCTTTCTCATAATAATACCACTTCAATCTTCTACCGCGACTACACTTCCATAACGAATAACAATGACCTTGTTATCGAAAACAAATTGTACAGAAAGAATATTAATTCAGGTGAGGAAACCCTCCTTTTTAGCAGCAAAACAATATATTCGGGTACAAATCTTGTTTCGAAAGTGGATGCGGAGTTTCTCTCATTTTCATCGGAGCATCCCGATAGCTTTTACATAGCGGGGCAAATTTCAGGAGATTCCACGGGAGCATTTGTAAAGGGGAAGGGAATTAATATATTCCACCCGAACAAAAAAATTGAGTTCTTCTTCGCTTCAAAACAGAATCCTGGGAAATTTTATGTGAAAATTGACGGCGCTTACAAGGTTTCGTATGATTACTGTAAGACTTTCCAGATACTTCACCAGGTCGAACGGTTTATCTGCATCTCCCCTTTCAATGACAACGAAGTAATCGCCTGGAATTCAGGTGGGATTGTGCGGTCAAATGATGGAGGTATCAATTATACTGATCTATATCAACCGATGTGGTCATATGATTCTGTATCAGTATCTTATACTCGTGACAGTTCATTCCTGCTTTTAACCTCCCGGTCTGTTTATGACTGGATGAACGAAATAAAGTATTCAACACAGGCAGGAAGTGCCGGAACATTCAATTCCGCACTGAAGAGTTTTTTTGGTACGATGCAGGTAATTCCTTATAAATCCCCTTCTGACAGTATCTATTTTTATCAAGCAGATACTCTTTACAGTAAAAAACTGGGAGCACCGGTTTTATCAGGACAAAAGGTGTCGAATATATTTGATACCAGAATTACCGGCACATCTACGATAATAGGATCGACTGATCTTTTCATCTCGACCACCAACAAGATATTCAAAAAAGCAGGTAATGTCTATGAAGAGGTGAAATGGATTACCACTCCTTTGCCGGAACCTGATTTTTACCCTTTGCATGTTGGCGATTTTTGGGTGTACAAGGTGACAGGCTGGTGGGCTGATACTTTTTGGTATCCCATTGACTATACAACCGTCACCCGTGTGATGAGAGATACCCTGGTACCGGGGTGGGGCAAGTTTTTTGTTTCTGACAGATTTAATTCAAATCCCAATTTCCCACAGCTCGAGATGAAGAAAGATAACGGGAAAATATACCAATTAATAAGGTGGGGATCGGATACAACCCATAATATATTATTGACTGAAGATAATTCTCTTAGAAAGGGAGATGTGTCCGATATGAGTGTTTTAGGATCCGGGAACATCTACTGCCGGGTTTCAGATATCAGTTTAAAAGAGCACTTTGGTAAAATGCGTGCCACCAGAGAACTTGAAATTAATTCTTTATATTGGTATCTGGTGAGATCAGTTGATGGTGTTGGGATTGTGGAGGCAAGGTCTTCATTTGATTTCGGAGAAGAGATTTTCAAATTGACAGGTGCTTATGTAAATGGCGTTGTATATGGTGACACCACTACCACCTCTATCGAAGAGGAGGAACAGACACCGGAAACATTCACGGTAAGTCAAAACTTCCCGAACCCGTTTAATGGCAGTACAAAAATCAGTTTTTCACTTCCCGCATCGGGGGAAGTGGTGGTAAGAATATTCAATATCCTCGGACAGGAAGTGATGAGGATAAATCCGGGTAACCTCCCGACAGGGAGGAATGAAGTGCTCCTGACAATGCCGCCACACTTCAATTCAGGAGTTTATCTTTGCCGTTTGGAATTCGGAGATAAAGCGGAGACCAGAAAGATTATTTATTTGAAATAACCGGCAATAGGGATTTTCAAGATTACATCTTCACCCGGTCTCTACTCCTACATCCTCCATATGGTAGCGATAACAAATGTGACAAGGAGCCCCAAAACTATCGGCATGAAGGTGGAAAAGATTGTCCATTTTGCAGAGCCCGTTTCTTTATATATGGTGTAAATTGTCGTTGAGCATGGATTGTGCAACAGAGAAAAAAGCATGAGATTAATTCCCGTGAGCATAGTCCATCCGCCGTGCTGGAGAAGAGCTGCCGTCTGAACTTCGTCAAGATCAAACATGACACCCGCTCCTGCACCCGCACCCGCTACTTTTGCTGACATTACCGTCAGCATCAGAATTGTCGGGATTACGATCTCATTCGCCGGGATGGCAATTATGTAAGCGAGAAAAATGACCCCGTTAAGTCCAAAGAAGATTGCAACAGGATCGGCATACTTGATGAAATGTTCTGCAATCGAAAGATCACCGATATGAATGTTTGCAACAAGCCAGATAACCAGTCCCGCTGGTACGGCAAACACAATAGCTCTCCACAGCACAAAAAGTGTCCTGTCGATTAGTGAAGTGTAAAGCGTCTGCAAAATTCGTGGTGGTCTGTAGGGAGGCAGTTCAAGACTAAAAGTGGAGACTTCCCCTTTCAAAAATGTTTTTGACAGTGACCATGAAACAAGCAGGCTTAAAAATATTCCAAGAAGAGCCACAAAAACTACCGCACCGGCTGATGCAATACCTGCAAGCCAGGGAGGTGCCACAGTTCCGATAAATATTGATGCAATGAGTATCTGAGTGGGCCACCTGCCATTACAGAGAGAGAAATTGTTGGTGATTATTGCTATCAGTCTCTCCCGGGGTGAATCAATAATTCTTGTTGCGACAACTCCGGCAGCATTACAACCGAATCCCATACTCATTGTAAGTGCCTGTTTTCCGTGAGCTCCTGCCCGCCTGAAAATAGAATCAAGATTAAAAGCCACTCTTGGGAGATAGCCAAAATCCTCAAGGAGTGTAAAGAGCGGAAAAAACACCATCATAGGCGGGAGCATTACGCTTATAACCCATGCTCCTGCAAGATATGCTCCATCAATAAGTACCCCCGAAAGCCACCACGGTGCTCCGATATTTGTAAAAAGTTCCTTTAACCAGGGATGACCCCACTCAACCAAAAGAGTGGCAAGCCAGCCAGACGGGTAGTTTGCTCCCACAATTGTTATCCAAAACACGATAGCAAGCATCAGAAGCATTAGTGGGAAACCAAATATCCTGCTTGTCACAAGTTTGTCTATTGTGGTATCGAGCCTGAAGGCTTTTTTTGAGTCACCAAACTTTACTGCTCCCCCTGCTATTGAAGCCGCCTCGGAATAGATTGACTCGACGAGGCTGTCGTGAAAATTTTCACCTCTCTCGATTCTTAAATTTCTTGCTGTTTCCAGAATTTCTTTTTTCATATCTCTAAAATCTTGTGTTCAATACTGTATGGAATCTTCCAAACCAATTAAAATTTTTCATCTGTAAAGTTCTGCAAATTCATCATTTTCGATTGCGTCGATAATTCTTTGATCCCCTTCAAGAAGGCGGATGGCTACCCATCTTGCATTGGGAAGGTCAGGGTATTCTTTTTTTATTTTACTCGTCAATTCAGTTACTGCCGAGGAAATCTCGGGTGAGAGAGAAGAAACTTTTCGGGGTTTACAAATAAAATCCCCTTTTGCCACCTGATTAATATAAGAAAGAAGTGCAGGTATGCCCTCTCCCTGTCGTGCGGAGGCGGGAACCACCGGGATTCCCAGATCCCGTGACAAACTTCTTATATCGACTTCAATACCGTTTCTTTTTGCTTCATCCATCAAATTAACACACAAAACCGCCTTATCCGTAATCTCGAGCACCTGCAACACAAGATTGAGATTCCGCTCGATTCGTGTGGCATCTGCAACAATAATCGTAACATCTGGTTTTCCAAAAAGAATAAAATCACGGGCAATTTCCTCATCGGTACTGGTTGAGAGGAGTGAGTAGGTTCCGGGGAGATCAACTATTTTATATCTGCTCCCGTCATACTCAAATGCTCCCTCGGCTCTTGCCACAGTTTTACCGGGCCAGTTACCTGTGTGTTGCCTTAAACCCGTAAGGGAATTGAAAACAGTACTTTTCCCTGTGTTCGGATTTCCCGCAAGGGCAACTACAAAATTGAACTTGTCAAGATTGAGTCCAAGCCTCTTTAATGAGGCATTTTGATTTGCCGGACAGATTTCACATGCTCCGCCACTCATCTTTAAGCAACCTTTCTTACATTTTTCACAAAAATCAGTCTTGCCTGTTCCAATCTCAATGCAGCAACAGCGCCTCGAACCCTGTAAGCAACGGGGTCACCGGAGGCACTTGACATCTCAAACGAGATAGTGCTGCCGGGAACAAATCCCAGATCCATCAACCGTCTTCGCTGCTGTCCCCTGAGCAACTTTGAAACCTTGTAGATTTCACATTCAAAGCCTTTTTTTAACTTATCCAGTGTAACCAGTTCAAGCGGTTCACTTTCCGATTCTGGTATTTCCATAATCGTCACATTGGAAGTGAGAAGACGCGTGAAGATTTTTTCCTCGCCATCAGCCACAAAAACAGTTTTTCCGTTCTCATTTTCCAGAACCCTGATTGTCAAACCCGGATAGACATTTTCAGCAATTATCTGGTTGTAGACCTCCTGTGGTTCATCCTCAATATGCGTAACTTTGGCAAATGTGTTTCCTGCTGAATCCCTTAGTAAAATCCCTTTTCTCGGTGGCACAAATCCTTCCTTGTCAGGAATCGGATCGCCATCCGGATCATAGAGTGGATTGCCAAGTCGGGAGGCAAGCCTGTCAGCTTCCTCCTCGGAAATTTGATGCTCACGGGCTTCCGCTTCCCTGTGCCATTCAATGCTCGGGGTACCTGTTTTGTCCGCAAGATAACTCTCCCAAAGTCTGTGGATTCGAATGACCTTCAGGGCGTAGCTTCTTCCTGTATCAGTCAGTTCTATTTTTTCATCCTTGACCGAAATAAGTCCGGAGGATTCGAGTTGCTCCCTGAGCTCATTCGATTTTTTTCTTCCTGTCCCAAGTGCTCCACCAATGCTTTCACAGGAACCGTTCCCCTTTTTCGACTCGCAGTCGTAGAGATGCTTCAGTGCATTCTCAAGCAGTTCCTTTTCGATAAATGCCTTTTGCCGTTTCGACCGGAACAGATTTGCCAGTCCGGGAATCATCAACATTACGGCTCCCGACACCAAAACAGAAATTTCATGGATCATTTTCATTGGTCATCCTCCACAGGTACAAGGAAGAGATTCCCTGCCACCTTTTCACTAAGACTGTGAGTAACATTCCCGATAATGACAACAGTTGAGTTGTCGAAAGCAAGCTTTGATTTTACTGTAATTTCCTTATTTAAAGAAAGTCCTATTCCCGAGAAATAATCCATCAGCTCCGAGGAACTGTCGATCACCCTGACAAGTTTGTAGCTCCTGCCTGCTTCACAAGTATGAAGCGGAACAACTGCAGGCACTTCGGGCATGTTTCCTTCCCTGTCAGGTATCGGTTCACCGTGAGGATCAAACTGAGGATGCCCCAGATACCCGTCGAGTTTCTCAATGAGAAAGTCGGAAGTGGAGTGCTCCAAAAGTTCTGCCTCGGCATGTACCTCGCTCCAGGTGAGTCCAAGGATATCCCTGAGAAACAGCTCCCAGATCCGGTGTCGTCGAATGATGTTCAGGGCTTCTTTCCTTCCCTCTTCTGTAAGGGACATTCCCCGGTATTTCTCATAGTTCAGGTATCCCTGCTCTGAGAGTCGCTGCACCATTTCGCTGGTTGCTGCCTTGGATACATCGAGGCGGCTCGCAATCTCTGTGGTCGAAACTGCGTTACCATCACTTCCTGATGAAATCTGGTAGATGGCTTTTAGATAATCTTGTTTTGATATTGTTGGCATAAATTAAGATAATTTGTTATTTAAATTTAGGTATTCCTAACATTTTATACAAGGGAAATTAAAAGACATGCTGTATTTATTTTGAATAATTTAATTGCTATTTTTCAGTTATGAAATTTACTCTCTTTACTTTCTTGCTCGCACTGGTCGGAGTCACCATAGCAGGTGGGCTTATCGGTTATCTTGTCAGAAAGTTTTTTATGAAAGAAGAAAATCAGAACCGGAATGCTGAAGAGGGTATTCAGGCATCGATCGAATATTTCAAGAAGCGTGAAATCATCCGGTGGAGGGGTTCCCTGATTTTATTGCTTTCTGTTGGATTTGCCCTGATAGCTCAACCGGTTGCCTGCAAAATCGGAATCAATCTGAATCCCTTCAACCTGTCGCCTGATCATCAATTTTTCATGCTGGTCTCGGGTGGTGTTTTGATATTGACAGGGCTTTTGTACCTTGCTAAAAACAGATAATTTTAATTGCTAAAACAGGAAAAATCTTGAATAAATTTCTCAGCCGGTCAGTTTTTCTAATTTTCACCTTTTTGATTTTTAATACCACATTGAATGCACAATTTATTAAGCTTCATAAAATTGGAGTTGGCACCGGACTTGGCGTGCTGAAAGGAAACACACCTGAGGAATTTGGTTATTCCGCTCAGGCGTCGGTTGATTTCAAACTCTGGTTTTCTGAGAAATATTATTTCAGAACTGCTGCCTTTTATGCAAGGAAGTTTTCGATTTTGCTGCCAGAAGACAGGTTCGGGAGGAACTACCCTTTTGTGCAGGGGTTCTCACTCAAATTTATGGGGGAACAATTAGTGACAACGCGCATTTCCATAGAAGGTGGTGGCGGACTGGCTATGATAAATGACCGCTCATTTCCCGAGGTCAATTCATGGTCTTTCGGTAGCGGAATTTCCTTCCATACAGTCTTCTACTTTTTTGATAAAACCGTGGAATCTAGAGGGTGGTCTCTACACGCAGGTGTGGAATGGAACATCGGATTTTTTAATACTGTCCCCGAGTTAAATACCATTCAGGCACAGTTGCATTATAATTTTAATTAGCTACTTCACCCTCACTATCAGCGCAGTTTCATCATCATAAGGTTCCCTGTCACCTCTGAAACTTAAGAGTTCTGAAGAAATGACATTATACTGGTCTTCAGGTGACATGTGATTTGTGGAAGAGAAAATTTCCTTGAGCCTGTCGTCTCCGAAAAGTTCGTTTTTGTTGTTCATCATCTCGGTGATTCCGTCTGAGAAGAGCAAAATGGAAGTGTCGGGATGCAACTCCAGACGAACCTCTTCAAGATGCTGATCGAAGAGTTCTCCTCTGTCCAGACCAACCGCAAGACCTTTCGGCTGCAAAAATTTCGTTGTTCCATTATGTGAAATCAGTACGGGTGTGTGTCCTGCCCTGCATACCCTGAGGCAGTTCAAATTTGTATCAAGCCCGATAAGCGTCATTGTGATAAACCAGTTTTTGCCGAGCGAATCGTAAATCTTTTTGTTCAATTCCTTGAGGATTTCAGCGGGTGTCCTGTCAACTGTGCAGAGCATCCTGAGCATCGCCTGCACCCGGGTCATGTGTATAGCAGCCGGAAGCCCCTTACCGCTGACATCTCCTATCACAAGGAAGAATCGTGAATCGGAAACCTTGATGATATCAAAATAATCACCACCAATGTGTGAAGCAGGAATCATTCTTCCGAACATCTCAATGTTGTCACGAACAGGGAAAGATGCGGGGAGGAGAGACTCCTGAATGCTTTTTGCAACATCAATATCCCTCTCGAGCTGGGCTTTCTTTGTCTCTTCAAGGTAAAGCCGGGCATTTTCAACTGACACGGCAATCTGGGAGGCAACAGAACTGATCGACTCAATATCTTTCTCTGCAAAGGGATTTCCGTTATATTTTTCACCAAAAGCAATAAAACCAATCAACCTTCTGCTTACTTTCAGAGGAATAATCAGGACAAAATGTTCCTGTCTGAACCACGCTCTGTCTTCTTTGTTGAAAATGCCGAACGACTCGCCGGTAATTCTCTTCTTCTTTCCCTCATCCAGATAGATTTTATATTTAAGTTCGAAATCGGCGAGTTGTGTGGAAAGGGTTTCTCTTTTTTCACTGTTTCCAAACTCTGTGGCGAGGTGGAACGAATCGTTATTTGTTAGATAAACCGACATTTTTCTTACAAGAATCAGGTCGCGGAAAGTATCTCTGACTGACTTGAGGATGTTTTCCAGTCCCACAATATTGGCAAGTTCTTCACCGTAACTAAGCAGTATCTGATTGTTAAAATACTGATCAGGGAAAAACCGTTTTGTGATAAACAAATGGAATTTATCTTTGGTCCTCTGAAAAACAAGGGCAAATATCACAAAACTGAGGACTGCGACAAAGTTCTTGTACTCCTCCCCGAATATGGTGCCCGCTCCCTGACCGAACCCGTAAATAGAGAGGAAATAGATTACCGCAATGCTGATGGATACACTTCCATACAGGATCGAATTTTTTACAACGATGCTAACATCCATCAACTGGTATTTGAAGATGGCAACCGCAAAAGCAATCGGTATAAGGGTCAGTGTGAGCAGAACTACATAAAATTCAGGATTATTGTAGAAAATGAGAGCATTTCGCGGGGCATAGACGAAGAGTCCCACCACACTTAAGAATCCTAACGCATAGACCCCAGTCAACCAGCGGAGAGGCACCCCTTCTTTTTTCTTCCAGTATTTTACACTGCTCCCTATCAAACTGATCAACCCAAACAATAGTGAAAACACATTCAAAAGATTCACGATTCCTTCTGGATTGATATACGACATCTCATAGTCAGTATAATTAAGCCTCATATGAGTCAGATAAATCGCAAACAAACTCGGGATCATGAAGAAGGAATAGAGTATGTAATGAGAATACTTGTATTTAAGAAGTACACTTTTATGCGGAAAGATCAGGAAAAAGTGGACAAAAATACCCGCCGTGGCACAACTTATAATCAGCCATGGATAGTAATACAAAACGGGAACAGAAAATTCCGGATTGAGGTAGAGAAGGTGATCTATAAATGCTCCCCTGCTCGCATATATCGTTCCGAACACTCCGATGAGATAAAACAAAGTCTGAACCAGACCGTAGGGATTCGAGAAGATAACAAGATATCCCACCATCAGCCAGACAAAATAGAAAATGGCATAGTAAAGATCGGGGTAACTGATAAGTTTTTTCACGAAGACCTTGGTCGTAAAAACCTTGTCGCCCCTCTTTATGGTATATTCAGCATACTGCCCGTAGTCAAGTTTGTTCAGAATCTGTTGAGCGTTGTAAGTGTCATAAACAGGCTCCCCGTTGAGCTTGAGCAGTATATCCTCATTTTTAATTCCTGCCAGATCGACCACACCGCCGGGCTTCACATCTCTGATGTAGATGACCCAGTTTCCGTTCTTCCCTTTGCCGGCAAACCATAGACATTCATCGTTGGAAGTGGTGTTCACAAAAATGAGCTGATAGATACTCAAAAGACCGAGCAGGGCAACCAGCAGAGTTGCAGCATTTATAATAAACTTTCGTTCAAAAAAGAGGCTGTTTATCTTCACTTCTTTTTTACCTTTATCACGATGATTGTGATATCGTCAGACTGAAAAGCACCATTTGCAAAGTCATAGACCGAATGACGAATCCTGTCGAGAATTTCACCTGCGGGAAGTGCTGCCGACTCCCTCACCAGCAATTCGAGAGCCTCATCGCTGAATTCCTCATCCTCGGGGCTTTTAGCTTCAGTAACTCCGTCGGTAAACAAAACGAGGAGATCGTCCTCCTGAAGCTGAATTGTTTCGGTAAGATAGGGTGTAAAAGTTGGCATGACACCAAGAATGATACCTCCCTTGTCGAGGTAAGTTATCTCGCCATCCCTGATAAGAAGCGGAGGGTTGTGCCCTGCATTTACATAGGAAAATTCAAGATTACTGTTATCGAGGATCCCCCAAAAGAATGTGATAAATTTTCCGTCCGAAGTATTATCTGCCACCAGGTTGTTTATCGTCCCTGTGGCATCATCGATGGCAACATTCTGAGTACAAATCGATTTCAAAAATGCCTGCAGGTTTGCCATCAGAAGAGCGGCGGGAACACCTTTCCCCGACACATCCCCGATCGCAACAAAATATTTATGCTCATCCTTTTTGATTATGTCATAATAATCGCCCCCGACCTGTTTTGAAGATATCGATGTGGCGGCAATCTCATAAGCCGGCATAAACGGTATCTCTTTAGGCAGAAGATTTTTTTGGATGTCTTTTGCGAGCTCAAGCTCTTCTTCAAGCTTTTGCTTTTCAAGGGCTTCCCTGAAAAGTCTTTTGTTCTCCAAAGATATTATTGCAAGACTGCCGATGGAGTAAATAAATTCAATGTCAGTTTCAAGAAACAACTGCTGGTTCGCCCTTTTACCGAGCAAAATGAGTCCCTTTGCTTCATTTTGAATCTTCATCGGGACAACAATTTCAACCTTGAGTGATGTGAGGTCAGGATGAAGTTCATCTATCTCATCACCGAGGTAGTGAGTATCGATACTTTTAAGAGCGAGGGAATCTGCAATATCCTTCAATTTCCCCTTGGAAATGGTGGAATCAAGAATTTTCGCTTTCCTCTCTTCAAAAATAATTATGGCATAAACGGAGGAGAGAAAATGCCCGAGAAGAGAGTAAGCAAGAAGTTTGCTGATGCGGGACTCTTCGGTAAGAAGTCCGAATTCCTTGCCGAGTTCAAACAGTGAACTGAGTCTGTTAATCCTTGAATCAAGGTTACGGTTAACCTGTTTAAGTTCCGTTATGTTAAGTGAATTTTCTATCGCCGTGGCAGCAATGTTCAAAATTGTTCTGATAAAATCAAGTTCATCGCTGTTATAAGGCTGCTTCGTAATCTTTTCACCCAATGCGATGTAGCCAAGTTCTTTCCTCGATGAAGATATTTTCTCGACTACTGAAACACCAAGTTTTGAGAAGTACCCCCCCTCAACGAGTTGATCTGAGAACCGGTGACCTGCGGAATTAAACTCCTCCACCAGTTGATGTGGAATTCCTTTTGCGGTTTTTATTTGTGCAGTACCGTTTTCTTCGATAAGCACAAAACCTTTGGTCGTCAGGAATTTTCCAAGACAACTGAAAAGGAGGTTGTTCAGGGTAAAGTCGAGATCAAGACTCGAGTTTACAATCCGGCTGAACTCCACAAGAGCAGAGAGATTTCGCTGGAGTTTAAGTGTTTCAGTATCGGGCATCTTCAGGCAATTTTCTTTTTAAGAACGAGTTTATTGTACTCACCGGTCACCGAGAAATAATCAACCTCATCCATCAATATTTTCATAAGATGGATTCCGAGTCCGCCCCGCTTTTTCTCCTTCAGATATGCAACCATATCAGGATACTTCACCGAGGAGGGATTAAATCCCGTTCCGTGGTCGGTAAGAATTATCGTGCATTCGTTTTCATCACAGATGAAGGTAACCACAATTTCACCTTCCGGGCTGTTTTTGTACGCATGCCTGATAATATTTGAAGATGCTTCATCAACTGCAAGAATTAACTTGTCAACGACTTCCTTGCTGATACTGAAATGCCGCGCGGAATTACCCACGAATTCCCGAATCAGCGCAAGGTTTTCGGTGCTGCTCTTAACTCTCAACTCCAGGTTGTTAGCATTGTTGTTATTCACTTTAGTCAGGCACCTTGTTGTTTAAATTTCGTGAGAGCCCCGTCGACATCAGGAAGAATATCGTAAAGGAGGGGGAATCCCAAAAGATCAAAAATACTGTAAACTGTGGGTTTCATGTTGGCGAGTTTAATGTCGCCTCCATTCTCGCGCATCGTTTCAATGTAAGCCATAAATACACCAAGACCGGCGCTTGAAATATATTCAAGGTCCTGAAAATTGACAACCACTTTATACTTGCTTTTGTCAATCAGTCCGGTGAACGCCGATTCCAATTCAGGCGCCGTATGAGCGTCAAGATAACCGGTGAGTTCAATAATACTGCACTCACTTGCCTCTTTTAAATTGGTTTTAAATTCTGCCATTATTGTTTCTCCGTTTTAATTCTTTTCAGGATCACCAGCGTAATATCATCGTGCTGTGGTTTTGATCCTGCAAATTCAGTTAAATCTTTTACTATCCGGGAAGCGAGATTGTTCACACTTCCGTTATTCTCTGATAGAACAAGAGATTTTAGCCTCTCTGTTCCGAAATCTTTCATAATTTCATTTTTCATCTCATTTACCCCGTCGGTGAAAAGCACGAGCTGCTCCCCTTCGCTTAAGACGAAACACTCTTCAATGAGTTTTTCCTCGAAAAGCCCTGTAAAATTCATTCCGAGACCAAAACCCTGTGGAACTCTCTCCGTGATACCGGTGTCCGATTTGTGTAAAACGGGACAATGCCCCGCCCTCGCAATTGTAAACTCCCCCGTTTCCGGATTGAAAATTCCGTAAACAGCGGTTATAAACACCCTGCGGTCCAGAACCTTCTGTAAAACTTTGTTTGCCTCCACCAGAATCTCTTTGGGAGTAAATTTCATTGTGGCAAAAGATTCGAGTATCCCCTTAAGCTCCGCCATCACAAATGCAGCGGAAATACCTTTCCCCGAAACATCTGCAATTACAAAACCCGTCATCCCGTTTGGAAGTGAAAAGAAATCATAATAGTCACCCCCAACCTCAAATGCCGGTATAAATACAGCGGCAATCTCATATCCCTTTATTACCGGAAGTGAAGCCGGTAGAATCTTTTGCTGCATTTCCCGGGCAACATCGAATTCTTTTTCCAGTCTTTCCTTTTCGATTGACTCCTGAAGCAGGTACGAATTCTCAATCGCAACCGATGCATAATCTGCGAAAGTCTGAATGATGTTTCTCTCCTCGTCGTCATACTCGACTGCATCTTTTTTCAGCAGAATGAGCATTCCGTGTGTCCTCGAATACGAAATCATCGGCACCACATACACAAAAGAGTACTGTTCATCCGTCATCTCGCTCCGGTAAAACTCCTTCAGGTCGAGCATCAGGATCCTTTTTACCGTGGTCAAATCATGTTTAGAGGTGAGGAAAGCTGTCACTTTCTCCGCCGTCACGAATCCAGTCCCCTTAATACCTTCGGTGCGGTTCTTGTCGCCAAAAAGAAAAAGCCATGAAGCATTCGCCCCTGATACATCCAGTGCCAGGTCTGAAATGGTGTCGGATAACTCCTTCGCATCAAAAACCTGATTTATCAGTTTACTGAAATACTGCAGTGACGAAATCTCCTTTGTCCGCCTGTCAAACGCTTCCGCTGTAGGAAGGTGGAACAAAGTAGTAAAAAATAAAACGCCAAAATAAATTATTCCATAAACGGTTATTAGATTATTGAAACGGTAAAAAGCATGTGAGAAACCGGAGAGTAAATTATTGAATCCTGACTGGTCAGAAGACACCGAAAGATAAATTATCAACAGTGCTATCATCAGAACCGAGATCAGCAGCAACTGCCTCTTCTGTCTTTTCTTCAAAAAAGCAATCCACGAAATCTTTAAACTGTTCATGAACATCAAAATCGTGGCAACCACATAGAAGGTTATCTGGATGAACTCGTAATCTGTAAATCTCTTTTCGGAAGTGAATGAAGTGGCAACCGTCAGTGCGATAAAAATAAGCATCGCGTTGAAATAGATGTTCAGATTTTTGCTCTGCTTCAGAAAGAAGAGGTGCCTGAATATCACGAGTGAAGCCACTGATATTATTATTGTCGTAGTATGGAGAATAAGTACGAGCGGCAACACATCCAGCCCGATCAGTTTTTCATATGATACTGATGCTATTGGGAACAGACTGTCGATGGAATTGTAAAGGAGTTTCAGAAAAATACCGATGAAAGTAAGAACAAGGAGTGCAGTGACAAGCCAGGTGGGTTTTGCCTTGTACGACGAAGTCAGCTTTATCGATTCGGATACGAGCACAAAAAGTATGGCGACAGATCCTAACTCCAACACAAGCACGGTCCCAAAACTGTCTCCGGAGATGAAGAAAGTTCTGAAAATGCTAAGTACTACAAATCCGATAATTCCGGGAAGTAAAAACCGGTTGAACAGTGGTGGTATCTGCAAAGAGTGCTCTTACATAATTTTCTGGTAATTGGTAAATAAATTACCAAAAAAGCCCGTCTCTGCAAAATATTGAGTGATGAACGGCTTGGTTTAGTTATGAATTATGAGTTTTTAGTTATTAGTTGCATCTACTCATAATTCATAACTAAAAACTCATAACTAAATAACGACTGCCTTCTTCTCTTTTTTTGGCTTTGGTTTTAGCTGTTTCATTTCGTCGCGGAACTTGTCCATCTCTTCGCGGAATTTATTCATCTCTTCCTGGAACTGTTTCATGTTGCCGTCGAAATTTTTGAACGGGAAATTGAAATTGAATGTGGAATCTTTCCCTTTGAATTTGAAGATCATCAAAGAGTCGAGATTGCCGAGTCCTTTTAAGTCTTCAAGTTTTTCAATCCCCTCGGGGACAACTATTTTGAATCCCGCACTGTCCTTACCGGGGAAATGCATATCGAAATTGAAGCCCTTTGTGGTATCAAACTTGAATTCAAAGATATTTCCTGAACCCGGTACACCCATAGAATCCAGCTTGAACTTAAATCCGAATGGCTCTCCCGGTTTCGAGCCTTCGAAGTTGAAACGAAGGTCGAGGTTTTTCATGCTCAGATCTACGAGTGAATCGAGGCGTTTAAGCACCATGATATCGGGAGTTGCGGCTTCAAATGCCCCTTGCGGTATATCAAACTTCAGAAAATTCGTATCAATGAACACTTTGAATTTGGTGGATTTGGAGGAATCACCGTTTTTCCCGTAATACCCGCCAAATTTGTGTTTGCCCGTGTTAAAGTTTTCTGTTTTGTTAGCAAAGATTGCTGTTTTGTTGGCAACCGGTATGTTAAATTTCGGATCTTTTGTGTTCACCTTGATCGAAGCAATAAACACGGTATCAGGATTGATACAGACATAATCATCTTCATTTTCAGCAAAGTCGATATCCGAGAAAGCAGGCATCGATTCGAGGAAAGCAGCCGGCATCACCTTTGCAAGTGCCTGGTTTTCCGCTGCGATAGCCATAATCTCAGCCTTTAGTGCTTTATTATAGTTCCACAAATTAGCATTTACAGCTACCGTGTTATTCTCGTTTACCAGGATGGCTTTACGAATCTTGCTCTCATATTTCTTCAAAACACCATCCAGCTTGGTTTTCTGATCCTGATTCAGATTCAGCTTTTCGGTGAATTCTTTCAGCGTAATCTTTGAGTCGCCTGCCGTCATTTGTCTGATTGCAATTGAAGCTCCATCTTTCGATCCGTCAAGGCTGATTACATTCGTCCCCATTGAATCAACAGGCAACACTTGCGAAAACGCAAAATTAAAGATGTCATCTCTCGAAAGTTCATCCTCCTGGAAGTAGGGTCTGAGGTTCTTTGTATAAAACTCTACAATATTCCCTTTCTGGTCTTCCACTAGGTTATCGAGGAATTCAGGACTCACTCTAAAGAAAAACATCAGGACAACAGTAAGTACCGCAAGTGATGCTGCAGGTTTTACGAAGGGCTTCCATTTGGCAGTCTTCCTGTTCTCGGTTTTTATAAATTCGTTGAGTCTTGTATAAAAGTAATGGTCCTCAGGTAGTGGCGGCAGTTTCCGGACTGTCTGTTTGATTTTCGCCATTTCCGCATATTTTTCTTTGTACGCAGGGGAATTTTGTACTTTTTCCCTGTAGATAGCCGCCTGATCCTCTCTCAGTTCATTGTCGATCAATGCGGAAATATTCTCAAAATTTTTATCAAATTGCTTCATATTAATTCCTCGCGCCAGGGTTCTAAAATCTTTTTTAGTGCTTCGCGTGCTCTGAAAATTCTTGATTTAACTGTGCCGATATCTGTGCCCGTTGTCTCTGAAATCTCCTGATAGCTGAGACCTTCAAAATCACGAAGAATTAAAGGCTCACGCAATTTATGCGGAAGTTTCGCAACTGCATCCCGTACCATTTCGTTTATATCGAAGTTATCTTTATACCCTCCGGAATCGGGGAGATTGTCTCCTTCATCACCATTAAAAGCTGAAAAAATCGACATGATTTTTTGCTTTCTTACATGATCCCGAATCTTGTTAATGGTTATCGTATACAACCATGTGGTAAACTGCGATTGAAAACGAAACTGTTTCAGCTTCCTGTAAACAGAAAGAAAAACATCCTGACTGATATCATCGATGGATGATGTGTTGCCAAGATTCAGATAGATAAGATTTCTGACTTTCTCTTTGTGTCTGACCACCAGATCTTTAAAAGCCGACTCCTCGCCGTCCTTAAAAGCCTGTATCAGAGCAAAGTCATCTTTCAGACTGAATATATTCTGTGCTGGTTGGGGCATATCTTCATTATTTTGTTTTTCGTTCATAGCTTTTGACGAGCTCCTAAAAGTTTAAGTTCCACGATTGTTGAACTTTGTTTTGCAGAGGATGTGCAAAGATAGGAAAAGAGTTTAAAAGAAGCCAGTTGTTTGTGCTGAGTGGTTTGTGATCATGACATGTGACTCTATTAAAAAACGAACAAAAAAAAGGCTGCCCGTTTCTCGCGGACAGCCTTCAAATTTGAGAGTGTTACTGGATTATTGCATTTTTTGAATTATTGCATTCCATTCGCCTCTCTACACACATCATCCATCATCATTTCATTAAAGTCATTTTCCTGGTGATGCTTACATCGTTTCCGGTCAATCTGTAGATATAGATACCTGAAGGCAGATTTGAAGCATTGAAGTCAAGTGAATGAACACCTGCCGTAAGCTGCTCTGCTGCAAGTTTTGCTACAAGTTCACCGGTGATGCTGAATACCGACACTTCATAGAATCCATCTTTTGGTATGCTTACATTGATTCTTGTAGAAGGATTGAACGGGTTAGGATAGTTCTGTGAAAGATTGAACTGTGTTGGAATCTCAGTCTTTTCTGATTTCACATCTGTAACACCTGAAACAGCCATGTAGATCGATCCATTTGCTGTTCCTGTGTAGATTTTTCCGGTTCCCATTCCGTCAGGTGTGCTGCCGTTTGAAACGATAAGGAGTGAGCTTAATCCAAATCCTCCCATACCGATGCTCGACCATGTGTTTCCGTTGTTGGTCGAAGCGAAAACACCACCTGAATAAGAAGCACCAAATACATTGTCTGCTGCATCTATTCTGAGCTCGTATACATATGTTCCGGGGAAGCTTGTTTTGGTCCAGCTTGTTCCACCGTTGGTTGAGCGGTAAAGTCCGTCACCATAAGTTCCGGCGAAGATGTCACCGTTTGAGTTCGAAGCCATTGCCCAGATGTAGTTGTATCCTACAGTCTGTGATACCCAACTGGCTCCATGATCAACTGATTTGAAGACTCCACCATCGAATGTACCGACAAATACTGTGTTGTTGGCTGTTACAGTTATTCCCGTTACAATAAGGTGTGTTCCAAGTCCTGTATTCGACTGTGTCCATGTAAGTCCACAATTGTTGGAGACATACATTCCCTGTCCCCAGGTTCCTGCGAATACATTTCCAAGAGCGTCTATCCTGATTGTGCGGACATCTTTGTATTGAAGTGTGCTGAGTGTCCATGCGGTTCCGTTATTGGTTCCAATGTAAACACCTGTCACGGTTCCTGCAAGAAGTGTACCATTAGGATGGGTTTCAATTGCCCATACTGCGCCTGAGTAAACCAGCGGGTTAACATGTACCCAGTTTGGATTGTTGCCGGTTCTCTTGTAGATATATCCACTTGCAGTACCTGCATAGATATTGCCGAGGTTGTCTGATTCGAGACATGTAACAACCTGACCTGAAGGTATGTTACCGATCTGCTGCCAGTTACCTGATCCGGAGCCACCACCTGTACCGCCGCCACTTCCACCACCGTTTGATGGGAAATTAGCTACAGCGGATGCAGTATTGTTGGCTGTGTTGAGATCAGAGATGTTTGAACCTGTGATCGAAGCAACATTCACGATGCTCTGATTGGCAGGGATGTTTCCAAGGAACGGAGCGAGGTTGAACTGTCCGCTTCCTGTCATCGACTTAACAATCGTCTGTCCGGTTATGATACCTGCAGGGAAGTTAAGTGCTGCGAGAGGTGCAAGAACCGATCCTTTTACATCTATTCCCGAGATTGTAAGGGAAGTTGCCTGCGGGAAGTTGTAAAGTACATTGTTCATCGCAGTACCGTTAACGAACAATCCACCATGCCAGTTGATTGTTGTTCCTAGGATATTGACCACTACTGCTGAACCGTTTGGTACATTTATTTCGAATGTATGGGCTGCATTAAGATCACTGCCGTTAACTGTAAACACATTAAGATAAGGATCATTGTGTGTAAGGTTCACAGTACCCCACTGGAAAGTGGTGGTTCCGTTTACCGCATAACCGCTAAGCTGTGTGCTGAGGTTCTCAAGATGAGTCTTTGCTGCGGCAAAGTCGATTACTGAAGCGTCATGTCTTAAAGTGCCTTCGTCTATTGAAACGGCTGATATTGGAAGATTTGTAAGACCGCCGTAAGCTACATTACCATTGTAAACACGACCACTTGTGTAGTAAAGGTTTCCGCCAACAACCAGAACATCCTCTGCTCCGTTTGAGTTTGGAAGTTTGTCGCCTACACTGTAGTTTGACAGGTTTGCATTTCCACCAACTGCAAGTTTACCTTCGGTATCTGCAGATGGCTGAATAATGTTTTCAAGAACAAATACATTGTACGGTCTGGCTGGTCCAAGATCGATATTTGCATTGTTCATTGCTGAGCAGTCAACTGTTACATCAATTGTAAGAGTAGCTGAACTTCCGTTCGTAAGAGTTCCAACAGTCCAGTTTCCTGTACCTGATGTGTAGGCTCCCTGTGAAGCAGTTGCTGATACATAGAGAAGTCCTGCAGGAAGTATGTCACTTACAGTTATGCTGCCCGCATCGGCAGGTCCGTTGTTGGTAACTGTGATTGTATAAGTGAGGCTCTGTCCGCAGGTCAAAGTTGAGCTGTTTACGGTTTTTGTGATCTGAAGATCTGCTGCTCCGTAATAGAGACCTGCATCGTTTAAATTGTCGGTTGTTCCGCCAACAAATGTTTTGCATGCTGTTTTTCCTGTTAAAGGATCAACATCAGAGTCAGCATTGTCATCTGAACCCTGATTCTGAGGAGAAAATACATAACCTGAAGGAGCTGTAAATTCAACATAGTAATCGCCTGCAGGGATGTTGTTGAAGTGATACAGTCCGTTTGCATCGGTGGTTGTTGTGGAAACAAGAACTCCGAGGCAGTTATATAATTTAACTGTAACATTTGGAATACCTGCTTCGCCGTTGTCCTGTACACCGTCTTTGTCGATGTCGTTCCATACCTTGTCACCAATGTTTACAGGAAGCTGGTTAATTCCGGCATCAAGTGTAAGATTGGTCTGTCCGCCTGAAATATTGAAGCAGGCGGTCTTTCCGGTTGTAACATCTGCATCTGAATCTTTTGTATCATCAGATCCGGCATCTTTTGGTGAGAAAACATAACCGGAAGGGAGAACGAATTCAACATAGTAACTTCCCCCGCCAATGCTGCAGCAGAACTGGTAGATTCCGTTTGCATCGGTTACAGTGGTAGTAATCAGAGTATTGTTACAGTCGTAAAGTTTTACTGTCACGCCGGGGATTCCGGGTTCATTTGCATCCTGAATACCATCATTATTGAGGTCTTTCCAAACCTTGTCACCAATGGTGATGAAGTTTACATAGAGACCTGCATCAACTGTTGTTTTGTTTTCACCTGCTGCAAGTGTGAAACAAGCAGTTTTACCGTTTGAAGGATCAGCATCCGAATCCAAAGCATCGTCTGATCCGGCATCTTTGGTTGTAAAGATAAATCCTGTAACCTGGCTGAATTTTACATAGTAGCTTCCGGGTTGAACATTAGAGAAGAGGTAGTTGCCGGAGGCATCTGTTGATGTGGTAGCTACGAGGTTATCATCGCAAGTGTAAAGTTTAACGGTAACATTCGAGATACCGGCTTCGCCGTTATCCTGAATGCCGTTGTGGTTTGCATCGTTCCATACTTTGTCACCGAGTGATGCAGGTGCTGGTGGTGTTACATAAAATCCGGCATCAACTGTGATGTTGTTCTGTCCGGCAACTAATGTATAGTTTCCGGTCTTTCCGGTTGTAACATCCGCATCTGAATCTTTTGTGTCATCTGATCCGGCATCTTTTGGTGATGCAGTATAACCTGATGGCTTTGTGAATTCAACGAAATATGTTCCTGCTGAAAGATTGGTAAAGCTGTAGTTGCCGTTGGCGTCTGTGGTTGTTGTGCCGACAAGTACATTTGCCGAGGTGTAAAGTTTTACTGTTACATTTGCGATTCCTGCTTCGCCGTTATCCTGAATACCATTCTGATTTGCATCATTCCATACTTTGTCACCGAGTGATGCCGGTGCTGGTGGTGTAGTCGGGCATGTAAGGAAATTTTGATTAACTGTACCGTTATCAAAGTTTTCATTTATCGAAGTTGCGGCATCGTTGATTTGAGAAAATGTGTAAGGAGAGCTTCCACCGCCAATCTTGGTGTTGGCAATTGCCAGGAACTCACTGACAGTTTTTCCTGCGAAAGTACCCGTCGTGATAACGAGATCTTTTAGCTTCAAAGGATTGGTTCCAAGGTATCCCGCTTCATCATATTTTACATTAAGAAGAAGCGCCATTACCTGTCCGCCAAGAACCCCTGCGGAAGTTGAGGTTGGATTGCTGTAATTCGCATTAAACGCTGCAGAGGTTCCACCTTGAGGCAGGAAATCTTTTACTGCTGACGCACTTGTAAACGAGGCAGTAAAATTGCCGCCCATTACTGCGCCCGATGGAAAAACTGCATTGAAGTATGCATCTCGTATTCCACCCGGGGTGCTGTTGGAAGGACTTCCCCATCCGCCCTGTGTATAGGTCATGAATCCGTTCAGATTGCACGATCCCTGGGCTTGAAGATTCCCAACAGAAACGAAAGTAAACAGGATCACGAGGATCGCGCTGTTTATCAAAGTTTTCGCTGTTTTCATGTTATAGTCCGATTAATTAGTTATTTGAAAAATCGAACTTAATACAGCAATAATTGTGCCAACAGAAATTTTCTTCGTTTTTAGCTTGTTTTCTGCATTTTTCCTTCGTTTTCAGGCTGAATATCGAATATGTAACGCTTCTGATTTTGCCTGAATTTAAATTTGTAATTACGGCACAAAGTGTCTCATTATGAAGCATTTTATTTGTCGACGGATTGGGAAGTGGATTTGGGGTGTAAAAATGCCCCTGATTATTCAGTAAAATGAATGAAAGGGGGATTTCTCAATTGTATACGGTTATTTGTGGAAATATTTGTTTATTCTCATTATGATACAAAAAAAAGGCTCCCCGTTATCACGAGAAGCCTTTAATTCCGGGGACCGGATCTAAAAATTATTAAGTCGTTATGACCAGTTGGTGTTGATGTTCGGCCTTTCAACCACACTTTGCGACTGTCTCTCAAATGTATAATTAACGACTTTGTACCTGGTGAGCGATGCAGTTCTTGGAGCAGGCTTGGATGAACTGATTTTTACCGTTTTCGAAGTGATCTTAGGTGGTTCCACCCTGCCAATTGTCAGAGCTGAAACCGAAGGTTCACCAAATGTATGCGACTGAATATGCGTGGAGATTTGATAATCTTCTTCAATGATCACAGGTGACTCTTTGTAGGGAACCTGAACCTTTGCCCTTTCTACATAAACAGGTGTTGACTTCCCTCTCATCTTGTATGCCACAAAACTGCCAAGAGCGAATACAAATATTACCACAAATGTTCCTTGCGCAATCAGTATCGTTACATCTGTTAAATTCATCGAAATGGTTTCCGTATAAAAATCTGTTAGCTGATCAGTAATCTGCCGTGGTATTCTCAGTCTCCACACCGGGTGAAAAGCACATATCTCTTGGAGATCGTTATGCAATTCGGCAAACACTTTCTATTAAATGCATCTCTATACTTACAAGTTTCGTGCCAACTCGATTTTGCCCAAAAACCATTTCTTTTTCAGACAGTCTAAAACTGCAATAAAGGTCAAAATCAGAAGAAAAAGCCATTTCTATTTTTCAGATATAACAAATTTTAACCATAAGCAACTGTACCATTTAAATACAGTTTTTTCAGAAAATGAGGTAGATATTATTTTTTCGAGGGCAGGGCAGTAAATTTCCTGCGTTTTTGGTGTGAATTGCGGTTTCTCATAATTCTACAGGGAATATCTGCAATTCTCATAATGAGACACAATCCTGGCGGTTAAAAGAAGGTAGCAACAAATAGTACTAAAAGAGAATTATTAAGGAGATTTCTGACAGATGTACAATTTTTACAAAAAAAAAGGTCGTCATCCTCGCGAATGACGACCGAAAATTCCTGCACTATTGAATTATGCAAATTACTGCATCAGAACAAGTTTCTTCGTCTGAGAAAATTCACCGGAACTGAGGGTATAAAAGTAGACTCCGGAACTTAGTCCTCGCGCATCAAAACTGATTTCATAGTTGCCTGCTTCTCTTACTCCATCAACGAGAGTCGCAACCTCTTCGCCTGTCTCATTGTACACCTTCAGAGAGGTCATCCCTGAAACGGGTAACGAGAAGCGAATAACAGTTGTCGGATTGAAAGGATTGGGATAGTTTTGACCAAGTTCAAACTGTCCGGGAACAGAAATTACAATTTCATTCAGAAGCGAATAGATGGTTTCCCTTCCGTCAAAATCGCGTTGAATAAGCCGGTAGTTATATGTCCCGGGTGTGAGATTGTTATCGGAAAATCTGTATTCTACAGGCTTGGTTGAAGTTCCGGCACCCTGAATTTCGGCTGCTTTTATCCAGGAACCGGACGCGGATTTTCTCTCAAGAGTAAATCCGGCGTTGTTCGTTTCGGTTGCTGTTGACCATTCGAGAATAACAGAATTTCCCGACACAGTTGAAGCGAAGTTTGAGAGTTCCACAGGTACAATAACATTACCAAGAGTACCGTTTGTATTTATTTTTTGCCCGTAAATGCCATTTCCAACTCTTTTGTCAGTCCAAAAAGCGAGACCTGCATCGGAAATATCTTTCACCATCTGAAGTCGTCCCTTGTCAGACACAAGCGAAGAGAGGGGCATTGTGCTTCCCCATGCGTTTGTACCGCTGGAGTTGATCATCAGTCCCTGAACAGTGTTGCTGAGTCCGGCTGAATTTCCGACATTATAAACAATATACGCCGAGTTGGAGATTGCTGCAAGATCATATCCGACAATATTGGCTGTGCCTGTCATCGCCCTCAGGGTGATGCCATCATCGGTAAACTGTCTTACACCTGAAGCACTAAACTTCTGTACCGCGAGTCCGTCCTGATTCTGGTCGGAATTTGTGAATCTCCAAAAAGCCATAACTTCATCTGAACCGGTAAGTTTTGCCGCCACAGGGTTCCATTTATGAATTCCGGAAGTGGTGGCACATTCCGCTCCATTTGCCGGGAAAGCGAGGGTTCCATCAGATTTCACTCTCTGCACCCACGCACTTTGGAGATTTATCGAGTTCCGGTCGTCATGCCATGCGACTATCACGCCATTGGCGCCATCAGATTCTGAATATTGTGCTGTAAATGCCATAACCTTTCCAAGGCTTTGCACCCAGACTCCACCGGTACCCCACTGTGCAAAACCGGAAGAATTAAACTTCTGTGCAGCCAGCTTTACTGTTTGGGCGGGGAAATTTCCCGTTGTCACCTTGTGTGAAACTATTACAGATCCGTTATCAGATGGTACTATTTTCGGAAAATTATACCCCTCTGTTGCGGACCCGTAGATGAGAGGAGTTGCTCCCCATTGTTTTGCACCGGTGGCATCAAGTTTTTGCATGTACACTTTATAGGGATTTACTGCATAAATCCAGGCTACAACCACATTTCCATCGGAAGTTACAGCAACTGTGGGATTGGCTTCGTATCCTGTTCCCGATGAGAGAGCCACCCCGTTAGCTCCCCACAAAAATTGCCCGGCTGGAGAAATCTTGTATGCAAAAACATCGAGATCCCCCGATCTTATGTCGGTGAAAACAACAATCGCATTGCTCTGAGCGTCACATGTTAGATCGTAATCCACCAAAGATGAATTTTGTGGATTATTGGAAATAAGCAGACCCTGTGAGCCCCAAAGTTTTACTCCCTCGGGGTTGAGCCGTTGCATGTAAACTGCATAACTCCCGCCTCTGCTGTCAAACCATGAAATGTAGGTGCTGCCATCGGGGCAACTGACAGATTTGGGCAAGTCCTGCTCACCTGTTGTGTCGGCAATCATCAGGTTGACAGTCGGGTCTGATGACCACTGTGCCAGACCCGAAAATGACAATGCAGCGAAAAACAGAATAAAAAGCAGATATCTTTTCATCGCGGACTCCTTTTCCGGTTAATTAAATGTGATGTAACTATTAAATTCACTCAATGGTGTTTGAAACGATTGGATCGTTATTATTTTCCTTTTGAGTTTTTCTCCGTAACTTTTTGACCATAAACGAGGTCTTTTCCTGTCCTTTTGTCACTCCAGACTACAATCGCAGAATTCGATTTATCAAGATCTGCACCAATTCTGCTCCTTTCTGATTCGACCGATGATACATTGAATATCCCGCTTGAATTTTTAAGTCCCGATGAAGGAAGTGTAATCCCCTTGATGGTGGATTTGAACCCTGTAAAATCGGAACTTATATAGAAAAGGGATGCTGATTTCGCAGTTCCAACCACATCAAAATGACTGTAACGGGCTATTCCAATTTTTTCAATTTCCACACCGTCATCGCCCCACAGCTTCTTTCCCTTGGAATCGAATTTCTGTGCGTAAATACCCTCTTCTGACTGGCTGGCATTAGCCATCTTCCAAAAAACGACAATTTCATTGGTCGCAGAGAGTCGGCATGCAACGGAATTATACTTGTTAAATCCTTTCTTTGAAGAGAATTCCGCACCATCTGCAGGAAATGCAAAAGTTCCGTTCGGGTTTATTCTCTGAACCCATCCGCTCTGTATGTTCGTCAGGTTACGGTCATCATACCAGGAAACTATCGCTCCGTTTGCACCGTCACTCGCAACAAAAGGACTGCTAAATTTCATCGCATAACCAATTGACTGAACGGGGACACCCCCTTTTTTCCATTCAATGCTTCCTTTTGCATTAAATTTCTGGGCAAAAAACCGGATCGACTGCCCCGGAAATTTCCCGGTGGAAACAGAATGTACCATAATTACGGAGCCTTTGTCGGATGGAACGAGTAACGGAGTCAGATAGCCCTCCTCATTATTACCGCTTCCGTAGACAACAGGCTTGTCACCCCACAATAATTTACCATCTGCTGATATCATCTGCATGGCAATCTTGTCAACTTCATCTGATGCATTCCAGGCAATTACAAATTTGCCTTCTGTTGTTGCTGCGATCGAAGGGTTAGTCGCTGATCCACTCCCGGAAAGCAGAAGCAGTCCGTCAGCACCCCAGACAAATTTCCCCGCCGGTGATATCATATAGGCAACGGTAGCCATGGATCCGGTCCTGACATCGACAAAAGCAACTACTGCATTATTATTTTTATCAGTAATCAGAGAATAATCAACAAGATATGTGTTTTGTGGATGTTCTGAAATGAGAAGACCCCCTTCACCCCACTGTTTTTTACCTGCAGCATCCAGCCTTTGCATGTAAAGCTTGTATCCGCCATTCCCGTTTGCAAACCAGGAGATGTAGCTGCCACCGTCAGGGCTTGTCGCCACTTTGGGCAAGTCCTGTGACATGGTGGTATCGCCAATTCTGTAATTCTTTGCAGGGTCAGCACTCCACTGGGCAAATGAAGTGATCGAAATCAAAATTAGAATTAAAACGAGTTGAAAAAGACGATGCATTCCGTTTTCCTCAATATTGTGGCTATTAAATGTTAATTACAATTGCAATCGGCAAATTATCATAAAAACAAATAAAATAAAAGCAATTCCTGCTCAGTTTACTATTTTTTCTGTCAAAATTAAAATTATTTAATCACCCTTTTCGATAAATTTTAAAAAATTATTCTTTATATTTTAGTTCTGTAAAAATGTAATTAATCATTCAATAGCTTAAAAAATCAAAGAACCAAGAAACAGGAGTTTCTATGAAAATGAAAGTAACTGAACGGTATGAAGCCATCGTCATTGAACTTAAGGGCAATGTCCTTGGCGGTCCCGAAGCTAATGAGTACAGCGATACCATCAAAAAATTCCTCTCCGAAGGGAAAAAGAATATCGTTGTTGATCTCGGAGAAGTAAAATTTATGAATTCATCCGGTCTCGGCATGCTTATCGCAGGTTTGACCACGGTGAATAAAGAGAATGGTAAACTTAAACTCGCCAATGTTGAAGAAAAAATCCACAGCCTCTTGGTAATTACCAAGCTGGTTACAATTTTTGAAAGCTATCCTTCTGTTGAAGACGCACTGGCAAGTTTCTAATTAAGCAAAAAGAGCATTATGAGTGTAACTGTAATTGTTGGCGGACAGTGGGGCGATGAAGGCAAAGGCAAAATTGTTGATATTCTAAGCGAATCCCATGATATCGTAGCACGATATCAGGGAGGTGCGAACGCCGGCCATACAATCCAGATTAACGGTAAAAAATTCGTCCTCCACCTCATCCCTTCAGGGATTCTAAGGGACGATGTTATTTGTGTTATCGGAAATGGTGTGGTTATCGACCCCGCCGCCCTGCTCGAAGAAATCGAACTTCTGAGGCAAAACAACATTTCAGTTGAGGGAAGACTTTTTATAAGTCAGAATGCCCACCTCATAATGCCCTGGCATAAAATTATCGACTCCCTGAATGAAAAAGGGAAATCGAAGATCGGAACAACTGGTAAAGGTATCGGTCCCTGTTATATCGATAAATATGCGAGAAAGGGAATCAGAATAATCGACCTTCTCGATCCCGTCAAGCTTGAACGAAAAATCAGGGAAAATCTCGAAGAAAAGAATAACCTCCTCGCAGATTACTATAAAAGCGAACGGCTCGATGTTGAAAAGATTGTGGAGACATACCTTGCCTTCGACAGAGCAATCGACCCCTACATAAAGGATGTTCCTGCTTACCTGAACAAAGCTATTACTGATGGCAAATCAGTATTGCTCGAGGGTGCCCAGGGTGCCCTTCTCGATGTCGACCACGGTACATACCCTTATGTGACCTCCTCCCACCCCACAGCGGGAGGTGCATGCACAGGAACAGGTATTCCACCTACAAAAATCGAGGAAGTGACAGCAATTATTAAAGCCTACACCACACGCGTGGGTGAGGGGCCTTTCCCTACAGAACTCCTCGATGAAACAGGAGAGAAACTCAGAGCCAAGGGGTTTGAGTTTGGAGCGACTACAGGAAGACCGCGGAGATGTGGCTGGTTTGATGCATTCCTTGTTAAATATTCCTCCATGGTTAATGGCACCACATCTGTTGCCCTTACCAAGATGGATGTTCTCGATTCATTCCCGGAGATAAAAGTCGCTACAGGCTACATCCATAAGGGAAAACTCCTCTCCAACTTCCCTGTTGATTGCGACATACTGAACGAATGTGAACCTGTTTATGAAACGGTCGAGGGTTGGAACTGTGACACCTCCGGCTGCACTTCATGGAACGATCTTCCCGAAAAGGCAAAAAAATATATCGACTTCATTTCTGAAAAAGCAGGCATGAAAGTCGCCATAGTTTCAGTTGGACCTAACAGGGAGCAAACCTTCTTCGTCTGACAATCTGACGATATTTATTTACATTTTCTTCTTCGTCTCTATCCATTAATTTGGTATTTCCAATTTTACAATTTCCCGGAGACAGACTGTGAAAATGTCGGGCGGTCCGGCTACCGCTAATATCAAAATGGCTCTTATTTTTGCTGCCCTGCTTATTGCTGCCGGTACTCTTTACTATACCCATACCATCGTACAAAAACTTCAAGCGAGAGAAAGACAGATAGTGCAGCTCTATGCCAATACTCTGGAGTATATTGCGAACTCCGAGGACAATACCGATCTGACCTTCCTGCTTGAAAATATTATTCAACCGATCGATTTCGAGGTTATTCTCTCCGATGCAAAGGATAATGTCGATATATCGGGGGCACAGAATTTTCGTAATGTAAAGATGGATTCCACTCTCTCTAAAGACAAATTGCAAAAATTCTTCAGAGATAAGATAATCTCGATGGATGATGCCAATTCCCCCATCCTCGTAAAGCATGTTATGGGAACCGACACTCTCGTGCTGAACAAAATTCATTTTGGTGAATCTACTCTCGTAACCCAGCTCCGGTTTTTCCCCTATGTGCAGATGCTCATTGCATTTCTCTTCATAATTACAGCCTATATAGGATTCAGTCAGATAAAAAGAAGTGAACAGAGCAACATTTGGGTGGGAATGGCGAAGGAAACCGCCCACCAGTTCGGTACCCCTCTTACAAGTCTCATGGGATGGATCGAACTGTTAAAATTGAATTACAGCGATCCCGACAAGGTACTCGACACCGCAGAGGAGATAAACAATGATGTTCATAAATTGAGCAGAATAACTAACAGATTCTCCAAAATCGGGTCAAAAGCAGAACTTAAAAAGGAAAATGTCAAGGACAGCCTTACCGAAATTTACGAGTATTTCAGTAGAAGGCTTCCGCGGCTTGGTAAAAAAGTTGATCTGGTTCTCCAGGGTGATGACCAGGCTGAGGCTTTCATCAACAAGGAACTTTTTGGCTGGGTTATCGAAAATCTTATCAAAAATGCACTCGATGCAATCGACCACTCCACAGGCAGAATTGTTGTGAATGTGGTTCAGGTGAAAAACAAAATTGAAATCGATGTAACCGATAATGGAAAAGGTATCGACCTGAAGAGAAGAAAAGATGTCTTCAGACCGGGTTACAGCACAAAAACCCGGGGGTGGGGACTCGGCTTAAGCCTCTCAAAAAGGATTATTGAAGAGTATCATGCCGGAAAAATTTTCGTCTCAAATTCAATTCCTGGTGAAGGAACAACATTCAAAATTATCCTGAATAGAGCAGGGAATTCCTAATCCTTCATCAGTTCATTGATGCGGGATATAAAATCATCCCTCTTGAATGGCTTCTCGACGAAACACTGGAATCCTGACTCGAGAAACCTCTGTTGATCTCCGGGGAGTGAAAACGCTGTAATTGCAACCAATGGTGTCTTCTGATAGACCTCCATCTCCCTGACGATGTGTGCAATTTCCACTCCGCTCATACCACCAGGAAGATTGATATCAAGGATCAATATGTCAAATTTGTCTTCGCTTAGCAACTCCAGAGCTTCTTCACCGGTATGTGCTACTGTAATGTCATAACTCTTTAGGAGGTACATCTTCATAAGGTTGGCACAGACTGCATCATCTTCGACGATCAGAATCTTTTTCTTGTCCGGATTATCACTTTCCTCATCCTCACCTGTCACTTCATTCTCTGAAATAAAACCAATTTCAAATATCGAACCGGAACCAAACTGACTCTCAACTGTAAGTTCACCAGCCATCAACTCCACATACTTGCGGGCAATGGTAAGCCCAAGACCGGCTCCCTCATATTTTCTTCCGTTGCCCTCACTTACCTGTCTGAAAGGTTCAAATATCTGCTCTTTCATTTCGTCAGGAATACCTATACCTGAGTCGACAACTTTCAGGAATGCAGTTTTTTGTTTCCCGCTCCCCGAAATACCGGTAACCACCTTGACAAATCCTGAATCTGTATATTTGATGGCATTGTTCATGAGATTTCGCAACACCTGCGACAGAAGTTTCTCATCCAGCAAAGCCAGCGGTGCCACATCGCTAAGTTCAATCTCATACCTCAACCTCTTTAACTTCGCTGCTTCCTCAAATTCCCTGAAAATTTTCTGCGCCAGCGAGTTCAGATCGTGAACAGAAAAGAGAGTGTCTGTCTTGTCGGATTCGAGATTTGAGAGGTCAAGGAGCGAATTTAATGTGTCGCGAAGTCTCTCGCCTCCATTAACTATTGATGAAAGCATCTCCTTGTTCCCCTCATCTTCAACTTCATCCATGAGGATTTCTGCGTAACCCATAATATTGATAAGTGGTGTACGCAATTCGTGACTCATGTTTGCGAGGAAAATACTTTTCAACCTGTTCATCGTCTCGGCTCTTTGCCGGGCATCATTCAATTCTGATTCACGCCGTTTGATGTCTGTTATGTCTCTGAAAATTGCAAGCAGAAGCATCTCACCGTCGTCATATTCCATGAACCGGCTCAGGATGTTTACCCAGATCTTGTCACCGTTTTTCAAGTGAAGTAACGATTCCTGATAATTGGGTATCGACCTCGCTGCAAATTTCGCTTTGTATCTCTCTCGTGCATTTTGATATGCAGACTCATCCAGATAATCGGTAAATATTTTCCCGGTCATATCAGCCTTTGACAAACCAAACAGCTTGCAATAGGCTTCATTTACCATCACGAGCTTCCCCTCGGAATCTGTGAGCCTCATCGGATCGAGAGAGTGTTCCCACAATGTATGGAATCTCTTCTCCCGCTGTGTCAAATCCTGTTCCATTTGTCGTTCCACAGTGATATCATTTTTGATCGCCAGATATCCTGTTATAATACCCAAATGATCTTTAATCGGTGAAAGAGATGCAGATTCCCAGTAAAGTTCACCATTCTTCTTCTTGTTATGGAAAACTCCCTTCCACCCCTCACCTGTGGAAATGGTTTCCCACATGGTTTTATACTCATCCGGCGGTGTTTCGCCTGATTTTAATACTCTTGGGTTTTTCCCCTTCACTTCCTCAAAACTGTAACCCGTAATTTTCTCGAATTGCGGATTGACATACTTGATGTTGCCTTTGGTATCAGTAATAACTATTGAGGCTGTATTTTGCTGTACCGCAAGCAATAAATATCTGTTTTCAAGGTCGGCAGCATTCTTGGAAACGACACTTTTTATCGACTCGCTGAAGAGTGTAAAATGATCCAGATCCCCTTCATCATAATCAGTCTGAGAAACCACTCCAATGGCTATTTCAGGGTACTTCATCTCAAGTGCTGGATATCCAATGAAATGATTAATGTTGGAACCGTGCGAGCCGTAAACTTCCTTTATTCTCATAAAAGGCGTATCGGAATTAAACAGTTCTGACCACTCAGTTGCGATCTGACTCGTTATAAATTCATCGTACCGGAAAGCACTGCTCAGCAATATCTCATCTTTGTAATGGGCAACCAGCACTTCCCCCTCATCGAAGAAAAAGGCTATGCTCTCTTTTGCTTCAGTTACTGCTTTTGCCTCTTCAGCAATTTCACCAAGAAACTCAAGGTTGTTTCCGGAGAGACTCTCTTTGAGCCTTAACAGTGACTCCAGCCTGAGTCTGTTTAATTTTCTTGTCCTCTCGGATTTTTTCTGAGTTGTAACATCGCGAATAAGACAGATAAGTGATCTTTTTTTATTTATTACAACTTTACTCAAGGTGAATTCAAGGTATGCCCTCTTATCTCCGGGTTTGCCCAAACTGACAGAACCCGTAAAAATTTCACCCCCGTTTACTTTGTCAAAAAGTCTTTTCTCTTCCTCTTTCTTCAATTTCAGGAGTTGAAGGAAATTATAATTGGCATTTTCACCGGCTCCAATCAGATCTGCAGCCACCAGATTGTATTCGATTATCCTGAACGAATTAGGATCAAGAAGGAGTATCCCTTCAGGTGAATGGTCAAACAAATAACGGTATCTCTCCTCTGCGGAGCGGGCGGCTGTCTCTATCTGATGCTTCTCGGTTATGTTTTCCATTGAACAATAAAAACTGATTTCAAACTCGGAATTTTTTCTCATTTTGAAGTGAACAATGATTTTTTCTCCGGCCGAATTTAAAAATTCCAGTGTGTCTTCAAGATCATCTTTTCCTGAAGCAATGAAGCGGTCAAATTTTTCGGCTGAGTCTTCCGTAAGCAGATCAGTTATTTTTTTATTCCTGTTACAATCCCCTTTATCATTGAACATTTTGCAAAATTCATCGTTGCAATCGACAATAATTCCGCTACTGTCGAGGATAATGTATGGAACAGGAGCATTTTCGAAGATTGCCTTAAGTTTTTTCCTCCCGTCCTCAACCAGCCTGAGACTTCTTTTCTGCTGATTTAGCGACACCAGGATAAACAGAGATATCGATGCGATTACAGAAGCATAAAGATTCATATCAAGAATGGTGGTCTTCAGTTCCTCTTCACGATATCTGAACAATCCCTCATTCTCAAGCAGGTTTGCTACAAGAAGGAGAAAAAATCCGAGAAGGACATAAAAATTTGTGCGGGTTTTGAACCTGAAAAGTGACCATATTATCCCGGGCATGGCAAGATATTTAAACAAAAATTCCCGCTGATCGCTCATCTGGGTCTGAGCGAATATTGCAATTCCGAGGATATAAAGGGCAAGAAGAAATCCCTCTGCCAGCTTTCTGTTTGGGACTTTTGCGATTTGAAAACTGATACCGGTCTTCGCAAACACAAAAAAGGCAGGAGTAAGATAAAGTATACAGACCCACTCTGCAGTAGCCCACACCTTGATCACCTCGAGGGAACTGGCTGTCTGGTTTGTCAGCAGACTCATGGATATTGCCCCCAATGTCGCAGCCACAAGACTCTTAACAAATCCGCTGACTATGAAATAAAGGATCTCAAATGTATCATCGAACTCTAAAAGATTTGGACTTACGCGAAGCAGGAATTCATACTGTAAAAAGGAGGTGCCGATGTTGGCAAGACTAAAAAGGAATGATAGCAGAAAGCCACTGCCATCGTACATATTAAGAAGAGTATGTGGAATTATCGCCAAAATATAGATCAGAGGATGATCTTTACGGTCAAAATAATATAATGCAGCCAGTAAAACTGCACTTGCCGGCCAAAATGGAGCCACCTGCTCTACCCCAAGATGAATCTCCACTCCAACTGCCACAAAAATGGCATAGAGCAACATGAAGATTGTCAGTTTTATTATCTTGTTTTTCGTGTACAGTTCAGTACCTCCGGGAAGCAATTCTTCCCTCTGATATGGCTTCTAAAAAAATTAAATACCCTTTAACTAAAATAGTAATTTTTCTTACTAATTTTCTTTAAATAGTACATTAATTACTTTTCTTATTAATTATTTTTAATAAAGTATTTCTATCTGAAACTTAATATTTGCAGGCGTTTTAGGGTGTGAGGACGGTCATCCGGCTTTCATGCTGCCGGCAGGTTAGATTCGCTTTCTAAGAAATGTTGAAACCGGCACATCGAACGGCTGCGAAGTGTCGATCAAATTGTAATCGATTCCACTGTTCAAACAACCTGATTTGATTTTGGAGGTAAACGACTCGAAAGCTTCTTTGTATGCTTTTGCAATCTGCTGTGGCTGTGTTGAAATCTCCGACCCGGTTTCCATATCCTTGAAAATGGCATCTTTTGTGAATGCAAAACTTCTTTCAAGCGGATCAACTATTTGAAAAACCACCACCCTGCTCTTGGAGATAGTCAGTTTCTTAATAGCTTCAAGTATCTTTTCAGGGTCTTCGAACAAATCTGAAATTACAATAATCAACCCTCTTCGGGTAATTTTATCTGCAATTCCTGCCACCGACGCCGCTGTATCAGATATGCCCGATCCTTCGGCTGTTGATAACGCTTTCATTATCTCATCAAGGTAAATCCGGGTTGCTTTTGGAGGGAGTATTTTTTCAATTTTGTTACTGTAGAGGTATAAACCGGCAGCATCGTTTTGTTTAATCAGCATGTATGACAAAACTGAGGCGAGTATCTTTCCGTATTCCAGTTTTGAGATGTTGCCTTCAGAGGCAAATCTCATGGAGCCGCTTGTATCCAGAAGAATATGTGCTTTGAGATTTGTCTCTTCTTCGTATTGCTTTATGAAATAACGGTCGGTCTTGCCATAGATCTTCCAGTCAACATCTTTCAGGGAATCGCCCTGAATGTAGGGTCTGTGCTGGGAAAATTCGATACTAAAACCGTGATAAGGGCTTCTGTGCAAACCAAGCATGAAGCCCTCTACCACAAATTTTGTTTTTATGTCTAAAGAGGCGAGCTTTGAAATAACTGCCGGATCAAGATATTTTCTGTGATCCTCGTTCCCTTTCAACGCCATCTAATGGTCAGTTGCCGGCTTATGGATGTGCAACTTCTTTATTGCCGTCCTTGGCTTTTTTGTCCTGTTCTTTAAGTTTTTCATTCAGGAGTTCTTCGGGGGTCTTACCCAAAGTTGCCATGTCATCTTTTGCAATCTTTGAAAGTTCATGATCCGGAAAATTCTTGATCAACAAATTGTAATTCTCGGTTGCATTCTTGATATCATTCAACTCGTTGCCGTATATAAATCCGGAATTGAAAAGAGCTATCGGTGCATAAGGTGATTTTGGAAATTTCTCGAAAACTTTTTTGTAGTTTTCAACCGCAGAAAGTTTGTCTTTTGAGGTCTCTGCCACTTCGGGCATGCGATACAGATTTCCAAGATTAAAATATGCAACTACAAGGCTGTCGCTTTCAGGCATCTCTTTTATCATGGTCTCGTAAACCTTGATTGCATCCTTGAATTTTTTGCCCTCAATCAATTTTTTTGCTTCATCAAGGTATGTCTGTGGATTCTTTCCGCAACCTGCAAACAACAATACCACTAACAAGGCTGAAATAAACGATAATTTTTTCATTTTATTCTCAATTTTTCACAACATATTTAAAAATAATTCAGCTGTAAATCTAATCACCAAACACCTTATAAAAAAGATGAATTTTGATGGACGAGGGATGAATAGTGAAGGTTGAATAGCGAGGGATGAATTGCGAAGGTTGAGTAGCGAGGGATGAATTGCGAGGGATGAATAGCGAAGGTTGAATTGCGAATATTTGTTTTCAGCCTTCAGCCTTCTTCTCTCAGCCCTCCTACTTCAGCCTTCTCCTTTCAGCCTTCAGCCTTCTCCCTTCAGCCTTCTGCCCTATCTAAAAAAGAAGTTGTAGGAGAAATATCCAAGAACAAACACAAGCAATATTGTTGTGATATAGAGGAACCAGATAAAAATATTCTCATATTTTCTGGGTTTATGGACGGGATTCTTATCTACATATCCCAACGGAAGATTACTGCAGCCGGAAATTTCAATCAGTTGAATTGTTATGTTATCCTTCCCGCCGTTGGCATTGGCGGTATCGACAAGAATCTGAGCTGCCTTTTCAATGTTGTTTTTCTTGAGGATTGTTCTGATCTCCCTCTCGGAGACCTCACCGGTGAGTCCATCAGTACAAAGCAACAACCTGTCACCATTATACAGCTTAATAAAATCAGATACTTCGGCGGTAGCTGCGGCACGGGGTCCCAGTGCCTTGGTGATGATATGTTTCTGCTCGTGATTTGCAGCTTTTGAAGCCTTTATTTTTTTACGGTCAACGAGTGACTGGACAAGAGAATGGTCTTTTGTTACCGGAAAAAGTTTCCTGTTTCTGTAAAGATAAATTCTGCTGTCACCTAAATGTGCAAGAGTAAGTTTATCATCCATGATCAAGGCAGCAACTGCAGTCGAACCCATCCCCTCGTACTCGGGTCGCTCCAATGCTATCTGTCTTATCTTTGTGTTCGCTCTCGCGAATGCAGCCTGTAATTCCTTGTACGGTGTGTAATATTCTGTCACACCGTCAAAATGCTCAAGAATTGTATCAACTGCCGTCTTCGAAGCAAGTTCACCTCCGGCTGAACCGCCCATACCGTCGCATACTACAAAGAGGAATCCAAACTCACCTGAAAGGTAGCCGAAATAGTCTTCGTTTCGCTCTCTTTCTTTTCCTGGATCTGTTATCGCTACGGTTTCAACCTGAACATCAATGCGTTCCCGGTCTAATTTCTTGGTCATATTAAAGGTTCAGATTTTTGCACATAAGTTTCTGTATTTATCATCGCAAATTATGAAAAAAATTTTTACATTGATGTGATATTTAAACAGAAATTTGAAATTTGCGATGGAATATCTTAAATTTGAAATTACTTCTGTACGAAAAGCGAAAAGAGCTTTTTAACGGTCTTACTTTGCACAACTTAAAGATGTAAAACGGAGTTTTGCTCATATGTCCCGATCATCACTATTTACTGCCCTCCTTTTGGGCATAATGTCGGTCATAACGCCTGCTCAAAAAAGTGATTCGACTAAAGTAACCTACCCCCCCGGTTTTACGGTCGATTCACTATCGGGTCCGGTCCCTGAGCTTATTTCCACTTCGCCGGCAATTCCCCGTGACCTCTACACAGTCGTTCTGCATTCAAGCACAACAGAAGCTGAAGCAAAAGGGAACGCCAAAGCATGGGCAAACAAAGGACTGAGTATCAAAATTTTTGATGACCCGGCTTTCAAAAAAACAAAATTCAAAGTAACAACAGGATTTTTTAAAAAGAGACTCGATGCCGAACTCCTGAAGCGGGACCTGATCAAGAAATATAAAAACCGAAAATTCTGGGTCAGACAGGTGGATAACCTGATGAAGGAACTGATCTTTAATCCTCCGGTTGTAAAAAAGAATCCGGCAGGATATAAACCTGGGAACAAGGATAATTATTCAATTTCACACCTTGATGATGCATCCCTTTCTGGTCTGTTGAATACCGCAACTTCCCTGATAATTTACGGTATTGATGGAAGTGAAGAGGGTGTGAGCACTCTGGCAAAAGACAATACTCCATTTATACATGTGGAGTTTTTAGGAGGGAATGTAACATCAGCCTCCCTGCAGATGGTTTTTCCAAAAGGGATGGCTCCCTACTCAAGATTTTTCTTCTCTTTTAATCCGGTGAAAAACTTTAATCCTGCAAAGGCTCCCGTGCTGATTACCATGCCCGACCGTGCCAGGCTAATGAAGATCAAAAAGTTTATCGACACTGACCCCTCAACAAACAGTGAGGACAAAAAAAAGCTGACCACAGCTTTAAACTCGGTCAGCAGACAACTCGTTTTCAACAATCTGAGAATTTACCTCTCCAAAACCGACAGTAAATGGTACTTCTGCGGCTTTGAAGAGATAAAATAAACTCAGAACTTCAGCTTCCTCATGCTGATGTGACAGAGGGCGAAATCGTATTTTACGGGATCATCAGGATCGAATTCCCTGAGACGATCTGTAATTTCTGCCGCTGTCTTCCATGATGAATCATTTCTTCTCGTGAGTCCGAGTTCCTTACTGATTCTTGCGATGTGCAAATCGAGCGGAATTATCAGATTCTCTTTCCCCGCCTCTTTCCAGAAACCGAAATCAAGTTCGTCCTCCCGCACCATCCATCTGAGGAAAAGGTTCATCCGCTTGCAGGCACTTCCCCTGTCAGGTTCAGGAAAGAAATGACGGAAACCTCTCGTCAGTCTTCCCGACCTCTCTGCAAAATCAATAAAAGACTTGCTGAAGTGCTGAATCCCCTCTTTCAGACTGCCATTCCTGTCAAACCCCTCCATAAAAAGCGGTTTTAATCCCGTTCCGCCATATTTTGAAATAAAATACTGAATCCCCAGCAGAAGTGTTGCCACATCCTGTGAGGAATAAAACCGGTAATAAAATCCTTCGACCCTCTCCTCAAGATGCACAGAATCCTTCAGCATCTTAAAGGGGGAATCATCCAGCAGTTCAAGCAACCGGTTTACATTTTTAATTATCTGATCGACCGAACCATAAGCGAATTTAGCAGCAAAAAAAGCGGCGAGCTCGATGTCGTGTGGTGAAGTGAATCTGTGGGGAATCTCCAAAGGGTCGGGCGAGAGTTTATCCCGTCCGAATGCTTTATAGTGGAATTCCAGTTTTTCTTTTAGGTCTGACAATCTAATTACAGATATTTATTTAACAGTATTTTAAATTTATTGATATTGAATGCCGGTGTGACATCGAGCTTGCCGGAATAGAGATTGCAATGTTTTACAATTCCCTTATATGCAAGATACGAAGGCGAATATTCAAAATTGTCCTGCACCGACGGTTTTATATCAAAATAACAGCAAAGCCCGGCACATAGTTTTGCGGTTGCTTCATATTGGGCTTCTGTAAATCCCGCAAAGTATCGAAAACCCCGCCATGTGGACTTAAGATCAAAGACTTCCCCTTTGTATTCCTGCCAGCCCGAGCCGGCATTCCAATGAAATTTTCCGTTGATCTCCTTCAGATAACCCTCATTTGCTATCTCAATTCCGATGTTTCTTGAATCATAGGCTGAACCATTCCCGGTGTGATATGCCCAATAGCATGCGGGGAAGAGTTCGATTACTTCACCCGATTTATCGATTGCAAAGGCCGTGGCTATTGCACCTTTTTGCAAATTCCACCAGTCACCGACCCCCGTTGCAGAAGATGAAGCTGTCCCGTGTAGTACAATTTGAGCCTTCGGGAAAACTTCTCTAATAAACTCTCCCTCATTTAAGTGTTTTATTTTTCTTTTCATAATCCTATCATTACCCCCATTCCGATAAATATGTCTGTTTGTTTATTACGCAATCCGTACCCCGGAGCTATGACCAGTCCGAAATGGACCCATTTATTTAGAATATCCGGCTCCTTTTCGATATAAACAGTTTCCACCTCCCTCACCTTCCTTTCTTTGAGTCTCGCTTCAATCTCAAAAAACGAATTTGCATCAAGCGGAGCGGGTGACCTGTATCTTATCCCAAGAGAAAGTGATGAATCAAACATCACGGTATCCATTGAGGCAGCAAATACGGGAGCACGAACCTCCTCCTGTGACGAATCCTTTGAAGCGATAAATACTTCTACTGTATCCACCGTAAAAACCGGCTTTACCTTCTCAATTGTCCGATATTTGATTGTGTAAACAGTATCTCTGACAACTCTCTTTTCAATGATTTGTACTCCCGTTTGCGTGCTCCCGGTGTTGTTTCGTGCCAAAAACCAGAAGATCAATGCTCCCAATACAACACAAACTGCCAGTGCTATCCACCTATTCAATCTTTTTCTCCTCCCGGATATACTCGAAAATCCGCCTGATTGTGTATTCACCGATATAAGTATAAAACAGAATGCTGAAAGATGCCACAAGGAGAATCGACAAAACCGAAGTTGTTATCTCCCCTGTTGTAACATCACCAAGCAGAGTGACTACGGAAGCCGTAATTACCAACAGCCACCTCTTTCTAATATACCCCTTTGCAATCATGTATGCAGCTTCCGTTATAATACTGGTTACAGCACCGTAGAGTGCCAGATACCATACACCCAGAAGACCAAACAATATTTCCATCGATTCCTCCCTCATTTTTTTGATCCGAAGATCAGATTATTTAATTCGTCTGATGCACCAAGCGCAAGCCCGCCACCCGCAATTCCCAAAAGACTGCCAAGGATTGATCCAATTACACCCCCAATACCTGTCTTTCCCTCTTCATAAGCGAGTTTCTTTAAGTCAAGTTCATCTCTTAACATTCTGTTTCTGTCGCCCGACAGTTTCAGATTTCCGAGTAAAGAAAACAAATCACGCTTCGACTGTCTGTCACTCGCTCCGAGAGAGGCGGAAACCGACTCTATTCCAAGCAGCTTGTTTATGGCGTCTTTTCGACTCTCCTCATCGAGTGCAGCAATTTTGGTAACCAGCGAATTTTTGGCGTCCGACTCACTCTCATATATTTTATTCATGGTGTTTGCCGCTACCCCCGATTTGTTTAGACCTGCCTCAACAAGTGATCTTTTTAATTCATCGATCGCTCCACCTCGCGATTTCTCCAGTTCTCTTATTCCAAGAGCTCTCTGTTCGGCAAGAGCCTTGCTCCCCGATGTCACTTCATCATTCAGAGTCTTTTTTATTCCGGAAATACTTGTATTGTAGCTTCCGGCGATTCCGTTGTTTCCGAACATCCCTTTGATTGAGTCTGCCGAAACACTCCCGGGGAAAACACTCCCCAAGGCTGATCTCAGCAGTTCCTCCATTATGTAATTGTAGGTGTCGCCACCTGATGCTCCGGGCATATCCCCTCCTAATTAATTTTAACCCATTTGCTTTTAACTAAAATATATTCACTTGTCTCTTCCCCCGAATCGTATAAGATTCTCGTATGCTCCGGGATTGACTCCGGATTTGGGAGCACAGTTGTTATATATGGAATTGATGCCACTTGCAGCCTTTCTCCCCCCGTGAATAGAAACAATATTTTAATCCCCTCCCGTCTCAGGAGAAAAAATGTACCATCATTGAAACTGCCGTTTTCCGGCAACCGGTCGCCGTGTGCAACAGCAGGTGCAAACCAGTTGCGCATCTCTTCAACTGTCATCATGCCCTGACCCTCCTCGTTTCAAGTTTTATCATTCTTAAAATTTTTATTCCGGTTCCCTTAATCTTTACCGCAATTCTCCGGCAATACTCCCCCGCTCCCGTCATTTGTGACACAGGGGTAATTTTGATCAACTCTGACTCCTCTGTGAGTGAATACCCCGTGGTTAGCTCACCTGAATCGTTTTGAAGTGTAACCGCCAACTCACCGGGGAGTGATTCAAAATATATCCGCAACATTCTAGCCCTCATCAAATCCAGCCCCTGATATGAAAATGCCCTGCCGGTGAGCTCCACTTCCACCTCTGTATCCAGTTCCCCAATGATATCAGAAGCAAAAAGAAGAGAGTGGTACTCACAAATTGTGCCTCCCTTCCAGGCAAGAAGCAGTCCTTCTGCCCCTCCGGCGAAGGTCGCTACTCCTTTCAGACCCGGATGTGTAAATTTATACCAGGAACCGATCTTCTCATCAAAGATGAGCAGCATCGCCGATCCTTCCTTCATCTTCACCGGAAAACAGCACCACCCCCTCTCTGATAGCCAGACAGGCCGATAGAATGAATCAACCTGTGACCATGTCTTGAGCAGCAGCTCACCCGGAGAAGAAATCTCTCCTCCACCGTACCTCCTGATACTTCCATTGGAAAAGAACCAGATTCCGCTTTCCGTTCGAAGAATGGAATTTCTGTCCCTGACACCGGTCTCATCATTCAATGTTACTACACGCCAGGTTACAGGATCACCAGTGGTATATAATTTACTTATGGATGCACCGGAAAAGATCAGGATTCCATCAACATCATCGAAAATGGAGATGATCCCTGAATAGCTCCCCTGTGGAAGGGAAATGACATTCTCGGGTAAAAATGAGAAATAATTTCCCGGTTCAGAAAAAGCCAATGTGGAAGGGAAATGGGTTATCTTTATATTATCGTCAAATGTCTCGGAACCAAGTCCGTCATCACCGAGAGTATCAGTGAATGCAATCTGATTCAGCGTGAGTTTTACAGGATGTCTGAAAAATGTGCTCCCGTCCTTTTTGGTTCTGTAGAGTCTTTTCTCAATTATTCTTGTGGATTCTGCAGAAGGAAGAAACGGAATGTAATTCAGAGTGATTGATGCCATGTTCTCAAACTCTTCACCCGGAGTCAGGATTAATGGTGTCTCGATGTGCCTGCTTGCAGTACCGTTTGCATCAACATAGACAATGCGATACCTGTATCCTGAAGCATTGCAAATTTCTCCTCCCGTTATCAAACCTGTACCTGAGAATACCCTGATGCCGGCTCCATCATTTGAAAATGGAGGTTCAAAATAGTTGATTTCCTGCATTCTGATATTCCCGGTGAACAACCTCCCTTTATTAAAGCAGAATGACAGACCTGATGGAGGTGAAGTAAATTTTGCGATCTGCCACGATGAAAGATCATCATCATGCGACTTGTCGGTATAATCAATCTCATCAGGCGACAGCACTGCCAGTTCGTAATAAATGAAGGGTGAACTCGAGAGAGAGGATGCAGTAACGGCCTTGGTTCTGAAAAGTTTTTTTCTGACCACCCTGGGATCGGAAGGAACGGGTAAATTGCTGATCTCCACTCTGTTGGTACTGCCTGAAAAGCCGGTTGAACCGGTTGTATGCGACCTGAAGGCTGTAAACGGTTGTGATGGAGAGGAGAAATCCCCTTCTCCGGATTCGTAAACCACTACATAGTTATACCACCCATTTGAAATGCTCCCGCCTGTATCGTGCTGCACAACAGTAACGGGAGCATCACCCGATATTACAGGCGGTTCAATTGCCAAAGATGTCACTTCCTCAAATTCCGTTCCACCTGCAACCCTGTTCGAGAATCCGCTGTAAACCAGTGTTCTCCCATCACCTGTTGCCAGAGCTCCACAGATTTCGGAATGCTCCAGTCCTGAACAAACCTCATTCCACGATTCCGTCCCCTCTTTTGAAACATAAAGTTTCCCCCCGGCAATTGCTGCAAGGTACTCACCGCCGGCAGCCCGTTTCAACGAGAAGAGTCCTGAGATTTCAGAAGGCAGGGAAGGAAGGGAGGAGTTTCTCCAACTCCCCCTCCTGACTGGAATTCCACCTTTTCCTTCACTATCGAGTACCAGATTTATCATCTCCTGCACTTCACCTTCTTCAAGCAACAAGGGATCCATCACCTCGTTTATTCTCTTTACAGCTCCAGCCATTATCCATCTGTCCATAGTCTCAATAACCCATATTGTATCTGATATTTTCCGGAAGACCTCTGATATTCTCCTTTGCAAGCCTGCCGCGTTCGCCCTGCTTCTCGAGAAATTTTTGATATGCCGCTGAAATCTCACTCTGAATCTGTTTTGTTTTTACCTGCTTTGCCTCAAGATTCCCCAAAATCCCGTCGATCTCAGCAACCGCCTTCTTGATTACATATTCCTCAAATTCCATGGGTATCGAGGTTTCATCATTGTCATTTACGAGATCTGCTGCAGCTTTGTAATAATAAGCCACAAGTGAATTGACCTCTACAGGTGCAACAAGCACCTGATTTGCAAGTCGCATGAAAACTGCCGATCCTGTGGTCGGTGACAGCCAGGTGTTGTCAATCTGCTCCTTGAATCTCTCCAGATCCACTTCAAATGCAAGACCGTGCGCAACGCCATCACTGCATTCGATGAAGATAATCGATCTGGGACTCTCCAGCATCTGTGGGAAATTCTCCTCATTCAATGCAACCGATACAACGGGCTTTCCGACAAAGGTCGTCGAGCGGATACTCTCGCTCAAAACAACTCTCGTCTCCCACTTTTTCATCCCCAGTCCGTTCAATTCTGTCTGTATCGATCTTTGTGAAAGATTAATTATTCTGTTCAATCTGTTAACAGGAAACAGCGGATTCCCCTGCACATTCGCATCTATAACGATCTGATCCCTGAGTTCTGCCAGTGTTGATGCCATTTTCCCCTCCTTTATAATTGTGACAACAGTTCAATTTTATTGGTGAACATTCCAAAAAACCTGCCGGCTTCTTCACTCTGTTTATCTTTTTCGAGCAGAAGTGCTGCGGCATACGAAATTATTGCTCCTGAAGCATTATCGGGTAATTCACAATTTTGTTCTTCTGATATTCTGCTTCCCTTTCTAATGTAGTTTATTACCACACTGCCGTTTACCGGCGGTACTTCGAAGACCAGTTTACCTCCTCTTAAAAAGGCATACAGGTTTGCCCCATCCGGTTTCAGGAAACGGTTGTGCTCCCGGGAATATCTTGCCATCGAAGTGCTCCGGATCATGCAAGGTTTCAATGATGCTCCCGTTGTGGGAGCACACTTAACTGACAAAAGGTACATGAAATCTGACGGGAGCACAACATCTGCCGCAGTAACAGGTTCGATTGTCTGCTCGGTTTCAAGTGGTGTAAGAAGGAGGGGGAGCTCTCCTTCCACTCCCCCCTCGGCAAAGACAAACAGACAGTAGTTGACCACCTCATCCTGACCGTCATTCAAGGCATCCATTACCTCGGCGTCACTCCAGAATCCTGCCTCCCTCTCATCAAGAAGCGACCTGACCCTCGTGATCATCTCTGCCGTTGTCATTTTTTCTTCCCCCTCTCACCTGTTTTCCCGGTTACTCCCCCTACTGTCTCATTCCCTGCGACCTGCTCAACCCGTATTTCCCCTGTCTCGTGATAGTCCCTCCCAAAAGCCGCAGACCCTTTTAACGCTGCTATCGATTCCTCATCATCTGTGAAGTATACTCCTGTAACCCCCTCGGGAACAAATGAAAACTTCTTCCCCGCCAGCGTTATTGAATATCTCCTGTATTTACTTACGAATTTCATTTCTGTTTTTCCTTTCTTTTTAAGAACTTCAGAACCTCAGTACTACGGAACCTCTGTCTTCTGTTAATCTGAAGTTCCGAGGTTCTGAAGTTCCGAGGTTCTGTCCTACACCGCTTTCCTCAGTATCCCGTGGCATTCTTCGTTGTGGATTTCGATGCCAAGGTCCATGAGTATCTTTGTGGTGGTTCCATCAACACCGGGGGTTTCCACTCCTTCCTCGATTCGGAACTTTCTGCTCCCCTTTTTGTCGTTTGCCATAAAACGAAGTTTAACCTTGTCGGCATCGATTGTGAATCCGTAATCGGTGAATTTCCCGTCCATCACAGGATTCCAGATTATGTCCACACTTCCGAAGGGTGTAAGATACTCCCTGACATTCACTCCGTAGATCGAAACAGTCGGATTTGGATTCAGTTCATACCTGCTCTTTATGAATTTGTTGATTTCAGAAAGCTGACCACTGCCACACATGTGAATTTTCCTGTTAGATCCCTTCTGAAACACTTCTCTCAAATGATCATCGAAGGTATCTTCATCGAGAGCAGGAGAATAACTGTTCACATTGCTAAGTATTCTCCCAAGGAAACCGTGCCCCCAAGTGGTTCTGTAATTACCGGCGGTGGCGTATCCCTGACCGGGTGCAAAAAGAAAATAGCGCTCTGCCTGAAGCTTCATCTCCTCAATTTTCTTTGCAACCAACGCAGGATGATCGACTCCGTCAGTGTAGTTTTCTCCCGCCTGATGTCTCCCCGTCGTTGCGACGCTTTCACTGAAAATGTTCAAATAGTTGAATTTCTCCACTTCCTTAACGCTTACAGCGGTTCTTACACCTGAATATTCTGAATTTCGACTGCCGATGATTTTCAGATACATTCCTTCAGTCTGGAGTGATGAAAGATTTGAGCTGCCGTCGATGTGGGTGAGTACTGCCTGATTCGTCGACTTTGATGAAACAAAAGCCATCTGATCGGTTTCTTCTATGAGTACAATATCATCCAGATTGAAGATTGACAACGAATCGCAGTTTGAGGCATTCAGTGTAATTGTTGCCGGTGTGCCAAGTGCCGAAATGGTGGTTTTGTTTGTGGTCTGGTGCGGAAAAAGTTCACTCTCGAACCAGGAGAATTTTGCGAACGGACTCCTTACTTCCTTCGATTTACGCCCCGAGAACCAAAGGAACTGAAGCAGTGGTGTCTGATATGGTTTTAGTAAATAAAGTATCTTCTCCACATCGGGTACTGCATTGGCAGCATTCATTGTTGATGAAGATACCACACCTGAGTTGATTGACTCGTAAGCCATGTTTCCCTCTCTAATTTGTGATTTGGTTGATTATGCTTTTTAATAAACGGCTGTTGCCTGCCACAGAGTGTCTCCCCGAACTCCCTGTTTCCATCGGAGGGCGCAGCCTCTCCACCCTCTTCAATGTCTCTTTCACTTTTTTAATGACTGTCTCCCCTTCCTCTTTTTTCCTCCTCTCCAGGTCCGCAAGGTTTTCCTTATGCTCCCTGAACTTTTTTAGCTGAGCTGCGAACCCCGCCGGATCAACGGACACCACTTCAAAATATCCCGGATACTCCCTGTCCCACTCGGGGATCAATTCGGAAGCATCCGGTGATCCGAGAGTCTCGCTTATCCCCCGCTTAATCTCATCAGCCTTCTCAGCAGCGACTGTGGAGATAAGCTCACTGAACCAATTTTTTAACTCTTCCTCGTTCATAATTACCTTCAAAATTTACGATGCAAATTTAGGAAGTGCCGCCCGCCCTCTCAATATTAAAGATTTACACATCTATTGTTACTACAAATCATCAAAACTCTTTATCTTATGATCTTTTTTTCATAAATTAACATGATGAATTAAAAAATTGGTGATTTATGTGCAGCAGTAAATGGACATGCTATTTTAAGTACTTCCTGCTCCTCGCAGCTTTCCTTGGAATGTCTGTTTTTGCCCAGGCAGGAAAAGTTGAACGGGAAAAGTTCGACCCGACTCGTAATCCCGTCGAGGATCTGAAATCTGCAGTAAAGCAGGCAACCGAACAGAATAAAAGAATCCTGCTCGATGTGGGCGGTGAATGGTGCATATGGTGCCACCGGATAGATGAGTTTGTGGAAACAAATGAAGAAGTTAATTCCGCTTTCCACAATGCTTTTGTGGTTCTAAAAGTAAATTTCAGCCCTGAAAATAAAAACGAGGCTTTTCTCTCCACTTTTCCAAAGATCGAGGGATACCCCCATTTCTTTGTGCTGGAAAGTGACGGGGAACTGTTGCATTCACAGAATACAGGTGATCTCGAATCAGGTAAGTCCTATTCAAAAGAAAAATTTCTCGAATTCATTACCGCTTACAAAAAAAATGTCACCAATGCTCCACAGTAAACCAACTAATCATTTCCTGAATAATTATTGGATTACTGCATTATTGGATTATTGCATTACTGATTTAAACCAAAATTAAAGAATCTTGAGTCTGTTTAGAAACTATAAAAGAGAATTCGAAGAACTTCTTCAGAAGTATGAAGACCTCCTTGAAAAACATGAGGATCTTGTTGCTGCCAATGGAGAAATAGAACGGTTATCGAATGATCTTGATTCTAAAAATGTTGAACTCGCTGATCTGACCAGAAAAGTAAATGACCTCAGAAATGAGGAATCCGACCTCTCTATCCTCGTCTACACAAAAAGAAGCGAACTCCAGAAAACAGAAGAAAATCATCGCCAGCTCTCCGGTGATTTGGAGTCAAAATCGCAACTTCTCTCACAGCTTGAAACTGAAATAAAGGAAAAGAAACAGGAAACCGAGGTATTCTCGAAGGAACTGGTCACACTTCTTTCCAAGGTTGAATCTGCAAGAGTTGAGTTTGAAGAATATGATGAGGGACTTAAACTCATAAGAGAGGAGGAGTCAAGCAAAAAAGAGAGTATAATCAGCCTCCAGCAGGAACTCGAAGAACTTAAATATAACAAGGAAAAATATTCAAACCTTGAAATTCTGCGCGTAAGGTACGATGAAGTTTACGACAAAGTACAGGATATCCTCAAGGAAAGAGCAGAACTCGAATTCGAACTCCGTGACCTGGAGCAGATCAAGAAAAAACTGATCGAAGACATCAATAAAATGCGCAACGAAATGTTGCATCAACGGGCCGCTTTCGAACAAAATGTCGTTCAGGAAAGAATTTCAATCGAACGGGAACTGATGCGGATGAAATCAGACCTCGACAATGCTATCAAACAAAGGCAGGAGCAACTTGCCCTCCTCGATCGTGAGTTCTCTGAAGCAAAAATAAGATATTCCAAAATATCCGCTGCCGCAGATCAGGTTATTGAAGAGCTACAGGAAAATGAGAAAAAACTCGAGATGATCAAAATTGAGAGGGCTAACCTGAATGACGAGGCAACCGCTCTCTCGAAAAAGGTGGAAACTCTTCTGAGTAAGGCCTCCGCCCTCGACGCTGAAGTTCAGTTGCTCACCAGACAGGTCGACCGGTTGAACGAAGAGCGACAAATCACCTCCGGACTCCTCGAGCAAATCAGGGGCTCCATACAGGGTCTATCAGGCTCCAAGGAAGCCATGATTGACAATATCACACGCCTTAATCAGCAAATGAACGACAAATCGATCGCCTATACAAAAAGCAACGATGAATATCAGGAATTGCTGGAACAGATCCAGGCAAAGAAAATTGAAGCAGTCAATCTCAAAGGCATCATTGAGATAAGGAACAGAAAACTTCGCGATATCGACAGAGAACTTTCATCTCTCGAAGCTCTCCGTGATGAATATGAAGCCGACTTGAAACAAATACTCGACCTTCAAAAATCTCTGAGTAACGACCTCACCAATTCACAGGAAGATGTGGATGCACTTCAGGATACTCTGACTGCCATCAGAAAGAAATTCTCCGAGATTATTAAAATCAGGAAAGCCCGACAGGAATCTGCCAGAAGAGAACGGGCTCGACAGGAATATGAAGAGGAAGACGATTATCAGGATGACCGGAAACCATCTCAAATTCCATATCAGCCTGAACCCGTCGATGATGAATTCCTCAAAGCCCTCTACGCTGACAATGACAGACAGGCTCTTGAAGACATGACCAAGATACTTCAAAACAGCAGAATTGCTCTGACAACGGCTGACTCGGGTGTCACCGCGTTCGATGCACTTAAATCGGAACCTTACGACCTTGCCTTCTTTGATATGAATCTTCCCGGCATGTCTCCGGTTGAAATAATCGAACGAATGAGATCGTCAAATGTCTATAAAACCATTCCTATATTTGCTGTACTCGATGCTCCTGACGACAACCTCTCCCGTCTTGCAATGAATGCAGGAGCAACAAATCTGCTCTACAAACCTGTTTCCCCGGAAATTCTTATCTCCGAACTGAAGAAATATCTCCCGGTCTGACCCCCTCATGCATAACCGAATGTCCGGTACCATCTTAAATCCATTCCACCAACAACCTCCATTCACACCCATTACTGCATTACTGCATTATTGGATTATTGGATTATTGCATTATTGCATTATCGGATTAGCATGCCTCTCCTCCACCTTATAAACTCAGTTGCAAGAGGTGGACGCGAACTCTATGTCCGCGATCTTATACTCGAACTTCAAAAAGCCGGGGTTGAGAATTTCGTGGTTTGCAGAAAATTTTCAGTAATAGATGAAGCCTGCGAAAATGCCGGAATCCCTGTAATCCACACTTCAACGAATCTTAAATTTTCTTTTATTGAGGTGCTCCGGCTAAGAGCGTTTATCCAAAAGAATGGTGTAAATGTCATCTTTTCACACACACGAAACGATGTTTTCACGGGAGCACTGCTGAAAAAGCTTACGGGGACTAAACATCTGCACGCTGTTTACATGGGTACGGGTCCGAAAAAAGATTTTGTTCACCGTTTTGTTTATGGAAGTGTGGACGCGCTGATAACCTCTTCGGAGTTTTCAAAACGGGAATGCGAAAACTATCTTCCCGTCCCTACCGGAGCAGTAAATCTTGTCAGATACGGAAGACATACAGGGAATTATAAAGTGTCTGTTGAGACAAGAAACCGGATCAGAAGAGAAATGAAGACTCCCGATGAAAAAATTGTTGTTGCCGTAATGAGCAGAATTGACAGTGGCAAGGGTGTGGGAATTTTTGCTGAAGCACTTCAGTACCTCGAACCGGGAATTTCCTCAAAGGTGGAATTTTGGATTATGGGAGAACCGACAGTAAAAGAGGTAGACGATACTGGAAAAGTCGTTTACGAGGAACAGGCTGACCTTCTCTATTCAAAATTGAAAGAACTTGCCAAAAACAATCCGGCATCCCTGAAACTTATTCCGTTCCAAAAAGATTATATCTCTTGGCTCTCTGCAATGGATATTTTTGTGCTCCCGACTCATAACGAAATGTATTCCCTCTCGGTTATCGATGCAATGATGACAGGACTGCCAGTGATTGGAACCGATGCAGGTGGAACAACAGAACAAATCGGAAATAATGAGAGAGGAATACTCGTGGAACCGGGCTCAAGCAAAGCCATAGCGGAGGCAATTTCAGAATTTATTAATCATCCCGAAACCATTAAAATAAAAGGGGACAATGCCCGTCTATGGGCATCATCCCAACACAACTTCAACACAACAATCGGCAAGATACTTTCCCTGCTCCCAAATCAAAAACAAATCAGCTCATAGATCATAGTTCATATCTAACAGCTATTTTAATGCCTTCTCAATCGCAGAAGTAATTTTCTCTCCATCCGGTTCATCCTTGCTTACAAATCTCTCGACAATTTCACCTTTTTTATTGATGAGGAATTTCTCGAAGTTCCACTTGATGTCCTTTTTACCGGTAACACTGTTGTCTGTCAGCCATGCAAAAAGCGGGGCTTTATCTTCACCGAGCACTTTTACCTTGTCCATCATGGGAAATGTAACCGAAAATTTCGTTGAGCAGAAATCCTTTATCTCTTCGTTTGAGCCGGGTTCCTGTCCGCCAAAATCGTTACAGGGAAATCCGAGTATCACGAGTCCCTGATCCTTGTATTTCTTGTAAATATCCTCGAGACCTTTGTATTGACGGGTGTATCCACATTGGCTGGCAACATTCACGATCAACACAACCTTGCCCTCATAGGCTGAGAGATCTACTTCCTTGCCGTCTATGTCCTGCACCTTAAAATCACCAAGTTTTTTACCCGAATATTCCATTTCACTCCTTTTTACACCGGAAATTGAATTTGAGCTTGCTTCACTGCTCTTTGAAGTGATAAATCCTGTTACCACAACAACCATTACGACTGCGAAAATAATTGACAGATATTTTTTCATTTTATCCTCCTGAAAATTTAACATAAACAAACGGTAAAATAGTTCATTTTTCACCCTCACTACATGCCTTATTTCCTGTTTAAAAACAAAACAGCCCGGATAATCATCAATCATCCGGGCTGAATAAATTTACGACTTTATCTCAGGATTATGACTGCTCCCGTTCCACATCTTTTTTGATGGTCTCCAGGGCAATCTTATTTATTCCAAGAGCATTTGAAATAGTCGAGAACAATTTGACTTCGTGTGCACTCAAATCAGAGTCCGCCAGCATCAGAGAATACAGATATTTCATCAGATCATATTTCTCATCAAAATAGAAATTATCATCTATGAATTTAAGCGTCTCTCTCACCTGGGTTTCTGGAATTATCTGACCCCGGCACTCAACAATCAACGATTCCACCTCTTCGGCAGAAATACCAAATCTCTTCCTGAGCAGATAAACTATTTTTTTATGCTCATTTTCGGTAAATTCGTTATCAACATGTGCCATCAGAACAAGAAGCGCCGCTGTGGCAAGCTTTATATTCGCCTTGTACTCGGGGGAGTTCCGGTTTATTTCTCGTTTGCCGTCAAACTTCTTCTTGAATACCTTGTCAAATAGTCCCATATTTACTGCTCCTGTCAGTTCCCGTTTTCAGGTTTTGGTCGCTCAAATATTCTGGTCATGTAATTGTAGTAGGCTGCCAAATCACTTGTGAATGCCTCTTTTCTTGCTCTCCATGCCCAGTTTCCGCCACCTAATCTGCCGGGATAATTCATCCGGGATTCTGTTCCGAGATTCAAAACATCCTGCATCGGGATCACAACAGTGTTTGCCACTGAAGCATATGCCGATTTAATGGCAGCAGATACCATCGCTTCGTGCTTATAGCAATTTAAATAGTCCTGAGCAAACTTGTAGATGTCATTTGCCTGTCCCTTTGCTGAATCAAAATATCCACGGGTTGTGTCATTGTCATGCGATCCGGTATGAACAACGCAGTTTTTGATGTAGTTGTGAGGCAGAAACTTCGATTCCATTCCGGTTCCAAATGCAAACTGCATAATTTTGATTCCGGGGAAATTGAATGTATCGCGGAGCTTTTCGACCGGCGGAGTGATTACCCCAAGGTCTTCGGCAATTATCGGCAAATCTCCAAGATACTTTTTAACCGTCCTGAAGAATTTCATTCCCGGAGCCTTTATCCATTTGCCCGTCTGGGCAGTGGGTGCATCTCCCGGAATCCGCCAGTATGCTTCAAATCCTCTAAAGTGGTCTATTCTGGCAATATCGACAATTTTCAGAAGTGCAGAGATACGGTCTCTCCACCACTTGAAATCATCCTTTTCCATCTCTTCCCAACGGTAAAGCGGGTTGCCCCAAAGCTGACCTGTTGGACTGAAATAATCAGGCGGCACACCTGCTACCCAAATCAGTTTGCCCTCACCGTCAACTGTGAAGAGTTCTTTGTTTGCCCATACATCAGCACTGTCGTATGCAACAAATATCGGTAGATCACCGATTACGGTGATTCCGTTTTTGTTAGCATAGGCTTTTATTTTCGACCACTGATCGTAGAAACAGAACTGAAGAAACTTCTGATAGTTGATACCCTCAGCAAGTTTTTTCTTCCACTTGGGCAGTTCTTTTGGGTCTCTTATTGCAATCGATTTCTCCCAGGTGGTCCACAAGGCTCCACCATGATACTCTTTTGCTGCCATAAAGAGTGCATAATCCTCGAGCCACTCGGCATTGTTTTTGCAAAACTTGTTGTAACTCTCTTTTACGCTCTTTTTGGTATTGTTTTTGAAGCCTTCATATGCCTTAAGCAGAAGTCCCTTTTTGTAGTCTATTACCCAACCATAGTCTATCAGATCAGGATTAAAAGCGGGAACTTCCTTTGTATCATCTTCTGTGAGGAAACCCTCCTCTACCAGCACATCCGGAGATAAAAGCAGCGGATTACCTGCAAACGCTGAGAAACACTGGTAGGGTGAATCACCATAACCTGTCGGTCCCAGGGGAAAAACCTGCCACAGGGTTTGACCTGCGGCAGTAAGAAAATCGATAAAATTATACGCTTCGGGTCCGAGATCACCAATTCCATACTTCCCCGGAAGGGAAGTCGGATGCATCAGGATTCCCGCTGCTCTTTTAAATTCCATGTGAATTCCTTGTATTTAACGCTATTTCATTAACATCATTTTTTTGGTCAGTCTGCCGGTCATTGTCTCTATTGTGTAGAAATAAACTCCACTTGTGAGGCCTGAAGCATCAAATACCATTGAATGAGTTCCGGAACTCTTGTATCCGTCAAAAATCTCTGCAACCTTCTGACCAAGCGAATTTGAAACATACAGTTTTACATTCGATGCTTCAGGAAGACTGAATTTGATGAAGGTTGAAGGGTTAAACGGATTAGGATAATTCTGATCGAGTGAGAAGTTCACAGGGTTGGATACAACTCCATCTTCCACGCTTGTAGGATCGAAATATTCAAATTTGTAAACTGAACGACTGCCACCATCGGCGACAAATGCAGTTCTTGCATCTTTTGACAATACCACATCACTTGGTGCGGTCAACGGGGCACCTGTCGGATCAGGATTTGAGGAGCTGAACTGTGCAGGGAGTTCGAATACAGGGTCGGCAAAGTTCACGATTACATTGTAACCTTTTACCCAGCGTCTGGTTGAATCTGTACCGGCCACCCAAAGAATACCGTTGTTGTCAACATCTATACCGTTGGGGATCGCACTGGAGAAATCGAGATCACGAGCCAAATCGGATATTTTTGTACCTGTGTAAGCCTGTGGATTGATCTGGCTTCCGCCTGTCCACATGGCGATACCGCCCGTTACTTCACTTGAAGATCTGGAGTTTCTGGTTGTGAACCATGGTGTTTCAGGATTGGTGTAGTCACCATTTCTGTTGAGTGCAACATCTCTCACAACATCGGAACCGTTGGTTGGTCCACCGGGTACAGGAGGATATACAGTCAAAGGTACCCACGATCCTCTTGCAGGTGGATTGAGTCCGTAGCTGAAATTGTAGAATCTGATACTGGTCTGGAATGAGATACCGGTAAAGAGAATGCTGTCTCTTGTCAAGGCTGCACCGTGAAGATAGGTACCGTAGCCTGCTCCATTGATATTAAATCCAAATTTCTGAACGAGAGTTGTGTCGCCGTTTGGATAGAAATACTGGGCAGCCACTGTGTTGGGAGCAGTTCTTGGGTATGGAATGTTCGAGTTGATCAGGATGTCTCTGTTCAGAGCAGTAATACCTCTGATGGCACCGATATTTCCCGTAAGTGAATCTGAATCACCATTGTAATCGAAATCGATCATTTTCTTCATTACTGTGTCACCCGGAAGCAGGTAATAGATTGCGTTGTGAGTATTTACTGTGGTTGCTTTTGATGTCACTACATAAACCACTCCTGCAGAATCCATAGTAATCAGGTATGGTCTTGCAAAGGCAGTATCAGATGGCGGAAAATGGATCTGCTTTGTGTAGTTCCACTTCTCTGTCTGGGAATAACCCGTAAGGCTTATTACAGCCATTAAGAGTAGAATTGAATATATATGTTTCATAGGAATCAAGCCTTGTTGTTGTTGTTATTCATCATATTTCTTAAAGATCACTGATGTATTATGACCGCCAAATCCAAATGCGTTGCTCATGGCATATTCAACATTCTTCTTCTGAGGAGTGTTGAATGTGTAGTTGAGATCACAATCGGGATCCGGAAATTCAAAATTAATTGTGGGGGGAATTGCACTGTTTCTGATCGACAGAATTGTAGCGATCGCCTCAACAGCACCCGCAGCACCAAGAAGATGCCCGGTCATGCTCTTTGTCGATGATACATTCATCTTGTATGCCTGATCACCGAAAACAGCTTTAATCGACTGTGTCTCGGCTATGTCACCAAGTCCGGTCGATGTTCCGTGCATGTTTATGTAATCTATTACGGATGGATCAAGCCCTGCATATTTCAGTGCTCTGTGCATGGCGAGTCTCGCCCCCCTTCCCTCGGGATCGGGAGCGGTTATATGGTATGCATCACCGGTAAGTCCGTAACCGACCACTTCAGCATAAATCTTTGCACCTCTCTTCTTTGCATGTTCGAGTTCTTCAAGCACAAGTGCACCGGCACCCTCACCCATCACAAAACCGTCGCGGGTTTTGTCGAAAGGTCTGCTTGCAGTTTCGGGCGATTCATTCCTTTTCGAGAGTGCCTGAGCGGAATTGAAGCCCGCAACGCCAAGTTCGCATATTGGTCCCTCGGTTCCGCCACATATCATCACTTCCGCCTGACCTTCTTTGATCAGCATAAAGGAGTCGATAAAATTGTGGTTTGAAGTGGCACAGGCCGATACAGCACAATAGTTTGGTCCTCTGAAACCATACTCGATCGAAACCTGTCCGGAAGCAATGTCGGGAATAAGCATCGGAATAAAGAAAGGAGATACACGGTTGGGTCCCTGTTCGGCGAGTATCCTTGCCTGTTCCTGGAATACATTCATGCCGCCAATACCTGATCCAATCATCACACCTGTATCATCTTTATCATCTGACGACATCTTTTCTGGATCAAGTCCGGCATCTTCAAGTACTTCTTTTGCAACCGCCATGGCATACTGACAGAAAAGATCCATGCGGCGTACTGCCTTACGGTCAATATAGTTAAGGGGATCGAAACCTTTTAGTTCACAGGCGAATTTGGTTACCACTCTTGAAGTGTCAAATTTTGTGATCTCTGCGGCTCCACTCCTGCCCTCCATCATTCCTTGCCAAAATTCATCAACACTAAGTCCAATCGGAGTGAGGGCTGCCATTCCGGTTACTACTACTCTTCTTCTTTGCATTAGTTCTCTTTGTTTGTTAAAAATTAGTAAAAGCTGCATACCGGTACCTCCATTTCCACCGGGGAAAAAGTAATCCCGGGGTGTTCCGGTGTACTGCTTCTAACAATTATTAAATATATAAATCCTCAACCTGTAAATTTAAATCTTTTTTTCATTCTAATCAAACCGGGCAGCATTAAAGATCAACTTATCTTCTTAAAACTCCCACATTCCAAAAAGAAATTCCTTGTCGAGTGGAAGATTCACCGATTTCAGTGTGACCACTATCTGACCTCTGTGATGTGCCTCGTGCGAGACAAGATATACCAGAAAAGAGTTTATCCCTTTTGGATATCCCTTCACCTTCATGTCCGTTCTGATACTCTTCTCTATCAGACCGCCAAATCTGTCAGATGAAATCCTCAGTGCTTCCGATATCTTTGTTTTGTAGGTTTGATCATCCTTCTGAAGTTTTATCAGACCCTCGGGTTTGGCTGTGCCTATTGCCATTAACCATTGAACCCTCACATTATTTATGTGACAGAATTGCGAACCGACACTTCTTCCACCGTATGACGGTTTCACATTCAAATAATGCTCCGGTATTTTTTCAAGAAGATCCAAGGTTATTTTGTTGGATGCATCCCACGATTCTCGAAGACTTAAGACCATTTTATAACTCTTATTTCAATTTTTGGTAAATTGCAGTCAGTTTTTTTTAATTGATCACAAAATACGGTAAATTTTATGAACATCAAAGGAAAAATTGTATTTATTACGGGTGCCTCTTCCGGAATCGGACTGGAAACAGCCAAAGCCTTCGCCCGTGAAGGATGCAATCTTATTCTTACTGCTAGAAGAATCGAAAAACTTCACTCCCTCTCTTCATCCCTTTCATCTGAATTTGGCATAGAAGCCCTGCCTCTGCAACTCGATGTCCGGAAAAGGAAGGAAGTTTTCACTCTAATAGAGGGACTGCCCGACAAATGGAAAAAAATTGACATCCTGGTTAATAACGCCGGTCTCGGAAGAGGGCTCTCGCCCATCCACGAAGGAGATGTCGATGGTTGGGACGAAATGATCGATACAAATATTAAAGGACTCCTCTTTGTTACCAAAGCTGTGGTACCCCTGATGATCGCAAACGGAAGCGGACACATTATCAATATCGGTTCTGTTGCCGGGCGTGAAGTGTATCCTAACGGAAATGTTTACTGCGCTACAAAATTTGCGGTTTTTGCTCTCTCCAAAGCATTGAGACTGGAACTGTACGACAAAAACATCAGAGCCACAACGGTTGATCCGGGAATGGTCGAAACTGATTTCAGCATCGTAAGGTTTCGCGGAGATAATGAACGGGCTGCAAATGTTTACAAAGGCCTGACACCACTTCATCCCGCTGATATTGCTGATACCGTGGTTTTCTGTGCAACCAGACCTCCTCATGTAAATATTTCCGAGATTGTAATCTATCCTTCGGACCAGGCAAACACTACAACAGTAAAAAGAGTCTAAACACCAAAGAGATATGCCCGACAAACTTAAAGGCGAAATTGAACGCATAACCTTTTATAACGAAGATACCGGATTCGGGGTCGTAAGGCTCCGTTCCGGGAAAATAATTACGGGCACCCTTCCAAAACTCTCCGAGGGGGACAGGGTTGAAGCTGAAGGTGAATGGACAGTCCACCCCAAATTTGGCTCCCAGCTTAAGGTGAGCAAAATTGTTATCATGAAACCTGAAGGAAAACTCGCCATATTGAAATACCTCTCCTCAGGCGCTCTTAAAGGTCTCCCAAAAAATTCGGCTAAATTCATCGTCGACTACTTCGGCGAAAAAGCACTCGAAATTATTGATAAAGACCCGCAAAAACTCCTGAAGGTTCCGGGTATCTCTGCTAAAAAACTGCAAAGAATTCTCGAAAGCTGGAACGAACAGAAAAACCTTCACAAGCTCGTCATCTTCCTTCAGAACTACGACATCCCCCTGACTCACGCCAATAAAATACTGCAAAAGTATGGCGACAAAGCTGAAACGGTTATTCTTACCAACCCCTACCAGTTAATTTTTGATATCAGAGGTGTCGGATTCAAAACGGCTGATACCATCGCTCAAAAGATCGGTCTGAATCATGATTTCCCACCGAGAATCAAAAGCGGTGTGCTCTATATTCTCGAGAATGTGGCAAACAGCGACGGACATGTTTACCTTCCCTACGATCAATTGGTCACTCTCTGTCAAAAAAATCTTTCGGTCGATCTCACTTCCTATGAAAAGCAGTTCAATGAACTGATTGCCGAAAGAAGAATCCTTGTGGTTAATGATAATGTCTATCTTCGCGAGGTTTATGAGTCAGAGAGAATTATCGAGACTAAAATTCTTGAGCTTTCCCGTCCAAAACACGATGACACCACCGATTTTTTCAAAAACTTTGTTCATACTCTGAAACACTTTTCGGAAGAGCAACTTGAAGCGGTAAGATACAGCACCGAGAATGGTTTCCTCGTCCTCACAGGTGGACCGGGCACGGGAAAGACAACCACTCTAAAAGGAATTATCGATCTCTACAAGAAGTGTAAATTGAAAATTGCCCTCGCTGCACCGACCGGAAGAGCCGCAAAAAGAATGACTGAAGTCATCGGTCTGGAGGCCAAAACCATCCACAGGCTTCTGGAATACGATTCTCAAACAGGCAAGTTTGTACATAACAAAAGCAATCCGATAAAGGCGCACCTCCTCGTTATAGATGAAGTCTCGATGATTAATACTTTCCTTATGGCATCTCTTCTCTATGCAGTTGACAGTGAAACCACGGTAGTTTTTGTCGGTGACAAAGATCAGCTCCCGGCAATCGGACCGGGAAACATCCTCCATGATATCCTCGAATACAATCAGATTCCGATTATCAGATTAAACAAGATTTTCCGTCAGGCGGAACAAAGCAGAATCATCACCAATTCACACAGGATCAACCAGGGACTCATGCCCGATCTCTCAAACTCGAAGGAGAGCGATTTCTTCTTTATGGAAGAGGATGACAGCAACAAAATTCCCGATCTGCTTCTCGACCTCGTAAAGAACCGCCTCCCTGCGAAGTATAATTTTAATCCTTTCACGGATATTCAGATTCTTGCACCAATGTACAAAGGAAATGCAGGTGTCGACGCAATCAACAGCCTGTTACAGGAGGGACTGAATGAAGGGAAGGTAATCTATACAAAGGGTGATGTTTCATTCAAGTTGAAAGATAAATTCATGCAACTCGTAAACGATTATGAAAGGGACATTTACAACGGTGACATTGGTTATCTGACAGGTCTGGATGATGAAGAGGAAGAACTGATCTTCAATTTTGGAGAACGGGAAGTGAAATTCAGCAATTCATCCCTCGATGATGTTACCCTTGCATATGCTTGCACCATCCACAAAAGTCAGGGCTCGGAATACCCCTGTGTAATAGTGGTTCTCACAAATGAACAGTATTACATGTTGAAAAGAAACCTGATTTATACCGCCATTACCAGAGCTGCTGAATTGCTGATAATCGTGGGAAGCAAAAGAGCTGTACAACTGGCGGTTTCTAACAATGCGGAACAAAAACGCTATACCTCTCTCTTCAAATTACCCGGTCAGACCGAGACAACCCTTGCCCCAACTTACATGTTCTAAGTGGGCCTGCTCAAAATATAGACCATCTCATTCGGAAAGACTAAATCTGTCTTAACCAGCTCCATCCCCTCAATCAGGCCGTCAAGAAATACTGCATAGTTTTCTGCCATCCCTTTTTCCCTGCCACCAATTGATTTCGACGGAAAACTTACCACCACATGCTTTGCGGCCAGTGCATTTTTAAGAATCAAGGCGGCACTTCCCTTTTCCTGCCTCTCGATGCAAGATAAAGTCTTGAAAAGAAACACGACATCATAATCAGCAAAATTGATTTGATCCACCGTCAAATCCTTGTTCTCACTCGAAAAATTAACCAGTCCCGCATCGCAAAAAAATTTATTCAAATTATCATTCAAAACCACATCAATGTCAGAACAGTGATACTCCCCAACCCAATCCTTAAAATATCCCGCCGAAAAAGGATTGAACCCGCAAGCCGCATCATAAATTTTATACTTCCTCTCACCCCCCAACACCCCGAATATTCTCCCGTAAAATTCCTCATAAAACCCCGTCCTCTCCGCCGTCGATACATGCCCCTTCAGTATTTTTTCAACATCCAACGACCCGTTACCATCCACTAATAACTCATAATTCATAACTAATAACTGATAAGCTCCATAAATCTGATGCAGCTTTTTCTTCACATTTTTTTCAATCTCTTTTTCCTTGCCGTAGCGGGTGATCATCATGTCGATTATCTTCCGGACCGTCCCTTCATAGACATTGGAATATTTGCCCGATTTTTTGATCGAGGAGTAAATCTTTTCCGAAAGAAGCTGTTTATCCATTTATCTGCCGCAGTTTGTCGGTCAGTCTGGTGTAAAACCGGAGATTGTGAATTGTAGCGAGTCTGTTGGCGAGAGTATCCCCAATTCTGAACAAGTGATGCAGATAACTTCGGGTGAAGTGGCGGCATGTATGACAGTCGCATCCCTCCTCAATCGGTCTGAAATCCTTTATGTGAATGTCATCCTGCATATAAAGATATTTGTAAAACCCGTCTGCAAGATCGTCTATATTTTCTATCGAATCGTAGTTTTTGAATGTGTATAGCCTTTTATGCCGGGCATCGCGGGTTGGAATCACACAATCGAATATTTCATAACCGGCTATAAATGCCCTTACAAGATTCTCCGGCTTCCCGATTCCGAGTGCATGTTTCGGGTAGCCTGCTCCCACAAGTTCAGCTACGAATCCCACCATCTCAAGAAGTTTTCCTTCATCGTCAATGGGCCAGCCACCAAAACCATAACCGTCGAATCCAATTTCCATTAGCGCATCGACACACTTTTTCCTAAGCTCTTTACTGTTGCCCCCCTGAACTACCCCAAAAATCAGCGGTCTTTCCTCATCGGAAATCTTCCTGATTTTAATCTGATTTTCATACTCTTTTTTGCATCTTTTTGCCCACTTAATGGTGAGCTCAACGCTCTCAATCTGGGTTTCATCGGGTGCCGAGGGATGGGTGCAGTAGTCGAGGCAATATATTATGTCCGCACCTATTCTGAACTGGTGCTGAATGCATTTTTCAGGAGTGAGTGTCTGTTTCTCTTTTTCCTGTTCAAGTTTGTAGGTAAAACCGTCTTTGTGAATTGTCCCCGCCTTCGATTCCGTAATCAGGGAATAGACCTGAAAACCACCTGAATCCGATATCACCGAATGATGAAAATTCATAAACTCGTGGATGCCCCCGATTCCGTTCACGGTTGTCAGTCCGGGCTTTGTGGTCAGGTGAAGTGTATTCACAACAATAGCCTCGATTCCACAGGCTTCCAAATCGGATGAATCAACACTTCTTACGATTCCTCTGGTACCATCGGGCAAAAACACGGGGAAATGCATCTCACCGGAACGGGTTTTAAGACTCTTCATCTTCCTCCTCACTCTCCATTTTTTTTAATTTATATTTTGAAACCCGTTTCTTTTCTTCGAATTCTTCACTCTCAATTTCATCGGGATCTTCAAATTCTGAGTCATCCTCCTCATCTGTGAATTTTGGATTCGCACCCGCTATCAGAGCGGTTATCTCTCCCCGTAAATCACTCTTTTCCAACATCTCCCTCATTTCTGATAGAGGCGCCCTGATAATTGTTTCATACTGCTTGGTAAGTTCAAGACAAACAACCGCTATCCTGTTGCCAAGCACCGCATATGCCGATTCCATTGCCTTGATTATTCGGAATTTCGACTCAAAAAATATGATAGTATGCGGAAGGTTCTTCTCATCTTCAAAAAACTTTCTTCTTTTTCCCTCTTTTCTCGGAGGAAATCCCTTGAATGTGTAGCTCGAAAACGGCAGTCCCGAAGCTATTAGCGCAGTCTGAACCGCGGAAGCCCCCGGCGCAACTTCCACCTTGAATCCCTCTTCAACTGCGCGGGAAATTACCCTGTAACCGGGATCGCTGATTCCGGGCATCCCCGCATCCGAAACCAGCCCGACATCAATACCCGAGCGTAAAAGATTGAGCATCTTTTCCGTCGCTTTTATCTCGTTATGCTCATGGTATGAAAAAAGATGGTGATGCAATTCTATTTCAAGTTTTTGCATCAATGACCTCGTTGTTCTTGTGTCCTCACACGCTATGTGTTCGAGAGTTTTAAGGAGCCTCAAACTCCTCAGGGTAATGTCCTCAAGATTTCCAATCGGAGTGGAAATCACATACAGCGTTCCGCTCATTTCCCCTCCCCCGTCACCGGTTCCTTGTCAACCACTACCACAACTTCATTTTCAAATTCGATATATCCCAGCTTCCACCCAAACTCCTCGGCACCTTTTTTAAGGTCCTCTTCATGGTTTCCAAGAATGTCGGTTTTCTTTGCAACCAGATTCAGAGTCGGGAAGGAAATTAAAACCTTGCGGGCAGGAACATTTTTAACGACTTCAAGTCCCGCTCCCGTCAGTCTGTGCTCCAGACAATAGTACATCTTAAATAAAAACGCAACATCTACCGGTATCTCAGGGGGACTCGAATAAACATCCCTTTGTATTCCCAGTGGTTCCAATCCCTCCAGTTCAAAATAAAAATTGATCAGATCAATAAACTGCTCATTTACATCATAGGCATAAAATTTTACGGAATTGTCCAATCCCATCCATCTGAATGACAATGGATTCAGCGCACACGCAAGATCTGCTATCGATTCAGGTTTCCCCGTCACATCAAAAAGTCTGTTGTAATATTCCCCCAATAAAAGATTCCTCTCACGGGTTGAGGCATGTTTCGAAAATATCGACCAGCAAACTCCCCTAATCTCTTCATCGTCATTCTTTTCAAAAGCAACAGACAGCGCCTCTTTCACCTTTTTGTAGTTCGGCTCCCCCAGATATTCCGCACGAATCCTGTGAAGTTTCTTTTTCGCCGCCTCCTCTGCAATCTTCAAACTCTTGTGTCGTTCCAGTTCCTTCACAATCACATCACGGATCGTCTCTTCAAGAATAATCTTATACTTTTTCGAGGCTTTTATCTTCTTTACAATGTCGTCTATTTTCTGCTGCATCTCATTTTTCATTTTAACACTGCAAATTTAACGATAATATTGCGAATTTGGGGACGATGATGGAAAATGGAACGCGGATGGAACGGATTGTTTTTGAAGGACGCAGATACACGCAGATTAAACAGATGAACGCAGATGAAAAAATGGAACACGGATGAAACGGATGCAACAAAGATTTCCACGGATGGGAAAAAGCCCTTGCGGCGACATATGGGTAGAACCTAATTCCGCGCTACGATCTTCCCCCCACCTTTATAAGGAGGGGGGTTAGGGGGGCGGTACAGAAGGAGGGGCAAGGGGTCTGTATACCAGAAAGAAATAATCTCACCCCACCAACTCCATAAATTCACCGTAATTTGTGGAGTACTATTCCATAAATTTACCGTAATTTGTGGAGTACAACTCCATAAATTCAGCCTAATTTATGGTATCTATATCCATATTTTTTACTATATTTGCGGAGTTAAACTCCATAAATTTACCGTAATTTGTGGAGTATGAATAACCATTATCTTAAAACTGATATGAAAACCTATTTAAAACGAAAACTGGACTCCCCTGCACTTCTCAAACCGAATAAGGTGCTTGTGATTTACGGACCCCGCCGTGTCGGAAAAACGACTCTGATGGACTCCCTTATCAGCGGAGTAACGGGCAGGATAAAACGGGTTACGGGCGATGACATTTCCGTGCAAAACACTATCGCATCGCGTAGACTGGATGTACTAAACCCGTTTCTTTCGGAGATTAACCTTCTCGCTATTGATGAAGCACATGAGATAAAGGATGTGGGAAAAGGACTTAAACTGATTGTTGATAATATTGAAGGCATAACAGTGGTTATTACAGGCTCATCCTCTTTCAATATCGAACAGGCAACAGGCGAGCCTCTGGTAGGAAGAAAGACCGTTGTAACTCTCTACCCTTTTGCGCAACAGGAGCTTTTGGCTTTACATCAAAACGCCTGGGAGCTAAGCCGGAAACTGCCCGAATACCTTGTTTTTGGTTCCTATCCCGAAGTGGTGCTGGCTAAAACTGTCCGTGAAAAGATGGAAATCATCCATGGAATAGTAAACTCATATCTGCTGAAGGATATTCTTGCATTCGCCAATCTAAGAGGCTCGTTGCCGATATTTAATCTGCTGAAACTGCTGGCTTTTCAGGTTGGAAGTGAAGTGTCGATGAACGAACTTTCGGACAAGGTGGGAATAGATGTTAAAACGACTCAAAGGTATCTCGACCTGTTGGAAAAATCTTTCATAATCAAAAGATTGACTCCATATTCAACCAACAGACGCCGTGAGGTTACTTCCAAAAACAAATACTATTTTATCGATAACGGTATAAGAAACGGAACAATCTCACAGTTTAACAGTCTCGAAAACCGAAATGACATCGGCGCCCTTTTTGAAAATTTTATCGTGATGGAATTCTTCAAAAAGCAGGCGAACAACCGAGACTATGGTGAGTTGTATTTTTGGAGAAATTATGATAAACAGGAAATAGACCTTCTCCTGATCAAGGATGGATTTATTCAACCTTTTGAGATTAAATATAATCCCAAAGCGAAAATAAAAAAGACTTCATTCACTGACAGTTACCATGAAGTGTTGCCTGTGAAAGTCATTCACTCCGAAAACTACCACGAATATCTGCTGGATTGATATCCCTTCCACGGGGTATCAATCCCGGCGATTCTACCCCCCGAACTCCACTGCCTTCTTCACCATTTCGTCATACCAGAACGGCTTTCTGGGGCTCTCCTTTAATCCCTCCATATCGAGATGATTAAAAAGCAGTTTAAATTCATCAGCGGAAAGATACGGTAATATGGTGGTCGGGAGATTTAAAATTTTCTTTGAGGAAAGCACTTTCTCAACCATATGCGGAAAAATGTACCCCAGTTGCTTCAATTCACCAAAGACAAAAAGCAGGTCGTAAAGATTTGTAACCCCCTCCTCAAATTCCCTGAGCAGCACATCCACCAAACCGGGAATTTTCTCAACAGGAATCTCCTTTACCTCATACCAGATATTATCAACCTTCCTCTTGCCGTCAGGTCGCTCCTTTGAAGTGAAAAAGAGGAAAAAATCGCCCCGCTTCAGCTTCGTAAGCTTGGCAAGCAGTTCTTCCCTCTTTATCTGACTGAAATGAAAAAAAACATCGTTCCTGTAGTGCAGACTCTTCAGAAATCCGTAGCCCTTTTCATCTATTTTCTTTACCCGGCAAAAATCCACGGGTTCATTTATTGCTGTTCTATCTGGCAAGTACAATCCTTTTCGCTTTATATAACGCCTCCTGCATGTGTCCCATAGTAACTCTTATCGAGGCAATTCCTTCCCTCAAATCCCAGGCATTTGTGTAAATTACAAGAGTCACATCAGTCACAGGATCATGTATCATCTGAGAAAGATATCCCTCGTGCGCTCCTGTGTGTCCATACCCGAGCATATTGATGCTGTTCACTCCGCAACCGTAAAGAGAAAGGCTGCCCGGTGCTGTCGGCGGACAATTCAACATTGTGGAATAAACAAGATTGGAGCTTAAAACACCTTCTCCTCTCAAAAGTTTTCTGATAAAAAGTGACAGGTCTGCAGGTGTCGTGACTAGGTTCCCCTCGGCTACATTTCCTGAAACATTTGACATCGAAACATTCTGAATGCTTCCTGGAATATGAACAAATCCGGGTGCGAACGGAGCAGGCAACTGCTGATCACTCCCCTGATCAGGCATCGAAGATGAGGTCATCCCCATCGGTTTAATAATCTCATCTGTAATGAACTGACCGTATGATTTTCCAGAAACCCGCTCAATTATTTTACCAAGGATTGAGTATCCCGTATTGCTGTAATGAAAATCCGTTCCGGGTCTGAAATAATAAAGCCCTGTTGTGGCAACAACTCCAACAAGCTCATCAAATGTGAATGTATAATTGGGATTTGTAGCCTTCACATGTTCCATATACCAGTCACCTTTATAGGGAACGGGTGCACTCACCGTATCAGGAATCGGATCATTAGCCACATCAAACACCCCCGCACGGTGCTGCAACAACTGCAGAATGGTAATCTCGTTTTTGAATGGAATGGCATAATTTTGATCGCCGGGCACATAAGTGATATTTGTTCCGGGAATAGTGTCGGTTATTTTATGATTGATGTTCAGCTTCCCCCTCTGATGCAAAAGAAGGATAGCGGCAGCAGTGAGTGTCTTCGTGTTGCTCGCAGCCCTGAAATGTGTACCTGTAGTCACCGCATTTGTGAAACCCGTCTGCTGAAATACCTGTCCTCCGGGATATATAACCTGAAGCGCCAGTCCTCCGGGAAACTGCGGGTCTGCCCTCCTGATCGAATCAAGAGCCACATCCAGCACCTTTTTGATTTCATCAGAATAATTTTTGTGCATCGCTTCATTACTGTTCTCATCCTTGCAGGAAACCAGCAACATGGAAAGAATCAACGACATTACAACCAAAAGTAACCTCTCAGTGTAATTGCGTGTTCCTCTAACGGATTTTAAGATCGCCATACAATCTCCGGTCAAAATGTTTAATAGTGGACATCTATTGCGATTAAATACTTTGTAACATCATTATTAAAAACTGTACCTTCAAATTAAAATTAATTCCATTAATAAACAAATAACCACATCACATTGCCCCGAAATAAAAAAAGCTGCCCCGTTTCCGGGACAGCTTTTTTTTAATTATTAGGTATTAGGGTTTAGGTATTATTTTCATACCTCAAACTTCTTACCTCAAACTTCAAACATCATTGCATTACTGCATTACTGCATTATTGCATTACTGCATTATTTATTAAGTATCATCTTCTTTGTTGATTTGAAGTTTGAACCGTCAACGCCGGCAGCTTCAATGGAATATACATATATTCCGGAAGTCAGGTTGGAAGCATTGAAATTCAGATTATGTGTACCGGCAGCATAAGTTGCGTTGGCAAGTACACTTACTTCCTGACCAAGTGCGTTGTAAACTTTCAATGTCACTTTTGAATCAACTGCGAGATTGAAGCTGATGGTTGTAGAAGGATTGAAAGGATTCGGGAAATTCTGAGCAAGACCGAACTGTGAAGGAGCTGTAACATCAACTTCAACTATCGAAGAGAATGCATAGCTGCCGTCAAAATCGATCTGACGCAGACGGTATGAATTCTGACCGTTTGGTACATTCTTGTCAACAAATGAATAGTTGTGAGGATTCAGTGTGGTACCGTTACCGTTGATGTAACCAACTGACATATACTCGCCATTTCCTGATTTTCTCATAACTTCAAATCCCTGATTGTTCTTTTCTGTAGCGGTTGACCAGCTCAGAAGAACATCATTTCCATTTGCAGCAGCACTGAAAGATGTAAACTCTACAGGAATTGTTGCATTTGGCAACTGGTAACCTGAAAGGGCGAGGTTCTGGAAGTTCAAAAGAAGAAGTCTCTGTCCGTTCACGATACTGATATCTGCACCACCGGCAATTCCAATGCTGGCACCGGGAAGTGTGAAAGAATATGAAGCTTCTTCAAGTCCGGTAGCTACATTATATTTGTGCAGTGTATTTAATGTGGAAGCCTGATTCCAAGCCCATACATAAGCAGGCTGTCCGGGGATACTGTCGAAAGCAAGACCATATTTACCGGTAAGTGTACTGGTAATTGTCATCATTAATGCACCGGTAGTGTCATGAAGGAAAATGTTTCCTCCAAATCCGGTGTTCCAGAATCCTTTTCTCGTAGCGTCCCATGCAATTGCTCTTGTGGATCCGCCGGTGAGGGTGTAGGATTTAACGGTTGTACCGGTATTAGGATCGATTTCGATAATTCCTGTCGCAGCATTTCCGCCCCACAGTCTTGTTCCGTCAGATGTAAGATCACGAATTGATCCTGCATAAGTGAGTGAATCGAATACAGTACCCGGCCCGTTACCCGGTCCGTCAGGATTGTAACGGTAGATGGCAGTACCATTCCAACGGTTGAAGTAATACTTCCCGTTAATGAACATGGCACCAACGGTACCACCGGTCATGTTTGGTGAAGTTACACCGGTATAGTTGAAGTTGAACTGTTTGGGTAATGGGAAATCAACCGGTGGAATTGTGTCCATATGAACACCACCCAAGGGGTTTCTGGGTGCCATATCAACCTGACCATAGGTCAAGGTAACAGCAAAAAGAAAAACGAACAAAAAAGAAGCAAGTTTCATGGCGAGATCTTTCTGATTAAATTATTATTACGGGAGATTATTAAAGAACCATCTGCAAGATAGGGAATGTTTTTTTTAATTGCAAATGGTTTTTTATTTTTTTTAATTTTTTTATCGAAGTGTTGTTTTGTTGTTAACTCCGTTTCCATTAACTTCGCATTTTAATCGAAAATCTTTTCCCAATCCATCCACGAGGAACCACATGAAATACAGCAGCGAAATAGAAATCAATCTCCCTGTAAAAAAAGTTGTTGAACTTTTCGACAATCCCGATAACCTGAAACACTGGCAACCAGGTCTGCAAAGTTTCCAGCACCTCAGCGGAACTCCCGGTGAACCGGGAGCAAAATCAAAACTCCACTTCAAGATGGGGAAACGGGATATCGAAATGATTGAAACCATCACCGTCAGAAACCTCCCCGAAGAATTCTCCGGAACCTATGAAGCAAAGGGTGTCTGGAACGAAGTGAAAAATCACTTCATCCCCCTCGACGAAAACCGCACCCTCTACCGCTGCGAAAACGAATTTCAGTTTTCAGGTTTCATGAAAATCATCGGTTTCCTCATGCCCGGTGCCTTCAAAAAAGAAAGCATGAAGTATCTGCAACAGTTTAAGGAATTTGCAGAAAAAGCGGGGTGAATCTTTTTTTTGATTTTGGTAAGAATATAACTACATTTCCATCGTTACTGATAAAAACTTTTCCATCGAGGTTAACATGGATCGTAATTTATTTTTATCATTATTCTTCCTCGCACTCTCTACAACAATCCTGGGCCAGACCCGGTTTAACACCACCTCCGACTACAACACTTCTCCGTCAAAAGGAAGGGCTACTTTTGCGGCGATTGCCGTTGACAGAAATGGCGACAATGTGATTGTGGGTGCCGTTACCGATTACAACAGCCTGCCCGAAGCGTGTGCAAGAGCAGAGGAACAGTGCAAATTGCGTGGCGGTTACTACCCGACTGTGGTACTTGCCTGGGAAGGCGGGGGCTGTGCCTACATCGTATTTCAAAACAAATTCGCAGGCATCTACTCCTGGTCTCTGAGAGAAACCGAAGCACAAGCTAAATCCGAAGCAGTAAACGCATATTTGAAACTTACGGAAGGAACTGCCTCTGATATCGGTGCCGGAGTCTGTAACGGCGGATATATCTCCAATCTGAAAATTCACATCAGACCAAACGGAGGTTTCTGACCTAGCTTAGGTTTCCTCGAACTGTAAGATTGTCAACATCCACCGGCAATTGAACAAATTTAGCTAAATTCGTTCAATTCATTGAATGAATTTGCGTGAATTGGTTGAAAATTGGGGTAAAAGTGTGAATTGTGTTCAGTAGTAACAATGATATTCACATCACAAATTCATGGTAATTCTTAACCGATATGACACGAAACTCCGAATCAGGATATGCAGTTGAAAACGCAACGGGAAATTTTGCTTTCTCCTTGTTGAATTTGAACTCATACGCAAAAAGTTTACCTTCTCTTTCTTCTATCCAGTCAATCTCCTGTTTGTCATAGGTGCGCCAGAAAAAGTTGTTCGACAGGATATCATTATATTCCTGATACTTGACTCGTTCACTTATAACAAAATTCTCCCAAAGACTGCCCGTATCGTTTCGAAGTTCGAGAGGATTAATATTTGCCACCAGAGTATTTCTTATCCCGTTATCGTAGAAATACCACTTTGCATTCTTGGTGATTTCCTTCCTGAGGTTCCTGGAGAAACCCTCAACCTTGAAAATCACATAGACCTTCGATAAAAGATCAAGATATTTTTCTACTGTGTTTCTCGAAATCCCAAGATTTGATGCCAGTTCACTCATCGACACTTCCGCTCCTGCCTGGAAAGCTACAAGCCTCAGAAGATTTTTGATCACCCCGGCATTTTTTACACCCTCAAAAGACAATAGGTCACGCAAAAGATAATCATTAACCAGCTCTTTGAGATACTTTGCCTTCGCTGCACTCCCCTGAAGTGAAATAACTTCGGGATAAGAACCAAAAACAAGGCGTTCCTCAAGTGCAGATCTTTTCTCAACAAGTCCATAAAGGGGATCAAGTTCCTGCTCGCTTAACGGAAACAGACGAAATGTCTGGTTTCGGCCTGTGAGGGGCTCCCCAAGTTTTCCGGTCAGGTCAAATGCCGATGATCCGGTAACTATTACTCTTAAACCGGGTATTGAGTCAACCATCAGTTTCAATATTTTCCCGATATCAGGTATCTTCTGAGCCTCATCAATCACCAAAAGTCTTGAAGTGCCGAGAATCTTTTCGTAGTTTGCCACCGTTCTGTTCTCTAGCAACCTCTGTACTTCAAAATCCTCACCGTTAAAGAAAATGTACGGCTCAGAAACCATCGAAACGATTTTGTTCAACAAAACCGTCTTTCCCGTCCTCCTTGCTCCAAGTAGGATTACCACCTTTCCCGGAACAAGCGACTCAAGAATATAAGACTCAATTTTTCGGGCTATCATAAATTTCTCCATTCAATTGAACAAATTTAGCTAAATTCGTTCAATCTATTGAATGAATTTGGGTAAATTGGTTGAAAATGGTGATTAAACATGAGGTTAAAAGTAAAAGTGTGCAAAAAAAATATTACCAGTCCTGCCTTTTAATTCTTATATTTTCTTGTCTTCAAGTAGAACTCGAGTTATTTTTTTAATACGATGAAAAACAGAATAAATACTGCGGACGAGAATATTATACTCATTACAAACATGATAGTTTTAAAACTGCGCAAGTAATTATCCTGAGATTCTATCCTCTTTTTTGTCTTGTCCTCAATATCAATAAGTTGATTTTGAAGTTTCTGATGATTTTTCTCAACAGTTCCGGAGACAGATTCAAGTATAGACTTCAGACTAATAATTTCACTATCAACCTTTTCCAGAATATCCTTATTCTCAATAATGTGGGAATCAAAATCATCTGAGATTTTTACAATATTGCTCTGAATAGATAAGAACTTTTGATCAACCATTGAGTTGAGTTCGGTGATATCTTGCTCTTGTTTTAGAAATAGTGAAACTATCGATTCATTTTTCTGATTTATTTCATTTTCTAAAACTGTTAGTACCTTTTTTAGATTTTCGACAGTCTGGATCACTTCATACCCGCGAGAATATTCCTGATGTATTGTCTCAATATCTGTTTTTAATTTGGTAACAGAATTGTTCAGTCCGTCTTTTGAGGTATTAAATTGTTCTATCTGACTACTTTGTGACTCTATTTGAGTATTTATTCGCTGAAGAGATTCCCTTACTTCTTGAATTTCTTTGACAGCATTTATGGCAAGTTCCTGAATATTTACGGCAAGCAAAGCTACATCATATTTGTTCGCCCTGGCTTTTTTGAGTTCACTCTCAGCTTTTGCAATTTCTGTTTTCATGATAGTTGTTTCCGTTTCAAGTATTTCAATTTTTTGATTTATTGATGAGAGTTTTTCAATCCAAAAATCCTTCTCCGCTTTTAGAAGATTGCTTATCTTTTCAAATCTTTCCATGCCACTCAGGTCCTGAAAAAGGTCATTATTTAAAGAATCACTTAAAGCTTGAATCTGGTTCTTTAAATTTTTTCTTTGAGCCAAACCTTTGAAGAAATTCAAGATTGCACCGACGCCTATCATCTCATTCCTTTTGGTGGTGGCAGTAAACCAAAATAGGATGATGAATTATCAAGCGCCTTAATTCGCTCTTTTAGCAAAGCTGCTGGAAATCCTTTTTTACAAAGTTGCGTTATTTCCTCCCTCTGCAACTTGATTGTCATAAGTCGGGTGACCCGATTCCTCTCTGCTTCGTTATAAATGCTAAAGATACCTTTGACTGCTTTACCCAACAGAATACCCAATCCCAGAGTGGCAGCCCCATCCAAAATGTCACCTATATCGGCTATCCAATCCCCTGCATCCGCTACATTATGTGCTGCCTCGACACCGTTCAATAAAGTATCAGCCAAAATCAATTTGGTATCAAAACTTGTATTTAACAGATCGCCAGCTACTTCCATAATCGATTCGTTCAAAACTAATTCTGTAGAGACCCCGGCAACAAAAGTTCCAACACAGATTTTTCCGGCAACTCGAATGACTTTTCCTGAAATATCTTTGACTTTTTCGCTTGCAGATTCTGAAACAAAGTTATATTTCTTATTGACATCTGATGCAACTTTAATTGCCATGTATCCTACTAAGAGAGGATTATCGTCGACAATACCTTCAACACCTGCGATGGTTTGAACAGCTACTCTCAATTTAGGATTATTATTCAATTTTTTTTCGATCAGGTTCAACGCTCCTGCTGAAAGCCCGAGTGCTAAAACATCTGTTGCATCTACAGCTAACCATTCGACTGCTTCTTGGTAGTCCATCCCTGTTAGGTTTTGAACAAACTCCGCTCCTGGTAGTGGTAGGCCATCATGGGAAGTAAAATCCTTCATCATATGATCGAACCAGGAGGTTATGCCCTCTATACCATCTATCTCAAAAGACTCAGACAATCCCTCAAAGTTATGTCCGAACTTGATCCTGTGTCCAAGTCCTGACACACTGTCAATATAGTCATTCACTTCAGAGCTGTTTTTAATTCCTTCGAAAATCAAGAAGTTATCATGACCGAGTTCGTGGTATTGCTTGGTGAAATCAATTAAAAAATCTTTGAGCATACTTTTATCTTATTCTAATTTCTTTTTTGATTAGATATGTAAGTTTTTCAAATCCATCTCGTTCAATCCATAAATCCCAGACAATTAACAACTTGTGCTTATAAACTGAAATAATAGTTTTTCATTTTCTGAGCCATAAGTTTTCTGCGTTGTTCAAGGAATTCTCCATAATTTTCAACCGTCATCTCAAATATTGACTCCGGGATACAGTGTGTTTTTAAGTTGTTCATTAATTCAACCATATTATCTATTCCTCCGTATTTCAAAGCGATTTCACCAGAGCATTGTTTTTTTAATTCATTGAAATAAATATCCGGTGATTTGGCGCCGATACTAATATTGATCTCCTGCTGCATTAACACATAGTTTGCTATTTGGTTATACTCGCCTCGAGATTTATTATTGTTTTTCAGATAGTTCTTTGGAAATATGTGATGTATATCGCCATGGTACAAAATAATATCTGCTACTGTTATATCCCGGGAGAGAAAACCTTTGTCATTCCCTTTAACCATTGAAGCTTGAAAAACATTGAAAATGGGACTGCTTGAAATAGCAGTATTTAACCTCTGAATAAGCCCAACTTCCCAAAAAGCATCAGATAATTCAGCGTTCTCAACTGCTTCAAAATATTCTCCAAAAGACTTTGAAGATAGTTGTTTTATATCGTAGTCGAACACAGATTCGGGTGATCCACCATAGCGGCTTGTAAGCACAGAAAAAACAAACCATCTGGAAACATGCCTGGCTATCTTATGCTTCTCAACGCCGGATTCTTTCAGTTTAAGGTAAAGAATATAGGCAAAATTTAATGTATTTTGTGATCGGATCATTTCAGAAGAAATGAAACCAGCAGACCGGATAATCATAACAAATCTCTTAAAGTTTGTCATATTCATCAACGAAATAAGTGATTTTTTCATCCTGGCAAATGTATCTTCCGCTATACTTTCTTCATATTCGCGTGTTTGGAAATTTCTTCCTGATAGTAAACTTACCAGATCAGAGAGCCTTCCCCTTTGGAACTCACTTGTAAATGCCACTCTGAGGACATCAGTGTAACTCGGGTCATATAGGTCATCCTTCTCATCCTTAAGCCAAGTCATAGCCTTAAAATAGTCTGTTTCCGAGAACTCTTTGTCGTGCCCTTTGATATGCTCAAAATAATGTGGTGCCACAGCAAGATGACAAAAGTAATCGATGGCTTTACGAAGTTTTGGCCCGTCGAATCGCTCATTCGATGCAATTTTACTCATCGCAAAATCCGCTTGTGATAACTCTACACCCTGCTTATTTATTCTTATAAAAATTGTTGTGACGGTTTCGATGTCCAAATCATGCGCAAGATCAATTGTTCCTATCTGTTTATTCTGAATATCCAGAAGTCTTGTTATGCTTCTTTCAATAATGTGTTCATCAATATTAGAATTCTCAGCTGAATATCCTTTTACAGTTTGTATTATGCTTTGGTTGTTGAGTACTTCAGAAATATCAGATATCCAAGTTTTGTCTTTTAGAATCGCCGGATTTTGGACTTCAAATGCTTCTGTAATTGGGTTAAATGCTATCTTTATTTTTACTTTATCATATTCTTTGTTTACAACATCCTCCCCCAGTACAGCAGCCCGGAGAGCAGTAATTCTCTGCTGTCCATCAATCAAGATCTTCTTTCCTTCAGATAATCGACCGTCCTTCAACCTTACATTTGGGTTTTGCCATGTAATGACATATCCTATTGGATATCCTCTGTATAAGCTATCAATCAAGTCCCTCACCCGACTAGCATCCCATACAAAAGGTCTTTGAACTTCGGGTATAGCTATTTGACCATCTTTAACGAATGCCAAAAATGTTGAAATTTGATGTTGGTTTACTGAATATTTTTGTGGGTTCATAAGTGGTTCTCAGCTGATTTTGGTTTTAGTTATAAAAAATTTGTTTTTACAAGACATTTTATGTAGCTCATTTTCCCCTCTCATAATCCGGATAATACCTGGAATTTCTTTTTTCTTTTTGAGCTTGAAGAGTATTAACTTTTTGAAACCGAAAATTTGGCTCTCCTGGGTATTTCCATTCTTCAAGAGCAAATTTGATCATGTTGGTTTCGCGGCTATCAAGAACTCTTTGTAAAATTTCTCTTCTTCGATTTAGTGTATTCTTATTTTTGGAAAGTATATCTTTCTCAATGTCCAAGTACAATTTTACTACTTCATCGAGTTGATACAGGTTCTTTCTGAGATTGATGTTATCCCGAATTTGCATGATTTTCTCCCAAGGTGCTTTTTTACTAAGACTTGAATTTATCGAACTGGGGACTAACATCATATTGCCTAATCTTCTCTTCTCAATGGAATCTCTTCCTCCGAAGACTTCCTCATTTTCTATGGCAAGGAAATGTTCCTTCGTTAATTTATTCTTTCCGTCCATCATTAGAAGAGTTTCGAAGTCCCATTTGGGATCATTTTTATGTAAGTGTTGTTCATACTTAGCAAGAAAGAAATTCAAGGATGCCCATCCATAGTAATTCTCAATTTCACCTGAATCGAGAGTTAGTGCTTGAACAAATTTTCGCTCCGGACAATACTTCTCAATGAACCTAATGAGTTTCTCCTGTATTTTATGATAGTACTCCTTGCTGTACTTATTTTTTTCATTGATTTCATCTACGAATTCAAGTTTTTCATTAAAGCTGTAACCATAGTATGTATTATATGCCATAGCATACATGAATGACCGTTTTGTATCCGTTCTAAAAAATATCCGCGGCAGACAGTAAACCCTAAAATTTAAAACTTCAACAATTTTAATGGTCTCAGCAATAGTACTCCTTATCTTCGGATATTTAAAATAGTTGTCCATTAATACTAACAACAGAGGGATTACATTATCAGAGGAGCCGTGATTTCTAAAGTTCTTAAAGATTACTTCAAGATCTTCAGTAATTTCTTGCTCACTATTTTTTCGTTTTGTCCTATCAGTACAAAAAATCAGTGCGTATGTTTTAGCTGCACTTAAAAAGAATTCAAAGTAGCCTGTCAGAGTTTTTTCCAAGGCACTTTGATTCTCTGAAGAGTTGGTTTTTTCTTTATCAGAAAAGTGACTCCGAACACTTTTGTATAAATCATCTTTTTCTTTCCACGACCACCAAAATATCACTCCAAATGAATTCCGCACGAACCGGTTTTCAAGAGAAGTTGTAGTTAAACTTGCATCCTCCAAATGGGATAATATTTCACCCCAAGCCGAACTTATTTTATTTGATAAATCCATAAAATCATACAGATTGCATAAATGGATAAAATAATTCTTAAATTTTTCAAGATCTGAAAGAGCCTTTCCACGATTGTTAATTACCTCAAACATTGTCGTTGTTTCTCTGGCCGAGGAAGTTTCAAAAAATATAAATCCCAGTTGAGATTTCAGACATTCAAACATTTTCTCAGTATCACGACCTTCTCGTCTCAGCCAATCTGTAATTGTGGAATAACAAATAGACAATCGTTTGTTAGAAGAAGTTACAATCGGAAGATATTTCTGATTCAGAATATTTCCCTCAAAAAAATCGTTGTCATAATCACTTAATCGCAAGGCAGTTTCATATCCTGATGGTGTCTTTTTTAGTATCGATTCAATCTTTGGTAATTTGGTTGGATCAATTTCCACAATTGCCCTTAGTATCATCACACATGTCACAAGCCGTTGTTGTCCATCAACGATTTGATATACATCACCGCCATTTGGGCGCTCAACAACAATTGTTCCGGTAAAATGCTTATGACCCGATTTGCTGTTGTGCATTTCGATGTCGGTCAGGAGATCGAGAATTTGTTCCTCATCCCAAGAGTACCCTCTTTGGTAATCAGGTACCTCAAATTTTTTTCCTTCGAATAATTCCAGTAGAGAAATTAGTTTTGTCGGTTGTAAATTATTGGTTGCCATTTTTAGTCCTGTGTTTTTCTTTATTTTATTTGAATTTTTATTAATACATCTTCATTGTTGTTCTTTATTCAATATGTCACCCAAAGGACTCTCTTAAAATTTGTAACCGTGATTCTACCCATATGTCGCCCGAAGGGCTCCCTTAAAATTTGTTACCGTGATTCTACCCACATGTCGCCCGAAGGGCTATCCTATTAATCTTTCCCATTCTGAGAATCGTGTTCAAAAAATTTCTACCCATATGTCGCCCGAAGGGCTCTCTTAAAATTTGTAACCGTGATTCTACCCATATTTCACCCCTGCGGGGTAACGAAAACTCATAATTCAAAACTAATAACTCATAATTCCTTCTACCCATATGTAACCACAAGGGCTCTCTTAAAATTTGTTACCGTGATTCTACCCATACTTCACCCCTGCGGGGTTACGAAAACTCATAATTCAAAACTAATAACTCATAATTCCTTCTACCCACATGCCACCCATAGGGCTCAACTGCATCAGATTATAGTTCATAGATCAAAGTTCATAGCTTTTTGTGTCGCCATAAGGGCTCACACCCTCAAAAGGTGAATCCTGAAAATCCTTTAATCCTGTGAATCCTGATTCAGACACCCTCTCTGCGTTAATCCGTCAAATCTGCGTGTATCTGCGTCCCCTAAAAAATTTCTCCGTGATCTCCGTGGAACCATTAATTTGTCGATAGGACAATCGAGGACGATTGTCGCTCCTTTTCCGAAAATTAAGACTCACGACAACTCATAGTTCATTGATCAAAGTTCATAGCTTTTTGTGTCGCCATAATAGCTCTCTTGGGATTGGTCGATACATTTTCTACGAACATGCCATTCGCCCAGGCGAATTCTCACATCCGTGGAACTGCGTCTATTAAATTTATTCTTAAGTTTTCTGTTGAGTATTTCGGCGAGGAAATTCCCTGTACCGCATGCGGGTTCAAGGAATCGTGATTCGATTCGTTCGGTTTCCTGTTTTATGAGGTCGAGCATGCCGTTCACCTCCCTCTCGGAAGTGAATACTTCACCATGATCAGCTACCCGTTTTTTTGATTTTACCTGTTTGCTTTTCATTATATGTCTCTGCCTTGCTCCCGTGTGGCATTAAAAATAGAAATGAATGACAACATTAAATTAAGAAAAAAATATGAAAATTTGAGGTTTGAAAAATAAAGGGGACGCAGATACACGCAGATTTAACAGATTTTCGCAGATTGTGTTAATGGTTCCACGGATTTCACGGACTTAACACGAATTTCACGGAAGGATTTTTGTCAAACCGCAGAGAACGCAAAGATCGCAAAGAGAGCCCTTGTGGCGACATGTGGGTAGAAATCAGATTACCAAACCAAAAAGAGCCCTTGTGGCGACATGTGGGTAGAAATCAGATTACCAAACCAAAAAGAGCCCTTGTGGCGACATATGGGTAGGGGACGCAGATTAAACGGATTTACGCATAGAGCCCTTGTGGCGACATGTGGGTAGAAATCAGATTACCAAACCAAAAAGAGCCCTTGTGGCGACATATGGGTAGGGGACGCAGATGCACGCAGATGAGGCAGATTTACGCAGATGAGGGCTGAAAACGATAGCCTGTGGTTTTAACCACAGGGAGAGAAAATTTCCCAAAAGCTGTCGGCAGGACAATCGAGGACGATTGTCGCTCCTTTTCCGAAATTCAAGACTGAGAATAGCTCATAGTTCATAGATCATAGCTTTTATGTCACCAAAAGCTCAAGAGCAAAGGAAATTGCCGGTATTTTCATACCAAAATATAAGGGGAAAATTACCTACTTCTGCCTAAGTTTTTTTATTTTTATGCCCGCGTTTGTAGATATATCAACAACATAACCGGAACCTTTTAATAAGATATAAGAGTTTCCAACCTCTCTTTCAACTTTAAGTCCGGCGTTTTTGCATTGGGTTATTATCTCCGCACGCCGTTCTGTCGATGGGCGCGTTTCAGTGTAATAGTATGCTTTACCATCTGCCTCCGGTAAAAGTTGAAACAACTCCTCACCTTTCTTCCATTCTTTACCTGTTTTGCTTTCATAACCCCACTCTTTCAGAGTTGCTCTCATTTTGTAATTATTCTGTGTGAGCAAAAGGGTGATATTTTCAAAAGAAATGTATCCGGTCCCTCCATCCTGTGAAAAAGCCATTCCGGTTAAAAGAAAAACAAAAAGAAGAAGTGTTTTTGTACGCATTTTGTACCTCGATTAAATTTAGGTGATCATTAATATTTCAATTGGAACAATGAACCGCTACTTAAGTTTTTCCATCACGAAATATCCCTTGGAAATACTTACCTGGAAGCCTCTTCCCTTTAATTCGTACTCGCCCCTGGAATTTTTGGTTTTGACCACCAATCCATACTCAAGGGCGTCTTTAAGCAATTCATCATATCTCGCCTTGTCATCGATTGACTCGGAGTAAGTAAATGGGCCTTTGTCGGTTACAGATGTGATTACAAATTTGTGATTCTTATTCTGGAAGTTCACTCCATCCATATTTTTGTAGCCTGATTCTTCCAAATAGGTTTTAATACTCTCGATATGTTGCAATCTCAGAATTACGGTGATCATCGAGAAATCGATCCTCTCCTTACCACCCCCCTGCTGAGAGAAAGCCATTCCGGTTAAAAGAAAAATAAACAATAGAAGTGTTTTTGTACGCATATTATACCTCGATTAAATTTGATGAATAAGTTTGTGTCGGGTAGCCGGGTGATTAGATCGCGCCAATTCCCTCAATATTCCGAAATGCATTCCTAAAGGAAAGCCGCTTTTACTTCTTGTTATATATAATTCTTACATTGCTTTTGCCCTTCTGCTTACCCTCTTTTTGCAAAAATGTCCAAGGCCACTTGCTCATCGAAATTTCTGATGGTCGGCTCCCCAAATCTTCCTTGAGACCTTCGACTTTAACTTCAGTGAGAAGGTCCGGCTTCCTGATGATTCCGTATTTGTCGATAGTCTCGTCGTAGATCACCAGTGCGTCGCTGGATGAGAGCGTGAATTGGAATCTGCCATTGGAGAATTTCGTCCCTTTATCACTGATCGCTCCGGTAACCTCAAAACCTTTATTCAGAGATTTGACCTTCTCGACAAGTTCGTTGATGTCAGTGGAGGATGACATTACTTTTTTGATCTCAGACCAGTAAAGTGGTTGGGCGGGTTGAGCAAACAGATACGAACCCATAAATAAGAAGAAAAGAAGAAGTGTTTTTGTACTCATATTATACCTCGATTAAATGAAAATTCAAGTGAGAGCCTGCAAAAGCATGTAGCTGCCGGTATTACAAACAAACCAAATAAAATATTTTCAATGGGAAAAGCCTGTTATTTCTTCAATTTTCTGATGATTATACCCGGCCCCCGCCTGATCGAAACTGAGAAGCCGTTCCCTTCCAGGATTATGAGTCGGCCGTCATCATTATTTACAGTTTCTTTAAGCCCGGCTTTGATGGCCTGAGCTCTCATCTCCTCGCGCCGGGAGCTAGATGCATTACCTTCAGAGTAGTAGTAACCCGTTCCATCTGCTTCAGGTATTATTTTAAATATTTCAGAACCTTTCTTAAAATCAGTCGCAGTAATTCTCTCGTAACCCCATCTGGCTAGATCGGCCCACATCGATTTTTCAGATGAACTTGTTAATAACCATTTGACATCGTCAAAAGTTATTCTCCCGGTTCCTCCCTGCTGAGAGAAAGCCATTCCGGTTAAAAGGAAAACGAAAAGTAGAAAAGTTTTTGTGCGCATATTATACCTCGATTAAATTGAATATTAAAAATCTAAATTCCAAAGATAAAAACCTTTGATTATCTTAAACAAAACAAATTAGATTTTGTTTCAATTTTTGAAGATGGCTGAATAACGAAGGCTGAATAGCGAAGGATGAATTGCGAAGGCTGAATAGCGAGGGTTGAATAACGAAGGCTGAGGGCTGAGAACAATAGCCTGTTGGTTTCAACCACAGGGAGAGAAAATTTAGAGGGACGCAGATTTACAACATTCTGCATCCCTCAAAAAAAGTTATAATTTAAGTCTGAGGCCTGCATTTATTCCGAGGTATGAACCTGATGAAGAGGAATAGGAAACCGTGTTACCCGTTGTGGTCATCTGGCTGAATTCCTGTCCGAGAAGTGCATAGCGGATATTAACATCGATATCGGCTACAATTCCTACACCGATAAGAACACCAACACCTGCAGCGAGGTACTGTTTGGTTTCTGATTTGTCTTCGGTCTTTATTGACATCGAGTTTCCGGAACCCTGGAGGAAAACATTTTTCAAAGAAGCGATGCCGATACCGACATTCACTTCACCATATGGACGGATGCCGATTGGGGTCATGTAATATCTCGCATTTACCGTCAATGGAATCAGATTCAACGGAGCATCAACATCAACAACGGGCGTTGAGCCTGTGTAGGTTTTCAACTGGGTTGCAAAATAATCGTTGTTAAATTTGAATGAGTAGTAACCAATCGAAGCGGAAAGTTCCACAGGAATTGGTAGTGGTAATACAAATGTGACACTCCCGCCAACACCCGTTTTGTAGATGTCGCCCATATCACCGGAAGGTATTGCTACTCCGCCATTAATTCCCAATCCAAATTTTGGCACTATCTGACCAAATGTTAACGGCACTAAAGCTAATATGAAAAGAAGTGTATATATCTTTTTCATGTCTGTTCCTTTTTTTGTGAACTGTTTTTGTTTTATTCAACAAACAATATACAAAATCTTTACACCAAACAATGTGATATGGAATTTTCCCTCCCGTCGTTGAAACCACCAGGCAATTGATTTTTCAGCCTTCCCTCCCGTCGTTGAAACCACAGGCTATTGATTTTTCAGCCTTCAAAGTAATAACTCATAACTCATAACTCATAACTCATAACTCATAACTCATACCTCATACCTAACCTTTCTTCATCGTAAAAAAGAATCTGCTCCCCTGTCCGATTGTGCTTTCGATCCATAACCTGCCGCCATGTTTTTCGACAAACTCTTTACAGAGAAGGAGACCCAGGCCACTGCTTTTTTCTCCGGCAGTACCCAATCTTCCGGTTTTTTCTTCAATCTTGAAAAGATTGTTCAAAATAGCCTCCGGAATTCCGATTCCCTGATCCTGGACCATCACTTCGACAAAGTTATCATCCCTCAAACCGGATTTAATCAGGATTGTGCCCCCTTTATTACTGAACTTGATGGCATTGGAGAGCAGGTTGAGAACTACTGAATTTAACATGTTCCTGTCACCATCGACCACAACATCGTCAGCCAGATCAGTGGTTATAGTAATCTCTTTTTGGCTCGCCTGCCCATTTTCCAATTCAACATGCTGCAGAATTAACTCATTAAGCTGAATTTTTTCAGAGTTGAAAGTCAGAATCCCTTGTTGAAGTTTCGACCACTCCAAAAGATTGTTGAGAAGGTTGAACAGGTTTTTTGCACTGTTGTTCAAATCCCTGCTCAATCGTAGCATCTCCGAAACCTTAAGCTCCTCCCCTTCATAAGCCATTATCTCGGTAAGATTCAAAAACGCATGAAAAGGATTTCTCAGATCATGGGCTATGATCGAGAAAAACTTGTCTTTCAGAGTTATTTGTTTCTCCAGCTCCTCCTGCCTCAGTTTCAACTGATATTCCACTTCACTTCTTTCGAGTTCTCCCGCTGCGCGTGTAGAAACAAGATTTAGAATTGTTTCCGCCAGGTGATGATCTTCCAGAGGTCTTTCACCTATCACAGCGATCAATCCAATCGGTTTGCCGTCAGAACTCCAAAGTGTGGTTCCCACATAACTCTCTGCAGACATATCCTGCAGAGCCTGATCGTAAGGGAAAAGATGCCGGACTCCCTTTGGATAAAAACAGATGTTTTTGCCAACGACTTCCCCGCACAGTGTCTCTTTAAGGGTATATTCGATATTGTCGTCAAACTTTCCATTGTAATACATCGCCAGAGTTCTTGCTGCAAGATTCCCGCCGATGAGTCTGTCAATACATACGAACTCCATACTCAAACTTTCAGAAAGGAACCGGGCAAGCGATTCGAAAAATGTCTCCCTTTTTCCGAGGTATCTGCTGTTGATTAAAAAAAGCTGGGTGTCCTGAATAAGTTTTTGTTCAGTAATATCCTGAATTGTACCGTAGATCATCCCCGCATCAATGTCAGTTCTCCCAATAACCCTTACCTGTTTTCTGACTCCCTTCGCTGAGATCAGTTCCAGTTCCAAATCGAATATTTCGCCTGTCTTTGCCGACCGTGCAAGAGCCTCCTCCACTATCGCTCTCGATTCCGGAACATAAAAGTGTAATGCCGTTTCCAGCCCGGGTTTATAAGACATGTCAACCTCATGAATCATCCTCACCTCATCGGTCCAAAAAACCTCGCGGGTGTTGGTGTCAACCTCCCACAGTCCTATTTTTGTGAGTCCTCCCAACTCTTTCAAAAGGGTTTCATGCTTCCTGTGGATTAAAAGTTCCTTCCGGTGCTCCTCCAACATTTCTTCGTTCCTTTTCAGAAGCCGGTCAAACTTTTCCTGAAGTGAGTTCAATTCTGTTGACATTTCATTCTCTTGCATTTCTCTCTCCTGTATGCAAAACGAATTGAATAAATTACAACGATCCGGTCAGGTATCAACCTAACAAAAAAAGCCCCCAATAACATTGAGAGCTTTCCTGGTGCACCTTGCGGGACTCGAACCCGCGACCTGATGATTAAGAGTAAGAAAAAGCCTCATTATAGCCCAAAATCGCATTTTTTTGGAATTTTTACCCACTATTTACGCTCGTTTTAATTGCCGTCTGTTATACTTCTGTTATACCATCTTCGAGAGAATTTCGAAGAAGTTTGCTCATCTTCATTTCCTCATCTAAGACTTGTCTAACCAGTTCGACATCATAACGAATGTAGTTCCTCTCAGTCACTTTAACATCTGAATGATCAAGAAGTTTTTTTACCCGGTAGATATCGAACCTTAAATTATTAATGAAGTAGGACGCCGCAGTTGACCTGATTTGTTTGAGTGTATATTTTTTCTTGATGTGTCCATGCTTTGCTAATGTATTCATTAGCCGATCCCAAAATCCAAGCGGTGATGTGTAATCCAGTTCGTTAATCTTGAAGTGACCGAACAACCTTCCAGTATCTCCCGGATTGACGCCCATCTCTTCTCTAAGTAGAAATTCGAGCTCCCCATAAAGTGGGAACAAGTAAATCTCTCTCCCCTTCCTTCTTCCACTTTTGACATTCTGAATCTTGATCACTTTCTCATTGAAATCGATGTTCTCCTTAAGCTGGACCATTGCACTGGACACCCTGCAACCGGTAAGAAATAAGAACCTGATGATTGCATAAGCATTTGGATAATTTGAATTATTCTTTAGCTGACTCAAAATACGCCACATGTCGTCCAAGGGGATCGGCTCAGGATCCGCATCTTCAACTCTTAGATTTTCAAAAATCTGCTCCCTTGCAAGTCCTTTTTTGAGAAAGTGCGCCCACAGAGATTTTAGAGTTCTGACATATATACTTCGAGTCGTCTGACTGAGCAACTTAACTGAGACAGTTCCGTCCTTCTCCTTAATCCCCTTGAATTTATAATCCTGAAAATAGTGTAGTAACTTATGAAAATCTTCTTGAGAGTAGGTATGAACTTCCCTATCTCCGCAAGCTGCAATCAGATGTTCAATCGCAATACCATAATTGATTATTGATCGTTCACGCAGTTGATCTTTTTTCCCGGGGATGGAACGCTCGGTAACAAACTCCTTATATGCATCTGATAAAAGCAGCTGGTATTGCAGTTTCATCTTTAACCGGTTCTGTACCCAGATTTCATGGAGACCTTTACGAAAAGCATCCGCAAAAGCTCGTACTTCGGGAGTTCCTTTAAGTACTGGACGGGTATTTTGAAGAGCAGCTTCCTCGATCCTTCGAAGATCTGCACTTGATATTTCAATTTTAGTGCAGATCGACTTGGATTTTTTCTTCGGGTCGGGCTCCAGTTTATCATAATATCGCAACCAGTAGAAAGGACTCCGTTTTTGTATGTAGAGTCCTCGTATTTTCATTTGCGTTTTCTATTGGGCAAGAATTCGAGATTGTCGAGTTTCGAGCTTTCGATCGCTATTTGCTCATCGAGATCATTCAGCATCTCGAGAAGTTCCTCAACGGAAATAATATCACCATCTACTTCCACGACGCCACCAAGTTTTTTGGCAATGTCAATCATTGTGCGTATTTTTTCACGCTGAATTCTGAGTTCTTTAGGATTCATCATTGTTGTATTCCTTATAGTTATAGTTTAGCCCCCGTTGAGATTTGGCCGTCCGAGCGGGGGTTTTTTATTTGGTTTTAACCACCATGTTGCCAGCAATAATTAGATCCGGCTTTTGCATTTCTCTTACATTGCTTTCCCTTTTTAGTTGTTGCTTGGCATTGCCCACCACCTGTTTTTTCCTTTGGTGCCGTTTTGTCTTTAGGTGTTACAGTTGAACCGGTCTCAGAGTTTTTGACAAGTTTACTCGCATCACAGATTGAACAGGCAGTGCGTGATCCAACATCCTTTAAATCAACTGCCGTCGCATTCTTAGCATACCTGCCACTCTTGTGTATGATATTTCCCCCCTGATTTTGTGACATAGACAGTTTGGGAAAAGGCGATAAAGCTAAATAGGATAAAAATTATGAATGTTTTCATAAGTACCTCCCGTTTTTGTTGATTTGTCCGTTACTTGAAATTATTAAACTTATGCAATTTTACTTTAAATTAATCGGAGATACTTTGATAATTAGTTTAGCCGCTAAATTATCATCTGTTAACAACATCGATAGATTGCTATGGGCATTAGTCCAATTACAGACTTTTGAACACATTCCGAACACTAATGCGGTACCATAAAACTCAGGCATGTCTGAATATAATTCTTCCACAGAATTGTTTTTCCAAAGTAGTTTGCACCATTCACGCTTAAAAGATATCGCATCTATGATCGATGTTAACTTTTCGAACACTCTGAAATAGTCATTAGCATCCGACTTGGAAAGTTGTACAGTTATCCAGAACTCATTAAATTTTTGTTCTTTGTCAAAACAAAAATTATAGGTTGCCTTATATTCCTCAAGTAGGAAAAAATACTTACCATTTAGCGACCCATCGGAAAGAGAAGTGAGTTTAAACTTTTCCTTTTTCTTAACCGTTGCAGGTGAGTCACCCCATTTTGAGTTGCACATTTCTATCTGAGGAATCACATCAGTAAAGAAAACGATTATAAAAAAAAGAGTAGCTGCGACTAACCTCACTTTGTCCTCCTTGCTTAGTTCAACTTTTCATAAATCGCTTGATAACGAGCTAATTTTACGTTATCAAAATGACGAGCCGGCGGTAAATTTGAATACATATCAATTGCCTTTTTGACGACTCTAATGGCGTTATTAATGTCATTCCTATCTCGATATATTTTGATTAAAGAATCGTAAGGGAAACTGCCATCAAAATTGTCCGCAACATTTTCTTCAAAGTATCGAATAGCTGTTTCCAAATCCCCGTTTTTCTCTGCTTCCATTCCGTTCTTATTCCGCTCATACTGGATACGATGTAACTCTCTTAAGCGTTTATTGTTTTCGATTAACTCTTTGTAGTCAGGTTTATCGAGTATGCTTCCTTCTTCCGGATCCAGTGACATTTCAACTTCAATAGACAAGATAGGTTTTGCTCCCTGCAGATGATGAGGAATATCGACTGTTACAGGTTTAGGAACGGTAACAGGAGAATTCTTTGGAATAGGCTTAAATTTCACCTTTTTCTTTTGAGGATATTTACCATTTATAAGATCTGTTAGAAATTTCAAAATTTTCATTTCGCCCTAATAATATTATTTTTTTCGCCCTTTTGGCTGATGATAAACCACCCTGAACATGTATTCTATCTGGTTTGCCTCAATATAAATAATTGGATGTTTTGGATTGTAACTGTGAAGTTCCACCAAATCATTTTTGTAAAAATATTGCTTCACCATCTGTCGCTGTTCTGATGTTTTAATAATAATAAGATCGCCTTGCATAGGGGTTTCTGAAGGATCGATTAATAAGTTATCTCCCGGATTTATAGACTTATCAGGATCATCACATTGCATGCTATCCCCTTCAACTTCGACTACAAAACAATTGTTCTTTGGGTAGTCAAAATAGACCATATCAATAATATTTTCATCATAGACATTATTGGAATAATTCCCAGCTGTTACCCGGTAAAGCTTTGGGAAGAATTTTGCATTTACAATTTTTACATTTCCTACAAGTTCAGATAAATTACTCAGAGGTGGTTTATAAGTTGACTCTTCACCTCGAGCCAGCCAATCCAAAGAGACTCTAAATAATTCCGCCATGACTGTTAATTTTTTAATATCCGGCAGATTCACTCCACTCTCCCAGTTAGTCACAGTCGTACGAGATACATCGAATATTTTCGCCAAACCGTCTTGACTTAGTCGAATGTTTTCTCTACAGTTTTTAATACGAATTCCAAGATTTTCTGACATATTTAAAATATTTCTGACAATAATGTCATTTTTACTTGACAATGTTATTTTAGATGACTATATTAACGATAGAGTTATTAAAAATTATGGAGAACTTAAAGACAATGTCAAAAATAACAAAAACGCAGCAAACAAGCAAGCCTGAGAAGTCCTTTAAGATACTCTGGGTAGACCCGGAGACACATCAAAAAGCGAGGATACTCGCCGCGAAGCAGGGCGTTTCCATAAAAGAGATTATCTCTTTAGCAGTTCAAAATTATACTATCGTTGTAAACTAAGCAATTACAAGCGGTAAAAAATGAACGAAGCAATCTTAAGCCTGAAAAAGGCTATTGAAGAGAATGAATTAAAAAAATCTGAAATAGCTCTTGAGATCGGGTGGGACCGACAAAGACTTCATGCACTACTCGATCACGGGAAACGCATCGATGTTGAGGACTACTGGAAAATCAGGAAGGCAATTGAGGATAGAGGCGTAAAGATCGATGGACTCGAAACAATGTCTATTACTGGTCTTGCGGCTTACATAAACACAGAGTCATCAAAGCTGATTGAGGAGTGTGTTAAATCTTTGGAAGACGGTTATCTCACCATTGGAGAAAGGAAGACCCTGACCGGTTCAATTGACTCAATGCTTGAAAAGCTATCCTATTTGAAAGTGAGATTGAAGGGATGAGAACACCTGCAGTGATAACCTTTTCGATGCTTTGGCAAGAGCTTCAGGAGGTGAAGAAACTTCTTCAATCAGTCGCCAAAGAGTCCTTGGATAACAGTATTCAGGAAGTTAGCGTAAACAAAGCTTCACAGTTGATGAAAGTCGGAAACACTACCGTTTTGGAATTGATCAAAAGTGGAGAGCTTAAAGCGAGAACCTACAAGAGCAACGGACACACCAGGTACAGAATCCGCATCGCAGACATCAGGACTTTTCAGGAAATGAAAAAACGGGAAACCGAATATGTCCTGACCCAACCAACCAACAATCATCAAAAAACAATGCAAGAGGTAATAGCAAATGCATACGCAAAAGCAGGTATCGACCCTAAGAAGCCTAAAAGGTCGAGAGGTAATCTACTTTGATATTCGTCCTAACGGGCGATTTGAGTTCACCGGTGAGGCTTTTATAGCACGGCTACTCGAAGTGGATGTAAAGAAACACACAGCCAAAATTGAATACAAAATGCAGTGGGGCGAAACCAGAACCGAATGGGTTGATATCGAGTGGATAACCACAGTTCGACAATTCCGTGAAGAGATGAAGCTTCTGAAAAAAAAATTGCGGGTCGACAGGAACAGAAGAAAACATGAGAAGAAGAGTGAGTTACATAAGCCGAAAAAAGAAGGAAGCACCATACATAAGGTTGTCCGGGCAAAAACTGGCAGATGCAGGGTTTGGAATCGGCAACGAATTCAAGCTGACAATTGAGCAAGACAAGCTTATACTCGAAAGGATACAACAATGACTTATGACGAATTAATGAGTGAAATAGTAGGTGCCAAGCCGAAGTTTGAAGAACCCGAGGAGCTGATGAAGCTGATCAGGAGATTAATCGAACAGAATGAAGAGCTTCAAAAGCGAGTGAAAAATCTGCAAGAGTGGAACAGGTATTATAAACAAGCAAATGTGAAGCTGATGGAAGAAAATCACAACCTGAAATGGAGTAGCCAATGACAGGATTGGTGATAGGCTTCATACTCGGGTGGCTGGCGTGTGCTTTTAGCATAGCACGCAACAGAGATGATTACACATCGAAAATAGCAATGCTTAAAGAAGAAATAAACAACCTAACAAAAGGAGCAACAAAATGAGTAACGCTGTAACTCAGCCGGTTCAACACGGGCGTAGCAATCTCAGTTTAGTGAGAGTATCGCAAGAACTTATTGGCGATGCGAATAAGCTAAACACCATTTATCAGGAGCTTAAGGATCGGACGATCTGCTTAATTCCTGAAACGGCAAATTTCAGTGCAGACAGGAGCAAGAAGTTGAGTCTGACTGTGATCACGGTAGATACAAAAATGGAATCAGCTTTCGGAAATCAGGATATTTATAAGACCGATTCGGGTACCTTCGCTCTTCATCTGACAAAACTAAAAGAGATATTTCTTTCAGCTGGGGGCAATGTCATTGACAGTCGAATTCTGGAAAGAAAAGTTGATCAGGATGGCAGAGTTTTGTTTATCTCACACCAGCTTAAGGGAAAGATCCAGAGCATAGACGGGACCATCAAGGAAGCAGTTGCAACAGGGAAATACGATTTCATCAGAGATTGTGACCGTTTCCAGAAGAACGGGCAACCGAATATGGCGGCTGTAAACCAGAGAAGAAAACACGCAGAGGCATTGGCAGAATCAAACGCAATGCAAAGACTGATTATGAGTCTCGTTGCGAAACTGAAAGCCAGCTACACTATCCATGAACTTCAATCCAAACCGATCATAGTGGCATGCGTAACGGAAGATAAAGCCGGTCTTCTCGAGATGCTTCCCGAAGCCGAGAGAGCTTTAGTAAGGTCCGAATATGTGAGGGCAAAATTAGGGCTCGGTAATCCGATCTATGAGGGTAAACAGATTGAGCAAGCGATACCCGAGGCAAAAGAAGTGAAGGTAGTTGATGTCTCTCTGAGTGATGAAGAGTATGAAGAAATAGAGGCTGAGACTTCTCACACCGAAGATGTTTCGGAGACCTTATTCAGTGCAGACCCAAGGGATGTAGCCGAGATGTACAGAGATCTAACCCCAGACGACAGGACTGAACGAATCATGGGACTGGTCGAAAGCACCGGCTATGTTTCACCGAAGGGAGTTCCCATCACGCCAGATGCGATTGAGGCACTCTCATTAAATCAGCAGATATCATTTGTTGAAAGACTGCTTAAACTCAAAGCAGAACAGGAGGCGGTATTATGAGACGCGATTTGACATTCCTTCATACTGCGGACTGGCACGCTGACAGCGATCCCGTTAAGCAAGAGAAGCTGATCAAAAGCCTTGAGTTCATAACCGGTTATGTTGCCAAGAATGATGTAACGGCGATAATCCACGCCGGGGATATCTGGGAAAGGAAGCAGAGCTACACAGAAAACTCCGGAGTTCCGATTGTGATCGATTACTTAAGAAAAATGAGCAAGTATGTTGAGCATATCTTCATCACGAAGGGGAACAATCACCATGACGAGCCCGGTAGCGTTGCACTTCTTCACCAGATCGAACCCAACATTCACGCGTATGAAAGACCGGCTGTGTTGGCAGTCGGTAAAGATCAGGTGACAATGCTAAACGGTGAACTAAATCCCTACTTCCAACATCCTGAGTATCTGATTTCGCTCGTACCATATCCAACCAAAGCCGCATTGGTCGGCGATCAAAGCATTGATAATAATAACACAGAATTTCTTGAGGAGTTTGAAAACATTTTCGAGGCAATCGGGACCTTCAAGACGAGCTTCCCGACTCTTCCCCATCTGCTCGCATTTCATGGAAATGTGATGGGTTCGAGACTTTCATCAGGTCAGTCACTCCTCGGACAAGATATAATAGTCTCTCCCACCACACTTCGAAAAGCCAAAGCTGACTACTACGCACTTGGACACATTCACCTCGCCCAAAACATCGCAGAAGACATCAGGTATTCAGGCTCAATTTACAACAAGAGCTGGGGAGAGACAGAACAAAAAGGATTCAATATTATCAATTTTAATGAAATCGATCCTGATTGCTACGATATGTACATCGAGAGAGTACCGATACAAGGAGCCAAACCAATGATAAAAGTCGAAGGGAAGTTCGAAAACGGCGTCTGGATAATTGATAATTGCCCGCTGTCAGATGAGAATGTTGATTTCAGGTTTTGCTACAAAGTCAGAGAAGAGGACTTGAAGCTGATCACACCCGAGAAGATCCAGATCGTGTTCGACTTACTCAACAAAGATACGAGGATTGAAAGGGAAATCATTCCGATGGAGAGAGAGTCGAGGTCGGAGAAGATTATGACCTGCAAAAGTCTCTATGATGAAGTCCTCGAGTATGCGGCAATAGTTGATGTAAAAGTCAACGGAGCTTTGAAACCGAAAGTAGCGGAGATCGAGGCATGAGAAGCATATCTAATTCCTTTCAACTTCGCACTTGGCAGGCCAAGGCAAAGGAGCTGGTTAAGGTCCGTATTAATGCCGGTAAAAGGGACTTCCTCTGTGTGGCTACACCTGGTGGAGGAAAGACGAACCTTGCACTTGCATTTGCCCGCGAATCACTCGAAACAGGCTATGTTCACAGGGTTGTAATCGTGGTTCCGACAGAGCACTTGAAAAAACAGTGGGCACAGAATGCAGCTCTGAATTTCGGAATCGATCTCGATCCTTATTTCAAAAACGATGCGATGCGAGAAGCCCCAGACTATGACGGGGTGGTTATCACATACGCTCAGTTGGGAAAAGATCCGCAGGTTCACAAATACAACACGGAAAGAGTAAGCACCTTGGCAATCTTTGACGAAGTGCATCATGCCGGTGATTCACTCAGCTGGGGACAGGGAGTGTTAATCGGATTCGAGAATGCAAAATTCAGACTCGAGATGAGCGGCACACCTTTCAGATGTGACGACGCGAAGATCCCTTTTATCACCTATGAGAATGAAGTGAGCAAAGCTGACTACGAGTACAGTTATGAACAGGCGATGTTGGACAATGTTTGCAGACCGGTTTACTTCCCTGCTTATGACGGTAAGATGAAATACAAAGTTGGGATGGAAATATTCGAGCACTCATTCACTGACAGAATAGAAAAGGATCTCGTATCGAAACGGTTAAAAACGGCGCTTGCGACTGGTGGTGGGTGGCTAAGGCAAGTGATCAGCGAGGCACACGCCAAACTGGTGGAGATTCGCAAAGGTGAACACCCGAATGCCGGTGGTTTAATCTTCGCCATTAATCAGAAACATGCCAAGGACATTCAGAAAGTGGTTCACGCAGTCACCGGAACAATCCCAGAAATTGTGATCAGTGAGGACACTGACGGATCCAGAAGGATTGAAGGATTCACAAACAGTTATGAACCTTGGATTGTCTGTGTAAAAATGATTTCAGAGGGCGTGGATATTCCACGATTGAGAGTCGGAGTTTACGCTACGAATGTGAAAGCTGAGCTATTCTTTAGACAGGCAGTAGGTCGCTTTGTCAGGATGATTCAGGGAATCCGTCAGCAGGAAGCATACATTTACATCCCCATGGATCCGGACATTACCAAGATGGCGAAGGAGATCCAAGAGGAACGAGAACACAGCCTTGCCGAAGCAGAGAGAACGGCCAACACAGACCTATTCGGCAATCCAATCAGTGACTACATACCTGCCAGACAAGGAAAATTCATTCCTCTTTCATCAGAAGCATTGCAAGCAACGGTTTACCAGACCTCGGTAGAAATCGGGTCAGGTGCAAAAATGAGTGTGGTACAACAGACGGAACAAACCATATACGAACAAAAGAGAAGGTTAAAGGAACGGATTAACTCGATAGCAAAAAACCTCGCATTGAAAGACGCCCGGGAAATGAGACTTGAAAGACCTGATTTCCCAAGATACCACAGAATGTGGATCGACAATGGCGGAAAGAACATTGAGCTGGAGACACTTCCCGAATTGGAGAAGCGTTTGAACTGGCTCTTAAGACAACAAAACTAAAAGGAAGCAACAATGAAGATACACAGCTTGAAGCTCAGAGGAGCGATAGGAATCAGAAAGGGACTTGGCCAAGAAGAAGTCTCTCTAAATTTTAAGGATTTCGCACCAGGTCTGGTTGCGATTTCAGGAAGAAACGGCACCGGCAAAACAACGATCATTGAGAACCTGCACCCATACAGATGTATGGTATCGAGAGATGGAAGTCTGACAACTCAATTTTACCTGAAGGATTCGTACAGGGTGCTTGAATTCGAGTACAACGGAAAACAGTACGAGAGCAAGATCCTGATCGACGCGCTGACAGGAGCAAGCGAGGCCTACCTTTTTGAACAGGGCAAAGCGCTGAATGACGGGAAGCTGACGACATACGACAAAGCAATAGAGGATCTACTGGGAAGCAGGGATCTGTTCTTCAATTCAGTTTTTTCAGGGCAGAAGTCGAAGGGTATCGCGCAGCTGAAACCAGCCGAAATCAAGACGCTCTTTTTCGAGCTTTTGAACCTGAATCATTACGAAGTGTACTGCGAAAGGGCAAAAGAGAAGTTGAAGGAGAAGCAGTTGCAGTTGAGTTCGATCGAAGGAGAGATCAGGGTACTTATGGAATCGGTACTCGATGTTAATGAGGCAGATGTGCTCAGGGGAAGGGAGACACTTCAGTACCTCGAGGATGCGATTCTGACGAGCGGGAATGACCTTAGGAAGTCGCAAAACAGGAAAGACGAGTTGCAGACTGAGTTAGCCCGGACAGAGGCCGTATTTGCCAATTACAAGACGATCGAGAAGGAAATATTCGCAAAATGGGACAAGTTTCATGAGATCGACAAAGGGCTGGAGAGAGAACTCGAGAGAATGAAAACCGAGATGGAGAAGGAGATCGCAGAAGTCACGAAGTCTCGGAGTCACGGTGACACGGAGCTTGAAGTGATCGAGGCAAAGATCACCAGGGCGAGAAAGCTGATGATGAACCTCGAAACCATCAACGCGAACATCGCCAAGAAGAAAGAACTTGAAGCCAAGCTGAAGGGGATCAGGGAGAGCATCGACCGGGAATCGCAGATGATGAGAAACGGCATGGAACACAAACAGAAGCTGCTTGGACTTCTCCCCCTTGAGGAGATCAACACGCTGGAGAAGAATATCTTTGAGACGGAACTCCGCGAAGGTAAGCTCAAGAAGGACCTTGAAAAAGCGGAGATGGAGTACCGGTTGATTGATGAAGTACCGTGTGACGAAATCACAGGCTCGAACTGCCAATTCCTGAAGAACGCGCATCTGATGAAAGAAGCAATACCGGCCATCAAGAATGAGCTTGAATCACTTTACCCCACTCTGGAAGCTGACAGGAGAGCACTTGGAAGCCACACTTCCCGAAAGGCTGAGCTCGAAAAGGAGATCGATCAATTTGAACAGGTCACTCAGATAATCAGGGAAAATGAAAGGGAGCTGAGGCTGGAAGCGAGCAGGATCGAGACGGAGCTTGCGGATCTTGAGAGACATCCTTGGGAAAATCTTCTTCAGGAAGCTCAGAAGGCTGAGAGTGACATCAGGGTGCATGAGATGGAGATCGAGGCTCTCGCGAAAGAGGAGGAAGCCTACAGAAAGGAGCTCGCTACGATCAGGGAGCGGTACGCGGCGATTGAAGACGAGAAGAGAAGATCGGCGGCCGAGATGGCGGCCGAGATCAAGCAGGAGATCGAAAGAATGGAAGACGAGATCGATCCGACACTTGAGCAGCAGGTGAATTCAATCAGGTTCAAACTCGAGCTTACAGCAGGTGAGATCATGAAACACACGGGTGAGATCGAGCTTCTGAACACGAGACTGAAAGCTCATCAGGCGAAACTTCAAGAGCTTGAGTTAAGGGTCGAGCAGGCCAAGGCGACACAGGCCAAAATAAACGCCAAGATGACCGAGAAGGTGCTTGTGGAGACTGAGATCAATGAGTACGCATTTCTGGTGAAGGCATTCGACAAAACGGGAATACCGGTACTGAAATTAGAGAACTCGGGGATCGAGATCTCGTCACGGGCCAACGAACTGCTTTCGCTATTCGAGAATAAGTTCAGGATCGTTTTTGAGACCACTAGCTGGACCAAGGACAAGAAGAAACTGAAAGAGACCTTCCTGATCAATGTGGTAGAAGAAGATGGAGTATGCAACTTGAGTGACAAATCAGGCGGGCAACAGGTATGGTTGGAGACGGCAATCCAGCTGGCGATCTCGCTTGTGGTAAGACAACAAGGCCGCAGGATCGAGACCAGCTTTCTTGATGAGAAAGACGGTGCCTTGGATATCGAGAATGCTTACAGCTACATGCGAATGCTGGAAAAAGCACACGCTATGAGCGGCGTCCACAACACCTTCATCATTACGCACAGGCCGGAACTTTTAGAGCTGATCGGGCAGAAGGTGGTTCTAAAGGACGGGTTTTTACAAACAATCAATAACTGAGGAATAACAATGAAATCAATAATTGAACACCTTGAGGAAATCAAGTCACATTACTCAGGTTGGATATGCAGTACAGAAGGATTCATAAAGGATCTCGAAGAGAAGCAGTCTTCCCCTGATGAAAAAGTACGGTTGGAAGCTTATTACAGCAAAAACCTCACTGATTACAGAGCAAAGATAGTCGCTTTAGATATCGCAATTTTAGAGCTTAAAGGAGGCGCAGCATGATATATACCTGTAAAGATTGCGGTGGTGAAATGAAATCATTATTCGACGGGACACTCATTGAGTGTTCCGCTTGCCACCGGGTAGAAAAAACCTTAGGAAGTGAAGAAAGCAGAAAAACAAAATGCAGATCATGTGGAGAGGAAATTGTTTTCGTACCGACAAAATCCGGAAAGCTGATGCCGGTTAATGCGGACACTTACGACAATTCAAAGCTCTTTGACATCAAGAGACATATTGCTCATTTTGCCACCTGTCCCGATGCACAAAAGTTTAGAAGGGAGAAAAAGTGATGAACCCCAAGATAAAACGCAAGCTAAAGGTTTACAACGACCGGTATCGTAATTCAGGCGGTTTTAGGATGGAAATCTCTGAGGAAAATAAGACCCAAAACAATAAAGTTATTCTCTTTAGAAATTACAAAGATATAGAATTAAAGCTGTGTACACTCACAGAAGCTTTTGGATTATATCCATGTGTTTTAGATTTAGAAGATGTTATGATACCTCTGGTGAATCCCGGACCAATTCAAGACTTTTTGTACTACGGAATGGCGATACTTGAGGACATGAAAGGAGATCAAAAATGAAAATCGAATTAATAGACAGATTGGAAAATAAGTATGCAGAGATTCTTGAAATTCTCGAAGAGTCAGGTTATGACAAAACAATTAAAATAACCTTTGAAACAAAAAAGGAATTACAATCTTTCAGAACAGGTTTTTACGGTCAATTAAAAAGAACAAATATTAAAATAAAAAGTTGGGTTGATGGATTGTCGCTATTCATCAATAAAAAATTGGAGGTTGAAAGATGAAAACAATCAACTATTTCAATTACGAAAAAGAACTAACAAATGAAGATATTATTCGTTACGCGAAAATAATAGCACAGGCTTCGAAGGAAATCAGTGAGATTGAGGAAGCCAAGAAACGACTTCGCGACCTGAAAGAGACAATCGAGCGACATTCAAAATATATCCAAGAAGGAAAGATCGTATCGCTTTATCAGGGTGAATTTGAATGGCACAAACCAGTTCAAAATTGCGTAACAATCAGTTCACCTACTGGACGCTTCCCAGCATTTTTAAGGGATATGACACCGGAAGAAATTAAGGAACATAGCCAGTTGGAGATTCCTTTTGATAATACGGTAGAGCAGGTTACCGATATGATTGTAGAAGCCGCCAAGGAGGCTGGATTTGATACTGTGATGAAAGATGAAAAAACCAACTCTGAGGATGAAGACGATATATTCTTGGACAATGCCGGTGAGGAGGAATTCACAAAGCAAGGTGACTATTATATCAAAGGGCCACAAGGGTTTCACAGCCCAATGGTATGGGATGTATTAAGACATGACGGGCATGGAAGAATGCCCGATCACATTGGAACATTTTACAGTCACTCTGATGCCAAACGGAAAGTTAGAGAGCTCCGAAAGGAAGCTGAGGCACAAAAGGAGCGGATAAGAACAGATCAAATCCCTGTTTACAAAAGTGAAAAAGATGGAAGTTATTTCCTTCTTGATAACGAGGGTAATCGTTTACCCTTGGAAGTGCTTATCGATGCGGATAAAACGATAACTTTTATTGATCCATTTGATAAAGGTCAGTTCTTAGTAAAAAGCCCCGAGGATATTCAACTTCGTGACGAAGAACCAGAGCAGTTAAGCAAAGTGAAGGTCTGGAAAGCCTTGAATGGTGGTTATTTCGTTTTTAACGAACAACAAGATCCAGTACCTCTGAAAGTCCTGAACAGCTTAGAGAATGTTGTATTTCTTGAACAGGAAGGAGTTGAAGGAGTGATTCTCAAAAGGCACTCTGAAATTATTCCAAGCGGGATTTACTTATGAGACCAGACACTCTTATATCTCAATTTGAAAGGCAGTTCGACCCTTACACTGTAAGGGTTCTGCCTGACAAAAGTGTTGCACTTGCCACCATCCATAGCGACGGAAAAATCACCGTACATTTCAAGGTTTTGGGCAAAGATTCAGAACCAAAATTACGCATCGGTTACGGTATGCCGTGGCACTACTCTACACAAATGTTGACAGATTTTTTCAAAGTTTCTGAAAAAATTCTGAAATATTTAGAAAATTCCTCGCAAAAGGAGAAAAAATAAAATGGCACGACCAATCAAGGAAGGAGCAGATTATTTTTCGCACGATGTAGATGCAAGCGCAGACCCTAAGCTGGAAGCTATTGAAGCTGTCTATGGAAATGACGGGTACGCAGTTTACTTCAAATTGCTCGAAAAAATCTACCGAAGTTCGGATTATAGCATTAGTCTGAGACTCCCAAATATCTACATAATCCTTGCAAAAAGGTGCAATGTGACAGAAAAACGATTCAGGGAGATACTAAACTTCGCATTTGAGTTGAATCTATTCAGTAAGGAAGAAGAGGAGCAAAATAAGAGAATAACCAGTACAGGTATCATCAAAAGAGCAGGAAAAATAACCGAAGAACGGGAGAAAAAAAGGAGGTTTTTCCTGGAAAAACAGAGGGAGAAACAGGAGGAGAAACACAGGGAGAAATCAGGGGAAAACAAAGATGAAACACAAGGAGAAACTACACAAAGTAAAGTAAAGGAAAGTAAAGAAAAGAAAAGCAATATATATAATAACCCCCTAACCCCCTTAGAAGGGGGAACAGTGACGCCACAAAAAGATGATGCCAAACCTGACTGGAATACTACCCTGCTAAAGATATTTCAGGAAGAGTTTGAAGTATCTCGAGGATTCCCCTATGCACTAACCAGCTACAAAGGAAAAGAGGCAAAAGAGATCAACGATGTTTACAGGAAATACCTGCAGATGAAAGAATCAATGGGAATTATCCCGAACACAGAGCAGGCACTTCAGGACATGAGAAACTTTTGCAGAATCTCAATGAACATCAAAGACAAATGGATCTACGACAACATGAGTCCCGGAGTTCTATCAACAAAATTCACAACTATCGCAACAATGATGAAAGAGAATCGAAATGGAACACATCAAAGATCAAATCTCACAGATGCAGATATTGCCGATGTTATCAGAGCAACAGGATTGCAATGAGAAGACTTCACAGGGAATGATTGTAAACTCAGGAAACGAGCTGGTACCGAGGAAAGAAACTTTCAGTGCAAGGACATTTGCAGAAGTTTCAAAGACTCTTCAGGTGGCATTTCCGGTGGTGAACAAAGACTGGTTGCTATTGCTTTCAACGATCCTCAAAGACGAAGGTTACTCGGATGCTGATTTGAAGAAAGCGGTTTTGAAGGTCATAAAAGAGGAGACTTTCAATCAGGTTGTACCGGCAATTGCGAAGTTTTGTAACCAGGTGAAGAGAGTTAAACTCTACAGCTATTACGATCTCGAAGTCATAACTTCCCAAGGCAAAGACACTTGGAAAAACTACGGAATGGTTCACCGGGGAAAGAACGGCATTCTTTGGGCAAAGCGGGCTGACATTGAAAAATACGGTATTGAGGAGATACAACCAACGAAGATTTATGAAGTCACAGCGATTGTGAGCAACGATCATGAGTAAAGTAAGGTTACCATATGCTTTGGTTGTTGATCGTGTCTCTAAAGCGTTCTTTGTCGATTGTTGTCGTTAACAAGGAGCAGATTTGAAGAAGAAAACAGATAAAAATCAGAAGGAAATTGTTACGGTCTTAAGACAGGTCGGAGCCGATGTTTTGGATCTTTCTGCTGTAGGTGGCGGGTGTCCTGATCTGGTGGTAGCATGGAGAGGTGAGAACATTTTTGTAGAGGTAAAGAACCCCAAGACATACGGCAAATTGAGAGAGAGTCAGAAGGAGTTTTTTGAACGATGGAGAGGAAAAAAGATCGTGGTTTATACCGTTGATGAAGCACTCGAAAAGTTAGGAATCCTGCAATGAGGGTTAGTGAATATGAAGTCACCACCGCACTTAAAAAGCTGAAAAACAGGATAGCAAGCAGGAACGAAAGACACGGCGACCAGCCACACTTTAGCCGGCACGAAAGTGTTGCTATCTGTGATGAAGAGATGACAGAGATAAAGCTCGCGGTTCATGCCAAGGCATCAGATCAGGAGCTCGCAGACGAATATCTCGATCTCGCATGTGCGGCACTGTGGGCATTTCTGAGTGTCGATAAGTACCAAGGAAGCAAGTAACCTAAAAACATTAGGTTGATTTATACATTTTGAAAGGTTAATATTTCGACATGGAATCGGCATTAATTCTGGATTTATTAGAAGTTTTGGAGAAACACAATGTGATTCCTGCTCATATCTTGCGAAAAGAGCGAATCAAAGTGGAGTACCGACAAATGCGAGAAACCGGGCTTTCTTGCAAAAAAGCAAAGGAAGAATTAAGTAACCGGCACAATGTGTCAATAAAGTCAGTAGAGGTGATTGTTTATGGCAAAGATGCCAAATAACTTGGGCGAGCTCAAAGAAGCTGATTACAACCCAAGGCTTATCAAGGATAAAAATTTCAAAGGTCTGAAATATTCTCTGTCAGAATTCGGGGATATTTCAGGGATTGTGTTTAATTCGAAAACGGGAAACCTGGTCTGCGGACATCAAAGAGTGCGAGCTCTAAAAGAAGAATTCGGAGACCTGCAGATAGATGGCGACAAGGTTGTTACTCCTGCCGGTGAATTCAGAATTCGCATCGTGGATTGGGACCCAGACAAGGAACGAGCCGCAAACATAGCGGGCAACGCAGAGACTCTTCAAGGCGAATGGACAGAGGCAGCTCGATTACTGATAGAAGAAGTCAGGCTCAATGCACCTGATGCATTCAGCTCGCTTCACCTTCAGGATTTGAACTTGTCGGTCACTGAGGAGACGATCGCAATCGAAGGACAATCGAGCGATATAAGCATCCAGCAGAGAATGAAGCTGAGATTCGGTGAGCATGAAGTGTATATGACAGATGATGAGCTTAACGGATTGATAGACACCTACGAACGGTATGTGGAGAAACACCGTGTGAACTCAGGTTTTGTAACATATCTGATCGAGGGCAAATGAAATTCATAGAGCAATACCCAATCAAAGATCTCCGACCTGCAGACTACAACCCTCGAAAGATCGCGCCCGGGAGCTTCGAACGGCTGAAGGAATCGATCTCACGATACGGAGTGGTTAAACCTGTAATCCTGAATGGGAACGGCGTTCTTACTGCCGGTCACCAGCGAATTAAAGCCATGAAAGCTTTGGGAATGAAGACGGTCCCTGCGATCATGTTGCGTGACATCTCCCTTCATGACGAGATCAAATTCAACTTGTTTCACAACTCCATCGAGACCAACAAGAGCTACGCGAAGATACTTAATGCTGATCAGCTTCCTTTTGGTTACAGCTTTGTGGAGTTTGACAATTATGAAGTGGGCGAAAACCTGAATTCAACAATCGTGAAAAGCATTAACGATCTCTATATCAGATACGGAAACTGGGGTTCTGTCGTCTGTGATGAGGAAGGAAGGGTAATTCTCAATTCGGATTATGTCCTCGGTATGGCCCGGTTCAAAGAAAAGGTGCTGGTTTACAAAGTTCACGGTGACGGTCTGGATCTGTGCAAGTTGCTGAATGAGAATTACGGCAACTATTGCTATGATGCTCTCGACATAAAACCATGGGTGCAACATCATTGCCAAATGAGTAGGGTCAAGAACGACGAGAAAGAAGCTCTGCGTTCTACTTTGTACGAAACTCATGTACTTCCCTATCTCAAAAAACATCATACGACCGTTGACTTTGGTGCCGGTAAGATGGCGTATGTGAAGTTCTTGCAAGGGAAAGGATTTCGTATTGTCGGTTATGAACCTTACTTCAAAAAGACCAATTCAGAAATCCTGATCTCAAAAGTTGTTGCTGATATTGAGAGCGTTTATCAGTCACTGGTAAAGTTCGGTTTGTTTGATGTGGTGATACTTGACAGTGTGATCAACTCCGTAACTTCCCTTGATTATGAGCGATTTGTGATGACCACCTGCAATGCTTTAATGCATCCCGACGGGACTTTCTTCATGGCGACCAGGTGTAAAGAATCTGCGGACAGCCGGTATAAACTGACAAAAAGCACTTCGAAAGGGCGCATCATTGAGTTCCTTGACGAGAACAATTTCTCAGCCACATTCCGCCAAAAAGTGTGGACTATGCAGAAGTTCCACAGTAAGGAATCCTTCCTTATATTAGTTGGAACTTATTTCGACACCATGGAATATTCCGGGAGCAGTAGTCAGCATTACGCCGTTGCCAAGGGTCCGAAACAGTTTCCAGAGGAAGCTTACAGAGAGGCATTGGAAGTGGAATTCAATATGGAATATCCTGATGGATTCAAACACAACAAACATCAAAAATTAGTAGATTTACTAATTAAATTAGTAAGGGAGCGATATGCAACCGACAATTCTTGAACTTGAAATAACAGGCAAATTCAGATACCTTTGGCTGAAATATGTAAGAGGCGTGAACCTGAATGTTCACTGTGGAAGGTGCTTAACAGGTGATTACAGCACCATTGTTGCATCTGATATAACGATCTACGATCCATTCGATCTAAACGAATTTCCTGCAAAATACTACTACCTCTGTGGAGTAGCTACTCCACCAAAGTGGTCGAATAATTTTCATCTCGCATTTAAGTATGCCCCCGGGAAACTTCTGGAAATTGAGCGAAATGGAGTACATACGACAATCAAAGATGCTGAAGAAATTCCGATAAAATGGATCTCTCCTTCAGGTAATTCAGATATTCCCCAGTGGCAAAAGAATCTTGCCAAGCAGAGAGGACCATCCTATTTCACTTGCCGTAACTGGCAGTTTGCTTGCATGATTGCAGAGGAGTTTGGACATGGCAACTGAAAGAATACCTGAAAAAATAATCTGGTCACGGGTCGATGCTGTAGTAAACCTGATTCTTGAAAACACGAGGTATTTGGACGGCAAACGCCAAAAGGAGTTATCAGAGCTCGTTTCAGCAAAATATAAAGTGTCTATACGGACAGCACAAAGATATATCTCTGCGGCTAAATTAGACATCCGCAACATGACGACAGCGAAAACCGAAGCAGCTCTTGAAAGGGCTTTGATGGATCGTGAGCTTTTACTCGTTAAAGCAAAGGGTTTGTGGAACGATGAAAAGAAGGAATATGATGTAGCCCCTGATTACTGGCTCTTCCTCGAAGCGGCTAAAGATCGGGATAAGCTTCTTGGTCTCTATGTCGACAAACAGAAATCCGAAACGATCACAAAGAACATCGATATGAGCCGGTTCACCGAATTTGGGTTAGAGGAATTGGCAAAAGGCGTAGATATTCAGGTCGTTATGTTGGACCCTCGGGCATATCGAGTTATGAATGAATGAGCAAACTTACACTGATGGCAATTGCCGAGCTGGAACTTAGAAAGAGAAAAGAAGCCCGAAGGCAGTTGGATAATGCACGGCGGGAAATATACCAAAAGGATCCTCTTGCCTATTTTGAAGAGAGGCTGGGCATCAGGCGGGAAACGATTGACTGGAGTTTGATTCCTGAATATGAGGGGCACAAGTGGGACGGAACTCCAAACCCGTTTAAGGCTGTAGCTGATGCACTTGTGAATAACCGATGGGTAGGCGTTGAATCTGCAACAGGTACAGGAAAGACCCACTTCGGGGCTTTGGTAGTGTTCTGGTTTTTAGAGTGTTTTGAGAACAGCATTGTCGTAACAACAGCACCAAAGCAAGATCAGCTTATGTTGCACATATGGAAGGAGATCTCGAAGTTATATCCGAAGTTCGGAAAGGGAGAATATACTTCACTAAAGCTAAGAATGAACCCGAGGCAGGACGACTGGCTGGCGGTTGGATTTGTTGCCGGTGTTAAGGCGAACGAGGAATCGAACACTAAAGCACAGGGGTTCCATGCTGAGCATATGTTGATCATACTCGAAGAAACTCCGGGTGTTCCGTTACCGATCATAAACGCCTTTGAGAATACAAGTGTGGCTCCTCATAACCTGATTCTCGCATTTGGGAACCCTGATCATCAACTGGATTCACTTCACAGGTTTTGTATGTTGCCAAAGGTGGAGCATATCAGGATAAGTGCATACGACCACCCAAACATTGTTCTGGGGAATCCATTGTACATACCGGGTGCGACAAGTCAGGAAGGTGTAAACGGGATTATCGACAAGTTCGGCGAGGGTTCGCCTATGGCACTCTCGAGAACCAGAGGTATCTCCCCTGCTCAAGCTTCAGACGCATTGATCAGAATTGAGTGGTGTCTGCAGGCGGTGGACAGGTTCGCGGAAAAACTTGAGATTGTTACAAAAGATGGTGGAGAATATGCAATGGGCGTGGATGTTGCGAACAGTGAAACAGGTGACAAGGCTTCAATTGCCTTGGGGATTGGAAATGTTTGCATCAGTGTGGAAGATTTCCAGTGTCCGGATGCGAATCAGCTTGGTCACCAGGTGTATTTGCTGATGAAGGAAAAAGAGATTTCAGAAAAGCGTGTTGGTGTCGATGGAGTTGGAGTTGGTGCCGGCACGGTGAATACATTGCGGGAATATGGTTTGCGTTACAAAGGGATTAATATTCAGTCGGGTAATGCACCAGTGAAGCTGAAGGACAAAGCGGAGCAGTTCAATAATTTGAGAAGTCAGATGTGGTGGCAATGTCGTGAGGATCTTCGAAGTGGAGAAATAGCAATGCCAAACGATACCGAGTTGATAGCAGATCTCTCGGCACCAAAGTTTGAGACGAACAACAAAGTGATAGTAGTGGAATCTAAAGAGACAATCAAAAAGCGATTAGGGCGGTCACCAAATAAGGGAGACTCATTCGTTTATTGGAACTGGGTACGAAAGAAGAGGGGCGGAGTCGGCGAGGCAAAAGCGGTGTTAGGTATTAGGTATTAGGTATTAGGTATTAGGTATGACTGATTATTGGATTAAAAAGAGGCAAAAATGAACAGTAAAGATGTTGTGAAGATGATTGAGAACTATGGTAACGAAATTAATCATCGGGTAATTATGGATTTGATAGATGAGCACAGACCGGTCAGGGATAGAATGATCCGGGATTACAACGAATATGCGGGTAATGTCCCGATAAATTCAAGGGTTTTTGACAATCCGAACAAACTGAATAACAAGCTTAATAACGATTTTAGGGGAGAGATCATAGACGGAATAACAGGCTACATGTTTGGGAAACCGATCACCTGGAAGATTGACGACACAACATATTCAGAAGGTGACAAGAAAAGGATTGAGAAAGCTATCAAGGATTTCAGAAAAAGAAACAATGTCGAGGATCTTGATTCGATAACCGGTGAATTTGCATCAATCTGCGGATATGCGGCCCGGCTTTGCTGGATCGATGGTGAAGGACTCGAAAGAATAATGAATCTCCACCCATGGGAAGTGATCTTCGTTGAGGATGTAACGATTCAGGATGTTGTTTACGCTCTCATTTACTACACTGTAACCGAAAAAACAGGAAATACAACCCGGGAAAGAACGGTTGTTGAGTGGTACGACAAGACGAATGTGACCTATTTTGTGACAGATAACAACGGAAAGTTTGTCCCTGATAATTCGGGATTGTTCGGGAAATCGGGTCCGCATCTGTTTGATTTCGTGCCGGTTATTCGCTTCAATAACAACAATCTCCAAAGCTCTGATTTTGAGAAGGTTCGATCCTTGATAGATGCTTATGACAGGCTGATGAGTGATGTACAAAATGAGATTGAGGAATTCCGTTTAGCTTATCTTTTGATTTTCGGTGCTGAGATTACTCCGGAGACACTTCAACTCTTAAGACAAACGGGAGCGTTGGGTCTGGCTGAGGGTGAAGATGCCAGATTTTTGACCAAGCAAGCGGATGCCAATTTCATCGATCTTCATAAGAAAACACTTTCGGAAAACATTTATAAATTCTCGAAGAGTGTTGACATGTCAGACGAGCAGTTTTCGGGTGCCAGCCAGTCGGGAGAGAGTCGAAAGTGGAAGTTGTTGGGGTTAGAGTTTAGAGCGATTACGAAAGAACGGAAGTTCAAGGCGGGATTAGATCAGATGATGAGAGTAATCTGTTCGGCATGGCAAAAGAAACAGGTGCCACTTCAATACGAAGATATCGAATTTGTGTTTACAAGAAGCTTGCCTGTGGATATGCTCTATCTTGGTGATGTTGTTCAAAAGCTTAAGGGCATTGTGTCAGATGAAACACTTCTCGGAATGTTACCGTTTATTACGGATGTATTGAGAGAGCTGGAGCTGATCGAGCAGGAACGATATCAGTATGGAACAGGGATGCTCTCAAAAGTCCCTGTGGAAACCAATACTGATCAAGAGGCTGCATGAGTCCTAACCAACGGATATTAAAGCTTCTGCAGGTCTCTGATCTTGAGGCGGAGAAGCTTATTCTTGGATACGAAAAGGATCTGATCAAAGCTTATAGTTCGGCATTGAAGGACATTAAGCAGATGATTGCGGAGATGTTCGAGAAATACGGTGATCAGGTGACCTACAAGGATATGGTTGCATATCAGAGGCTTACCAATCTCGAACTGGGCATTGCCAAGCAGATCAAAACGCTTACCGGCAAGGGCAAACGGACTGTGGAAAAAGCCTTTAGAGACATTGTTTCAGAGAGCTTTAGTGCAACTGGTACCGCTATTTCTAAGAGCTTGGAAGTGACGGTAGGCTTTGGAGTGATGAATGAGGAAGTGATTAAGACCGCAATTCTAAATCCTATGCAAAGGATCACCTGGTCTGATGCACTTCAGGAGAATTCCGCGAAATATCTTTCACAGATCAAGACGGAGCTTTCGCAGGGGCTTATTAAAGGTGAAGGTTATGCCAAGATTGCCAAAAGATTAGAGAAGTCTACGGAGATGTCTGCGAATAAGACGATTAGAATTGTGAGGACAGAGGGACATCGAGCGCAGAGTGTCGGCAGGAAGTTGGCGGTGGATAATGTCGAGGGTGCCGCTGATCGATTGGGTATCAAGATCAAACGGGTGTGGGTTGCCACCAGTGACGACCGCACCCGGGACAGTCACAAAGCCATGGATGGTAAGGAAGCTGATGACGATGGTCTCTTTACTTTGCCGAGCGGGGTACGCACGGAAGGACCCGGTATGTCAGGTGTTGCCGAAGAGGATATTAATTGTCGGTGTACGGTGAGGGTTGAGGTGGTGTAAAAAATGTGATTGTTAAAATATAACAAATTGTTAAAATTTATTAACTTAATAGGATTGATATTTTATTTTAATTGCCACTTCATTAATCGATTAAAAGAGCGTCACAAAATGGGAGAGAACGGTAATAATATCCTGTCGGAAAGTGATGTTAGTACATTGCGAAAAATCAATTCACAGCGAAGAAACGGGTTTTTAGTATTACTTGATATTAAAGATTCAACAATTAGAAAAATCCATTACAGTGAAAAATGGGCCACCCAAACTGGTATTTTATACTCTGCATTCCGCAGGTTTTTTGAGTCCTTTGCCGAAAAGATGGGAGCAGAGCAGGCGATTATTAAGTTTATAGGGGACGGTTTACTAGTTTTTTACCCTGGTACAATCGGTAAGGAAAAATTTAAAAATCAGGAATGCGATCCACAACTGGCACAGTTTTTAATAGATAATACTCTTGAATTTATTAATGCGATACATGAAGAAGACGAATTCTGTGGCTTAAAATTAAAATCTGTAATTGCCTATTTGACAGGTATTCAATTGATCGATACAGGAGCAAGTGGTGCGAAGGATGTATTGGGACGAGGCATTGACTTTGCTTTTAGATTAGAGAAATTTGCTGATACCACCCACATTGTTCTAAATGAGATGATAGCGAATGCGATTAAGAGAACTCAGAAAATTTCAGAATCTCAGCAAAAATTTGAATTAATCAGTTGTCGAAGGAAAATGCGAGGATGGGACGATGCCAAAGGTGAAGTTTTCTACTTATTAACCGGCAAGCAAATGATTGCTGATAATATTACCGCAATAATTCCATCTATTTATAGTGAAAATGTCACTAATGAATTGTTTAGTTTTTTTGTAAAAAAAAGGCCATCAACAAATGCGTTTTCAAGTGTTGATCAGCTAATCCAAAAAGCATTAGAGAATTTGGAAAATGGATTCTCAAAAGGAGCGAGTGATGAGCATTGATATTGAAAAATTTTCGGTTTTAACTCTTTTATACACCAGCAAAAGAGCAATTAAGAGGACAAGTCTTAATAAATTATTGTTTTTCAGTGATGTATTTCATCTCATACAGTATAACCAAGTGATAACTGCGGCGAAATATTACAAAATGCCATACGGACCTGTTCCTGAATACATTGATGAGGTAAGAAGGTTCTTAATTGAGAAGAACTTCTTAACTGAAGAAGAGACAGTCGAGTATTCTAACTTTGTGTACAACTATCGAAGTACTCTTGATGCGAATCAATATCGATTTTTCATTGATAATTTTTTCGACGAAAAAGAACGCGAGACCATTAAGTTAGTCAGTTGTAACCTTATCCATTGGAATGCCTCTGATCTGTCACGGAAATCTCATGAATTTGAACCGTGGAAAAGCGCAAATTGGAATGAGGAATTGGATTTAACGAAGTGTCAGAATGACAATAAATTATTGGAATGGGCCAACACCATCATCAAACAATAGAAACCCTCAGATTCTTAACAAAACGAGGCTGTCTCGATACTGCACTTGGAATCGAATGAAAATAGTTTATCCTCGACCCGTTCTCGTAACGGGTTTTTTATTCCCCCTCTTTTCTAACAAACTCCTTGCTACTGAAAATCAGCTCGCCGTAACAGACCTCGTTATCCATTAAAAACCAAATATTCATCTCAATAACATCTCCATTGGCAAGGTTGTATCTATTTTCGTATCTACTCCCTTTTTTAAGATAAGAGATAATTTCAGGTTTTGTGTACTTTCGCCAAAATCGACCAGTATCGGTGACGATAAAGGGTTGTGGAGTGGTTGTATATAACCAAAGTAAACCTTTATTATGCTGATCAGCTAAATAAAATGTACTATCAAGATTTCCACGATATGTGAAGGTGAACTTTTTCTGATGTAAGCGGTCGTTAATGAAAAGGTAGGAGGAATTTCGCAGACTATCATCTCTTCCAGTCAACATGAAATTATAATAGATACGATCATTTAATGTGCCGATCAAGTAATTGGTAGTATCGAATTTGTCGGTGGCCCAAGTCTGGCTCGGTGAGGTGTAAAACTTCGGGTAATGCTGATACTGAGCAGAAAGTAACCCTGAAAGAACAGCTAATAAAAGAGCGATTCTCATATATAAAATTCCTTGCAAAAAATATAAACGATGATGTTTGAAACTATGAAAATAATTTCAATTGGCAAAGAAGAAACCCCAAAATCTGGGGTTTTCTTTTAGGAAGGGATTAAGGTGGGGTTAATCTTATTCGAGGTTCTGGTTCATTCTTTTCATTTTATACCACCAGTGGTTTAAGGTTTGTTGATGTTCTTTTGTGTGTTTCGAGCATTTCGTTGTAACCTTCTATCAAAAGCTCCAGCTCGATTTCATATTCCACTATTTCCCTTTGATAGTCCATGTGATCTTCTTCATTACCCTCCTCGATTGCAGTGTAGAGAAGAGGTTCGAGTTCACTGATTCGGATTTTCAGACCGGCTATTCTTGTGAGCATTGATGCCATTTTCATTAACCGGTTTGCCTCTGTGCTGATCGTCTGTTGAAGATTCATTTTGATTCTCCTTCCTTTTTATTAATGGTAAGCATTGAATTCTGCAGAATCTGGTTCAATTCGTCTATGACTTCTGTAAATCCTCTTTTGGCTTCGGCTAACTCTTGCTGGTATCTGCTTCTCTCGAAAGTAAAAGGTTTGCCGCTTTCTGGTTCGAGTTCGTCTAACTCTTTCAGATTCCTTTCGAGCCTTGCTATTTCCCACTCATAGTCTGACATTCTGCCTGTTAATGCTGAGAGCTTATTTAAGTTGTCAATTGTTTTTTTTGTGATTGGTGTCTCTAACATTTTGTATCTCCGTTTTATGAAGGGCGGTTGGTCCGCCCCCCGGTTTTGTGTTTATTGTATTCTTACTATTGTATTGTTCCACTCTTCTTTCAGAACTTCAATCGCTTTTTTTGCTTCTTCCAACTGTGCTGTAAATTTGCTTTTCCAGATCTCGAAACTTTCATTGGCTATTTCATTCTGTGAAAACAACTCTTCAGCATCTTTCAAATTTTGTGTTGCTCTTTCTATCCTCAACTCTTCTCTCCAGATGCTATCTGCAATTTTTGTCAGCTTATTGGCGATTTCCTGAGCTTTGATTCCGTTTGTGTTTTGTGTGTTTGTCATTTTTATGTCTCCGTGTTGTAATTAATTTCTTATGATTAATATAGGATTGCAGTAATACGGGTCAAGTTTTTTGCGAATTATTTTAGAGAAAAATTTATCTCTAAACCTTTGCATTATAAAGACTTATCACAAAACTATTTCAATATTTTTCGAGTAACCTAAAAAGTTTAGGTTGATTTCACTTCCTGCCTGACATAAAATTCCCCTAAAGATTTTTGAAAATGTTGCACTGATGAGGCATGCACTCACAGGGCACGCAAAAAGGAGAAGAGAATGGACTTGGAGAAATTGATTGCGTTTTTGAAGGAGAAGGAAGCTGGCGAAGAGGTGTTGAAGTTTGTGGAAGGACTTAAACCGGTTACGAGTGAAACGGTGAAGGACTATGTAGAAAATACCGACGAAGGTAAGAAGCTTCTGATGAGCCTGACGGATGCAAAGGTTACGAAATCGATTGAGAGCTGGAAGCAGAATAATCTGCAGAAGGTGCTTGATGATGAGATTGCCAAGAGGTACCCACCCGAGAGTGAGGACGCAAAGAAGCTGAGGGAACTGGAGAAGAAGCAGAACGATCTGCTGGCAGAATTGAAGAGAAAAGATCTTCTTAATGCCGCAATCAAGGAAGCTACTGTGAAAGGTTTACCGGTCGATATTGTGGACAGGTTTTTGGGTGATGATGAAGAAGGTACCAAGCGAAATATAAGTCTGTTCGAGGAGCATTTTAAAAGGGCAGTTGAAGCTCAGGTAAGCGACAAGTTTAAGCAGAATGGAAGAGAACCGGGGGCAAACGCTTCTGCAGCTCCACCTCCTGCCGGGACACAAAGCGAACTGACGAAAGCACTGCTCGAATTAGTTTAATTTTTTGAATTTAGAGGTAGAATATGTCTATTATAACAGGCGTAAACAACAGTGCAAATGCGGTAGCTGCCAATCAGTTACCCGATAATGAAAAGGTTTTGGCTCTGGTGAAACCTTACCAGACTCCCCTTTTGCAGTTACTTTTTTTCTCTGCGGTTTCAAAAGCCAAGGAGGTAATCAATCAGATGGGAAAATTTGCATGGTTTGAGGACGCTTTTATGCCGCATCAGACCACAAACAAAACTACCATCTCGGCTCTCGGAACTCCTGCAACAATCACTCTGAATGCATCGAACTGTAACGATATTTCAATCTTTACACTTGATGACATTGTGTTGATTGAGGAAACTGATGCCATGGCATATGTTTCTTCGAGGTCAACAAATCAGGTGGTGCTGACCCACATTGACGGCACTTCTAACCTTACATCGCTTCAAACCGAAGGGATGTATCTTAAGGTCATAGGGAGCAGAAACCATGAGTATTCAGGTGTGAGAGGAACCGGCAGGAATGCAGAAGTTGAAAAGTTCAACTACCTGAATATTTTCTCCGATTCTGTGGCTTCTACAGGCAGGTATCAGGCAGGACAGAATTACACTGACTCTGTCGATCATGCTTCGCTGGTGATAAAAAAGATCGAGGAGTTAAAGCTGCAAGTTGAAAGGTATTTTCTTTTTGCACCGGCACAGGGATATGCCAGTGTTGGATCTTACAGAACCACTTGGGGACACGGATTTCAGGGAAGAATCACTTCAAATGTGAACAATTACACGACACTTGACGAGGACACTTTTGACGCACACCTTATGGAAGTGTTTGCAAAGGGTGCCGGCAGGAAAATCCACATGTGCGGAAGCGGACAGCTACTTGAGATCAACAAGTTCATCAAGAACCGGTACCAAATCAATCCGAATCCCGTTACATCAATTTACGGTGTGAACCTGACTGAGTATTTAACTCCTTTCGGCATCGTAGATGTTGTTTGGAATCCCGTAATGGACGGAAAGTATACCGATTACGGTTTCACGGTGGATGCGGAGAAAGTAAGACTTCGCTATATGGCAAACGACAAAAAAGGAAGCCGTAAATTCAGGATCGAGGAAGGTGTCGAGACTCCCGGAGTTGACGGCGTGACTGACAAGATCCTTTTTGATGTGGGACTTGAAATCCACAACGAAGAGTGCCACGGTATCCTCAAAAAAGCAATATAATTTGATCTCCCGAGAGGGGCGTCTTGTTTAGGCGTCTCTCTCTTTTTTTATCACGCAATTTGGAAAACGACATGTCACACAAATTCACTTTCATTTCAAAATACAGGAATTTTGGTATCACTCTCCCGGGTGGAGCAAGGGTAAAGTTTCAGGATAATCTTTTTGTCACGGAAGATGCTTCGCTTGCTGATAAGCTGAGAGCGTCATCGGTCTGCGGAAAGGATTTCAGCGAAACAACTCCTTCTGAAACGGAAGAGGTAAAAGGGAAAAAGAAGTAAGAAATGGCGATTATTACGCTTGCAGAAGTTAAGACGCTGCTCTCTATTTCAGACGATACAAAAGATGATCAGATTGAGATGATGATACCGATTGTAGAGGATTTTGTTGTGAGATACTGCAATGATGATTTTACCGATGGGGATGGCGTCACTTCTTTTCCTGCCGGGCTAAAGTTGCCGGCTTCACAGTTGATCAAGTTCGCAATGACGTACAAAGGTGTTAGCGGTGAAAGTATTGGGGACTATTCCGTATCGTTTTTTGGTGCTATTCCAGAGAGCATCAGGGCCGGTTTGAAACCGTACAAAAAGCTGAGATTTGTGTGAGTGTTAGCGACTACTACAAACAGAACTGTCAGCTTTATTCGGTTTCGAGAACTGTGGACTATGGTGGTGCTTTTAGTGAGAGTTATGTCAAGGTAGCCGACTTTATGGGGCGAATCAGGCTTTTACAGGGGCGTGAACGAGTGATAAACGAGAAGCAAGGTTATGAGTCTACACACAGAATTTATTGCTCCAAGTTGCTCTCTGTGAGTTTGACAGACCGGGTAAAAAATGGTCAGTACACTTTCGATGTGGTGAATGTGAACTACCTGAACGATGAAGCTGATCATATTGAAATTGATGTGAAGCTGGTGACGGAGTTATGAGTTTTATACTTTTCTTCATAGCCGGGTTATTGAACGGCGGTATGGACATGATCAAGTTCAACTGGAACAGGTTCATTTTCCAGACAGATTGGTGGTTAGAAAAAGGCGACTGGGCACCTGGTCTTAGAACATGGCTACAAAAACATGTTGCTACAATGTTCGCCGGGGGCTGGCACCTGCTGAAGTTTTTAATGGTGATTTCAATTGTTGGGACGGTACTGATGTACTCCCCTTTATTCGTTTGGTGGATTGATCTGGTGTTGATGTTTGCGGTATTTAGTACCGGCTTTATTTTAGGTTATTATTTCGTGTGGAGAAAGCGATAAATGTTTCTGAATTTTCTTAAAAGAATCTCTTACAAGCTGGTGGGTCGTTACCTTAAGATCGGCGAATATGTTGATCAGGTAACAAAGAAAAACGCTCTTACATTCCATTTTACAGCAGGGTACGGAGATGCAATCGCTACCGGCAACTACTTCGATCAGCAACCCGGAAAAGTAGCAACAACTTATGCTGCCGGCAGGGACGGAGTGATTGCGGAATTATTTCCACCTGCCAAGTGGGCGTATCATCTGGGTTCGACTCTTTTTAATGAAATGCGAACCATCGGGATAGAGATTCAAAACATCGGGCCACTCTGGAGCAGGAACGGCGTTATGGTGGATTGTTACGGCAATATTTACAAGGGTGAGTATGTCAGTTTTAAGACTCCATTCAAAGGCGTTTTTCACTGGGCAACTTTTACAGAAGCACAATACGAGAATGTGGGAAAATGGGCGGCTGAGAGATGTTTGGCGTTCGGGATCCCGCCAATAATCAACACGAATCTCGATTATGTCGAGAACAATGAAAAGCTCGTTGGGATCACAACGCACACGCATTTCAGGAAAGACAAATACGACATCGGGCCCGCATGGGACTGGGCACGGTTTAAGGTTTATTTCGATGCCGAGTATGCAAGATTGAAGGCTGCCGCATGAAATGGACAGAACGCGGACTTAGGAAGTACAGTGCCTTCCTGATCAGCCTGTTGGCTTACTGTGTGATCTTTTCTGTTACGGTTTTCGCCAAGTACATCGATAGCGCAAATATCCCTGCATTTGCGTTTCAGCTTGGAGTTGGAATTGCATCAGTAACAGGTGTTTTTTATGCAGGAAATGTTTTGAGTAAAAAGGTAGGATATGAGCAAAGGATTTTGGATTACAGCGGGAATTATCCTGTTGTTGGTGACAGTGCTGGTATTGATAACCGGCAGGAAACCCAATCCCAAAGAAGTACGGGAATATAAAGAGGGAACACCTGACACTGTATTTGTGAAAGGTGATCCTGATACTGTTTTTTTCTCCCGGGTGTATGAGAAGATTGTACAAGTGCCGGTGGAAAAGATTGTGAGCTTTGGCAGGGACAGTTCAAAAACGGACACAACTGTAAATCTTGAGAATGGTACTCTGACATTGGGATTAACTACTTATCCGGCGATTGAGTCTTTAAAACTCGACATCGATCTATTGACAGTTGATCGTGAAATTGTGAGAGTAGATACATTTAAGGTTACAAGGGTGGATACGCTAAACATTACAAAGGAAGTGAGTATCGAACCGGCTTGGTACGAAACCTGGTGGTTCGGTTCTCTTTTGACAACTGCCGTCGGGATCACGGCTATAATTCTGGGTAAGTAGTATGAGTAAAATTGATGAGGCGTTAAGAGAAAAAACCGCCTCCTTGCTGGAAATACAAGAACTTTCGAAACGGATTGACAGTCTCGAAAGTGCCGTTCGGGATCTGACAAAGATACTTAAGGACGATCTAAAGGAAACGAAGGATCGACAGACACAACTCGAGGACAAAGTGGAAAAGCTTGAAAGATTTAAGAATATGCTTATCGGAGCATTGATCCTTTCAAACATTATTGTCGGAATAATCGTGAAGTTCTTCTTGTGAAGGCTGAGTGGAACACTCCCGACCTGACGCTGATCAGGCAAAGGCTCGTTGACAAATTGACCATTGCAGGTGAAGTCGTGGCCAGTGCTGCAATCAAAAATTGTCCTGTAGATACTGGAAATCTGCGAGGCTCGATAACGGCTGAAGTTGATGAGAATGCCTTGGTTGCAAGAATCGGGACTCCTGTTGAGTACGCTCCCTACATTGAGTTTGGTACGGGTGAATATGCTGAAAATGGCGACGGAAGGAAGGGCGGCTGGTTCTTCGAATATGATGGGAACAAGGGCGAAAAGGGAAAGCGGTTTACCCGGGGAAATAAACCGCAACCGTTTTTAAGACCGGCTTTGATCGAAAACAAAGAGAAGATCAGGGGGATATTTAATGCTTCCTGAGTTACGCCATGTACTGTATGTTCGCCTAGAAACACTTATAGACAGAATTCCTGCTTTTTATGTTGAGGCTCCCTCTAATCAAGCACTCCCCTACATAGTTTTTTCAGGGTTAACAGGCGGTGTTCGTTGGGATACAATGAAAAAAGATGAAGAACAGTATGTCCAGATTAATGGGTACGGGACACTTAATGATGTTGAGTGGGCAAAAGAGAGAATAAGAAAGGAGTTAGACAATAACCCTTCATCTCTTGGTCAATTTATGTCCGGAGGCGAAACATTCACCGTTTACGACATAACAGAGCAAATAAACAGAGTTGCCAAATTAGGCGATGTTTGGCAATTCACATTACAATTCAAAATCACAATTCAAAAAAGTTGAGGCAGAAATGGCAAAAGTAGCCGGTAAAGGAATTTCTTTAAAGTTGGGAGCAGTCCCGACAGAAAAAGGCGTTGTTGATGTGAAGTTAACCCAGCAGGCTGGTGAGATAGATGTAACAGATACAATGTCAGCAGGTGATTCGAAAGAGTACCTTTCGGGTTTGGTGGACCGATCATTAACATTCGGAGCCTGGTTCAGAGATGATGACGCGGATCCTCTCGATGTTGGTGACACATCCGCATTCGAGTTGATTATCGGAGCAAAGAAGTTTTCGGGCAACCTTGTTATCACACAGGCTGATCTGGATGCATCAATGGCTGATGCAGTAAAGTACGCTTATACGGCAAGAATCACAGGTGCAGTAACATTCGGGACTGCGAGCTGATGAGCACTTTCGTGAATATTGGAGGGCTGAAGCTGAAAATATTTCCGCGGAAAGCCCTCGATGTTATCCAGTTAGCTGAATATGTTCGACGGTCTGAGCAGAGTAAAGAGCCGCAAAATCAGGTTTTTCAGTATGTTATGATAGTGCGAGACAGCTTGAAAAACAATATCGGAGAATATGCCTGGTGGAGAGTAATAACCCGGTGGCGCATAAAACGGGCTCTTTCTCTGAAGCGGATAGCGGGTTGTTTATCGTTGCTGGAATTAAGCGAAATTACCAGACTTATTTTGATCTCAGAGGGAATTTCTGAGAATGAGTTTGAAGCGCTTAAAAAAAAAGTGGAAGAGACAGCGACCTCGATGTAACGGACTACGAGCTGTGCGTATCCATCGTGATGAGCTTCTTTCACTTTGACGAAAACAGAGCTTTAGACATGGATATAAGTTCTTTCAGGAAGAGAGTGACTGATGCCATTCGATTAGGCAGTTTTCAAGCCGGTGCCGGGCTCGAGCTTGAGGACAAGGATTTGAAGAATAATCTTGAATATGAGGAGATGAAAAGGATTTGGAAAAAGGAGAATCGATAGGAGTTCTGTATGTTGAGATAAAAGCACAAAATGAAATCTCAAAAGAACTCTCTAAAATTCAGAGAGATGCGGCGAAAGGTGCTGATAATATAGAAGATCAGTTCAATTCGTTGCGTCTTAATATTCGTACCGACCTCATGAAAAAGAATATCAGTCAGATCAGACAGGATCATACGAAGTTGAAAGAGGAGCTGGAAAAACAAATCGTCCTCAATGCAAAATACGGTGATTTGGAGAAGTTGCAGGTGGAAATTGAGGAGTCGGAAAATGCTCTGAAAAAATTTGCCCGGCAAGCGGAGAAGACCGAAAAAGAAGTGGATGAGGGATTTATTTCGAAAGCGAAATCGAAATTCAGCTCGTTCGCCTCTGCGGTTACTACAATTTTTGCCGGTATGGCTATAGGCTCTTTTTTCAAATCATCTGTTGAAGCTTTTTTCGAGAGTGAGAAAGCCGCCGCCAGCCTGAAGCAACAACTTGGATATACCTCTGATTCGTTAAACGAGTTTGCCGCGGCAATACAAAATGTAACAGTTTATGAGGATGATCTCGTTGTGGGGGCTATGACACGAATAGCGGCGTTTACAAAAGATGAAGAGCAGATAAAGGCACTTACACAAGCATCCTTGGACCTTGCCGCAGCGAAAGGGATGGATCTTACATCAGCTGCTGATATGGTTGCAAAATCCTTTGGCAGTGAGACTAATGCCTTGGCTCGCGCTGGCATAGAAGTTGACGCTGTGGCGGGAAGTACGGAAAGACTGACTCAGGTGACAGATGGAATTGCAAGACTCTATGGTGGTCAAGCATCTGCTCAGGCGGCTACATACGGCGGAAAGTTGCAAATCTTAAAGAATAAATATGGAGATTTGAAAGAACAAATAGGGCAACAGCTTGCTCCCGCTCTTGGGGCTTTAAGCACCTATTTCGGTAAGACGACAGACCAGATGAAGAAGGGTGACACGGCGGGAAGCACCCTCAAAAAAACCTTTAATGCGATTGCAATAGTTGGCGTTTCATTATTCACATCCCTCAAAATAGTCTGGATAGCATTAACTACCCTGATAGCAGGAGTGATTGGTTTTGCGAATCTTGGGATTCAGGCGATCACAGTACCCTTCAAAACATTAATAAATCTTCTAAAAGCGGTTTCAGATATTGGTCCCAGTATAGTTGCAATTTTTAAAGGTGACTGGGCAAATGTTAATTTTGCCGGTATTACCTCAGCTGTAAAGAATGCTATTTTGGAACCGGTAACCGATGTTAAAAATGCCTTTAACAGAATGGTACAAATCGGGAAAGACGGTTGGGCAAAAATTGGGGACGAGGTGAAATTAGCTCGAGATTTTGGAGGAGCCTTAAAATATGAGGATTATTTAGACTCACATGCTAATCCGAATAGTGAGACAACAGGGTTAGACTCAAATGGACCCAATGAGACGGCGGATAACAAAGAACTCTTGGATAAAAAAGAGCAAAATTTAGAAGAGTATTATGATAAGGTAAAATGGCTGGATAAGGGTTATCAAAAGTTTCGGGAAGATCAGCTTGAAAAGGAGATCAAAGAACATAAAAAAATGTTGGGGAAAAAGTTTAATGAAGAATTGTTCCGCAAGCGGGAAATGCAAAAACTTGAGGAAGAAAGAATTAGTTTTTTAGAGGCAATTGATCAAAAGGAACAAGAGTTCGTCAATAATAAATACAAAACCTGGTATGAAAAGGCAAAATATTGGCAAGAAAAGTGGAAAGGCTCGGAAATTGCCGGAGACGAAGCTCTGCAAAAAATTAACCCGGCTGATGTTGCCTACAAACGGGATAAAAATCAAAATCCTCGCGGGCTTACTGCCAGTGGTTCATTACAATACGAACCAACAGCACCGAAGGATGGTTTTGAGGTGCTCAAGAATAATCTTAAGAAGAAAGAAAACTTCACCGGTTTAGAGTATCTGGACAATTTTAGTGCTTTGGAGGCGGTTAAAAAAATTACAGAGGGGACACTTGAAGCGAAGCTGGCTTTTGACGCCTTGGGAGATGCTGTAGCGCAAACCCTTTCATTCATTCGAATCCGATTTGCCGAGGATGCGAGCGACATAGAAAAGATTTGGGGGGGGATGATCAACAACATGATCGATAAATTAGCCGGGCTTCTTTCTCAATGGCTCTTATTCAATACGATTGCGGCATTTATCCCTGGTGCGGGTTTCGGTTCGATAGGATTTGGCAAGCTCTTGGGACTTCCCGAAGCGGCAACAGGCGGAACCTTTCTTGGAACGAATAACGGTGTGATGAAATTAGCAATGGGTGGTGACTTCATTGTTCCGCAGGGATTTGCCAATGATTCATATCCTATGTTGGTGCAATCAGGTGAACGGGTGAAGGTAACGCCAAGCGGAAAGGTGGGAGATGATGTAAGGCTATTAGCAGAAATCAAAAACGCAATTGAGGCTAACACACTCGACAGACGAATGCTTGGCTCACGACCTGTTATAGTGCAACCGAAAATTCAGATTGGTGACAGAGAGCTGACAAAAGAAGTTTCGAAGGTAAACAAAATTATCAGCAAGGAAGGGTGGAAACTGGAATGATCGCCATCCTCATCAACTCCGTTGATTTTTCAGACCATGTCGTTAAATGCGATAGAATCCCTGTTTGTGTTCGTAACAGGGATTTTTCTCCTGTTGCAGAGGGTTTTGGGTTTTCGCTTGGGTGGAATATTTCAGAAATTCCCGAGGTGGGCGATATCGTCGTTGTCAAGTACGGCACCACAAATATTTATCATGGCTACTTGACAAAAATTGCCAATAATTGGAATGAGAGAACTTACGATCTAACCGTCGAAAATTCTTTATTCAAACTTCGGAATGTCCTGATCGAATCGGCTAAACTTCGGAACCTTATCGTACAAACGAACGGCTTTGACACGGGTTCGGCTTTTACCGTAACCGAGGGTCTTTGTATGGCAACAGATCACGGACTTGTTACAGACCAGCCGATAATTTTCATGACGGATGGTACACTTCCCGCACCCCTGCGAGATGATCGATACTACTACGCTTTTTACGAAAGCTCTGACAGCTTTAGGGTCCGTCTGAAACCTGATGACCTTGGCTTTGTCGATCTAACTTCTCCCGGGAGCGGTACCAATAAGTTTATCCTTCCAGACCTGAATCTCTATAAAGAAATCGACAATGAAGAATGTCCAAACGCCAACCTTGCGTGGGCTCTCAAAATGATCTTCATTGCCGCTGGTCTGAAACTCGATACTACTGCGGTTGATGAGTTGGTTTTGTTTAGCACCAGTGTCGAGGGTGTGGGTACCGAGTATAAGTTCAAAGACATCAAGATTGATCTAAACATGTTGTTCGCTATCAATCAGGATTACGCTTTTAACAACACAAAAATTGATGATACGGACGGATATACCTACTTCCAAAACAAGGTGAATTCGCTTGATTTCCTCTTCTTTGTTTGCTCTATGTTCGGCTTTACTCTTCAATTTTACTCAGAAACAGGCGGGATAACTTATAAACTTTTGGCTCCGACCTCGTTCACATATTCGGTTGCTGACAACGATAAATTCAGCTTTTCGACCGAGACGCTCCCGGACGAACTTGTTTCCGGCTACTCTGCGGTGATTTCTTACAATACTGACAGAACGAAGTACAAAAACACAGTTGAGACGGATATCACAGATGTGAAAATCGTCTCTGTCGGAAATGCCGAAGAGGAAGTGAAGTGGTACTCTAATTTCATTCCACTTCTAAAAGACAAAAGAGGGGTTGCTTTACCCGGGAATGTGTTGCCTCTTTCTACATATCCCTACCCTCATACTTCGGCATTATATTTTAAAGTGAGATTCAAAGACTATGAACATCTGAGGGAAACGATTGAAACAAATGTAGTTTTAACTAACCCTTTCGTGGTGGAAAACTACATCAATCCCGAAAAACTGACAAGCGAAATTGTACAGGAGAATATACTTTGATTTTTGGAATATCGAAACCCAAGTTTGTATTTAGTGCCACCGACTACTTTCTCGATTATGCGGTACTCTCCCCTAACTACTCCATTCCCCAGAGCATGGAACAGACATCCGTTCTTACCGGTCACAGGGAATTGGTGGAAAAGGGAGATTATGCGGAGTTTACAGTCCTGGTGCATCTTCACAAATACGCGGACCCTCGGGCAAAATTTGAAGAGCTTTACCCGGCTTATCGACAGACCGTGAAGTTTTATCCGCATAGAGATGGTGAAGCTCTAAAGGACTTAAACGGTGATGATGCTCTTTTTATAGTAACTGAAATGAAGCCCGGGTATCTTTCTAACCTGGTTAATTTTGATATTCTCACAATCACTTTCAAGAGTAAAGATTATGTCGACCTTTCTGATCAGGTCGTTTATCCTCCTGATCCATCGGTAATAATAATGGCACAGGTGTAAAATGGCAACTTCAAAATTCCTTAGACTCTTTCTTACAAACGCCTGGGAACCTCTTCTCGGGGCTACAATTTACCTCGTACCACAGGCGAACAGTTATCCGACAGGAGCTATACTTCTTACTGCCCACCCGACTCGATCAGGTATATATGAAGCAGACGGAGTTGCTCACGGCGAGTATAAAATCTATATTGGTTCGGGAACGCCGACATTATACACGGAGAAAATTTGGGTTGGTGAAAACTTCATAACTATTATCGCTGACAAATTCGATGTGGTGACTAATCAGCTCACTACTGCCGGCATTATGGACAATGCCGTTACTGCTGCAAAAATCGGGAGTGGTCAGGTGACAAGTACTCATGTAGCTGCAGAGAACATCAATGCAGCACATCTTGCATCGAATGCCGTAACAACTGCCAAGATAATAGACGGAGCGGTTACAGAGGCAAAGCTCGCATCAAACTCGGTTTCATCAGGGAAAATAGTTGATGGTTCTGTTACTGCTGCGAAAATCGCAACAGGAGCGGTTACAGAGACCAAAATAGGAGCTCTGGCGGTTACTACCGGAAAGATTGCGGACGGAGCCATTACAAGCATCAAGCTTGCAAACGATGCGGTAAACGGCACTAAGATCGAGGACAACTCGGTAAGTGCCAACAAGCTCGCTGAAAATGCCGTTACGGAGCTTAAGATTGCCAATTCAGCGGTCACGGCGAACAAGATTGCCACTAATGCCGTAACAACAGATAAAATCATTAATGCCGGTGTGACAGATCTCAAGATAGCAAACGGAGCTGTAACAGAGTTGAAGCTGGCAACTGATTCTGTGAGCACTTCAAAAATCGTAAACGATGCCGTTACCAAGGCAAAGCTAAACCCGGATGTGATTGATCCAAGCGGTCTGCTTGCACAGAATCTTGATGGCTCACTTAAAGTTGATGTTGATGGGGTGTCGCTTGGAACCGGTTACGGTTACCAGCTCTCAATCCTTGACGGTGGTGTTGATAAGAGCCACATCAATTCGAATGTAGCAGGTGCGGGACTTGGCAAGAATTTGGACGGAGCCTTGGAAGTTAAAACTGACGGAGTATCACTCGAGGTGGTCTCCGATCAGATCAGGCTAAAGCGAAAAGAGATATACGGGATCCTGCAATTTTCGGGCGGTGGAAGATCTTTCACACAGTCTTACAATTCAGCCGGTGTTACATTGTCTGTGACACGCGATGATGTCGGAGTTTATTCAATCACGGTTTCAGGCTCGGTTTTAACAGTTTCAAAAACAGTCTGTTCAATTCAAGCACTGGTACCGGCACAGATTCACATCGGAATTAGAAGATATTCAGATACCGTGATTCGGATTGAGTCCGAAGACCCTTCTGGATCCGCCGTTGACCTCGATGGAAGTTTCTACTTAAGTGTGGTTGTTTTCCCCTAAACCTGATTGATCCACCAGATGACCCTCGTATGCTTTAGTGTACGGGGGTTTTTTGTTCCTTCCCACCCAACCTTTAGAGAATTTCTAACATTTTAAAAATTAAAAAAAAAGTACTTGACTTGTGTAGTGTGATTGTAGTATATTTGTAGTAGAGTTTAACACAATTTTGTAACAACACAACGGAGTATAAAATGGCTTGCTGGAACACACACATTGAAACAACAGAGAATAAAGTTGTTGTTAAAAGCGGAACAAGAGACCACTCATATTACGGAAAATTCTGGGTGGCAAAAATCACAGGCACCGACCCTAAATGGGGACTGAAAAGAGAATTTGTAAACGGGAAAGACGAAGCCCGTATTTCTGAGGATGGCATCTATCAGGTATTCAGAACCTGCCAGTACGCAAAAAGGGATGAAAATTACTTCATTCGGGTAACCGGTAACACTTATGTTGTAATCAGCAAAGAAGAGGCAATTCAGCACTTTGAAAGTATTGCAGCTTAATTTCACAGGGGAGCCTCACAGCTCCCCATTCAACATAAACGGAGAATTAAAATGACACCTGAGCGTTTTGAAGAAATATTAAAGAACAATGGTTTTGAGCCGGTGGAATGGTTTTATAGAGATGTTAGAATATTGTCATTAAGACATTATGGTGGTGCATTAAGCGAAGGATTGAGAATCAATTTTGTAGAATCAGAAAGTCATATACCATTAATGGAATTGGAGACATTCGATAGTGAAATGGTTGAATTCAAACCAGAAGTCACAGAGGCTATTGCTTATTGTATCATTAATTTTAACGCAGTTTGGAATTATTTTTATCAGAAAGGAACAACAAAATGAACAACAAAATGAACATAATTGAATTAGCACACCTGGTTAAATGCCATGTATTGGATACAACCCCTCGCAATGTGGTAAGCACAAAACGGCTTATCGCCACAGATGAAAATGCAACAACCTTTCTCGATGTGCAAGATACATCAAAAGAGGGACTGATTTACTTTGATTGTATTTTCCGAGATGGGCAGGTACGGTTGAGCGAAGTGAAAAGAAACACAGCCCGGAAAGCTATTAATGCGCAGGTATCCGAGGAAACTTACGACAAGCTGAATCGCATGGCGGTAGATCAGAAGCGGAGTATGACAAGCATGATCGAGTGGTTAGTCGAAGAAAAGTATCGACAAACTTTCGGAGAGTAGATTTAGATACCCTCTTCGGAGGGTATCTTTTTTTATTCTAAGGCAGATTATCCGGGTTGTAAAATTGAAGAAGAACTTAATCAGAATTTGGATTTCTGTTATACTTTCTGTTATACTCTTCAACATGAACCAACTTTATTAAAGCAAAAAGCCCTTGTAACTTCTTTAATTACAAGGGCTTATTTTTGTGCACCTTGCGGGACTCGAACCCGCGACCTGATGATTAAGAGTCATATGCTCTACCAACTGAGCTAAAGGTGCACCGCAAAATTACTCAAAATATTTTATATTGCAAAATTGTTCTCGAATTTTCCGGAACATTTAAAACGGAATTGTTTCATTCCTGTTCCGTTTAACCGCTTTTTGTTAATTCTTCAGTAAAAGGAGATATTCTGAATCTTCAGGTCATCTGGGACCGGATCAGCTATGCTGTTACAATCCCCTCTCTTTTCATTGCGATACTCTGGATCATTAAATTGACCGAATGGTTCACCGGGATATCTCTCTCCTGGCTTGGAATAGCCCCGAGGGATACCGATCATATCCTTGGGATTTTTCTCTCTCCCCTCATCCATGGTGATTTCAGACATCTGATGTCGAACACACCACCACTGTTTGTTTTGGGCTTTCTTGTGCTCTTCTTTTACCCTGTCGGCTCCAGAAAAGCAATCCCGCTGATGTATGTGCTCGGCGGAATAATCCTTTGGGTCATCGGCAGACCGGCTATTCATATCGGAGCGTCCACACTGGTTTACGGACTGGCATCGTTTCTGTTTTTCAGCGGAGTGGTAAGAAGAGATATCCGTTCGATAGCGCTCGCTCTCCTTGTGGTGTTTGTTTATGGAGGTTCTCTTTCGATGGGACTTCTCCCCGTCGATTCGGGGATATCATGGGAAGGACACCTCTCGGGTGGAATTGCAGGCATGATTTCAGCCATGCTCTACAGAAAATATGACCCCCCTAAAAAATATTCATGGGAAGAAGAGGATGAGACTGAAACTGATGTGAAACGGTACTACAAAGACAATTATTTTACTTGAAATTGTATCTCTTTTTGAAATAAGCATAGGCTGAGTTTATCCGTTTGGATGCCTCTTCAGCCCGTTTCCCCTCCTGAGCATTCGAACCCGCTTTCGAGTCGGGGTGGCTCTCCTTCATCCGTTCCCTGTATTTTTTCTTGATGTTTTCCTTGCTGTAGTCGCCATTCAAACCGAGGATGTCGCCGTAATATTTATCCATCGGATCGATATATTTTCCCCCTGTTCCTGATGAGGATGTGTAGCTGCTTCCGCCGGAGCTTCCTCGTGAGTAGCGGCTCGAACCTGATGCGCTAGCATTGTCGTAATCCCTGACAAGGTGCTCCCTGCCGATCAGAAGAAAATGGTAGAGATTCTGTGTCCTGTACCCGAATGCGTGCAGGTAAATCAGGAGCAGGTCACCATACGGTTCGGTCTCCATCGAGAGTTTGCTTGCCTCCAGATACAACTCATGAAGCAGTTTGGGAATGTCGTAGTGATGCTCATTCCCGTTCAGTCCTTCATCCGCAAATGGATTGATCAGGCGAAAGACACTCTTCAACCAAGTATTATCCTGCCTCGAATTGCTGAGTTTGTAGAGGATGAGAAAATCCCTCAGCATATCTTTTTGGGGCACCCTCGCCATTATTCCGGGCTCCAGGGTACTGCATATCAGTTTCATATAGGTAGCCCGCCCAAGGAGGTCCATCAACCCCTCAAGATTTACTCCAAAAAGTGAGAGAACCACTTTATTGATGGCAGGCACAATGAGCAGGTCCTCGGCACCAAATCCGCCCGTAAGAAAAGCAGCCAGCCAGCCGGCACCTTTTGCGATGTTACGCGAAAGTTTCACCTTGTCGAGACCCTGCATTATTTCATTTCTGATCTCACCCGCAATTGTGTATGCCTCGTTATACCGGCTCTGATCATAATATTTCTGAGCCAGCCGGTATTTCTTTTCCAATTCGTAGTAGTTCAAGAGGTCCATTGTGTTTGTTAGATGAATGATGCAACAGAAAAAAGAAAGGCTGCCCGTAATGAGACAGCCTTAAAAATCAGGATTACAAAATGACTAAAGATCCCCGGCTCTCTTCATCTGGAAATACATGCTTCGTGTCATTTCATATCTCCAGACAAGTCCGTCAACGGGATCAACATAATCATCAGTCCTTACAAAACGGAGTTTGTTCAGTATGTGGTTCGATGCATTCACTTCAGGTCTTGTATGCGCGACAACTTTAATAATCGAACTGTCCTTAAACGAAAAATGAAGAAAAGCCCTGGCAGCTTCGGTTGCATATCCTCTGTTGCGGTACTTTTCAGCTGTACCATATCCGATTTCAACAACACCGTTGTTCGGCTTCCCTTTGAATCCACCGGCACCAATAAGTGCCTTGTCTTTTCTGTGTACAAAAAGGTAGAAACCCCACTCGCCAAATCCCGGTCCGTGTGCCAGTAAACTGTAGATGAACTCGAGTGCCTCAGGGAACTCCAGGTATCCCTTCTCCACTTTTAAGCCAAATTCCTTCTCAAAAAGAGACTCGTCCTCTTTTAACAGCTCGATATGACGGGCTTTTGAGTTGACAAGATCAAGATTTTCTGTTTTGATTACAAATGGTTCTAGCATGAAATGAATTTTTCCGGAAAAAATAAAAAAACTAACTTTTAATGTAACTTATTTTTTGACCGAAATAAAGTCATTTATTTTGCTGAACTACTTTAAACTTGTCGCCTGATACTCAAGGACCACCTGGGAACCCGAGTAGAGATACAGAATGCCGTTGTTTACTGTAAATCTGTCAACTTTTTTAAGCGCCTGAAAATAGTTGATCTCCAGATTCATATCGTCACAAGCCATCTTTGTGGAACCGAGGTCACCAAAAGTTATCCTGTCACCCGATACGGTTACATTTCCAAAATACTGGTTGCAGCTTGAATTGCCGCCAAAACTGTTCACACCTGCAACCACTGCCAAAGTGACATCATTCGCATATGCAGGTTTAACCGCAGCCTGACCGTTTATTTTTACCAGTTTCCAGGCGTTGCTGTAAAGAACTCCCGTATCGGAGAGTTTGACCAAAGATCCACACCCTGCAAATAGCATCAACAGGAGGAGTGGTGTAATAATTTTAATCGTTCGTTTCATTTTTCTTCCTCGAATATAATTGAAAATTTAATGATGGTTTTACTGAATGAAAGTTCAGTTTGTTCCCCGTCTCCGGTTCTTCCATCCTGAAACCGTGACAATTAAAACTTTTCGTTTATTAAAAAATCGAAACTTCATATATTGTCACTTTCAATTTAACTCTTTCCGGAGATTTTCAATGTACTTTACAATAAATGCCGAAGATAATAAATTCTTTATCCTTTGCGACGGTTCTCTGAACGCTGTTGCAGTTGAGGAATTCAGAAATACCGTGGAGCCCTTCATTCGTGATTACCGAGCCCCTGTCGTTATAGACCTCGACAAGGTTGACTATGTTTCCTCTGCCGGTATCAGAGCCTTTCTGCTCCTCTTCAGAGCTGCAATGGCAAAAAGTCCCGAAGTCGGCGTACATTTCATGGACATGGTTTCAATTATAAATATCTCTCCTCAGGTACAGCAGATTCTCGATATCTCCGGTCTTTCCGATTCGATAAGACAATGGTCGGAGGAGAGAGATTCTCTTCATTAAAAGGAACTTTTTAGTTAACCTGTGGATTTATTCAAATAAAAAGAGAGTTAATGAGCAGAATAAACATTGAAGACAACCGCATAAAAAGATACCTCCTCTTCGGGCTCGGTTTTGCGTTTATGGTACTCGGAATCATCGGGTTTATCATCCCCTTGATGCCCGGCACCATCTTCCTGATCCTTGCATCGATATTTTTTGCGAGAAGTTCGGAGAAATTCCACAATCTTATCCTCCACAACAGATTCGTAGGGAAATATATCCACTACTATCACAACGGAGGCAAAATGCCCCTGAGAGCAAAAATTATCACCGTTGGAATAATTGTTGTTTCCCTCACCATCTCAGCAGCCTTCACATTTTGGATAAACTGAACAAAAAGAACAACCCGCCACTGCACGGTGTCAAAACAATCGCGCCGGTTTCTCATGACGGGAATGCTGCAAACCTTCAGGAACGCTTGAATAAACTCTCCCTGATGGTTTATCTGGCAGCAGGTGACATGGAAATTCATGAAACCGAATGGGATCTCATAAAAGACAAAGGGGAAAAACTCGGTTTCTCTTCCGGTGAAACAGATGAAATTATCAAGTCACCGGCAAATTTCCTCCATGTAGTAATCCCGGAACGAAAAAGAGACAAACTCTCTCTGATCTACGACCTCCTCAATCTGATGCTGGCAGACGGGAAGGTAACAGTTGAAGAAGTTGCCATCATTTCCAAAATTAGTTTCCTCTTCGGAATCCCCGCCATCAAACTCAAAACCTTCTATATCCAGCTCGTTGAAGCCGGCAATAAGGGTGTCACCAAGGAAGAATTTCTGCACACAATGGAAATCTTTATCTGACCTCACCTTTTACCTCAATTAGTGTCTTTCATCACTTGATTTATTCGACCCAAGTTGTTACATTGAATTGCAGTAAAGTTTATTTTTTCAACTAAACAAGTCGTTGCAAATTGGCTCCCAATACAATGATCACCCTCGGTGGTCTCGTACTTTTTGGAATTTTTCTCCTTTCCACGAACAGTATCATTCTGAATCAGTCTGATATTGCCGTCTCGAATGAGTTCTACATCTCAGCCATAGGGTTGGGGCAGTCTCTGATTGATGAGGCGAAAGGGAAAAAATTTGATGAAGCCGCTGTTGCAGGTACTCTGAATGCCATCGGAAACCTTACCGATCCTTCCGCTCTTGGAAGGGAAACAGGCGAAACCTACACAACCCCCGATTCATCGTGGACAGGCAGTTTCAGAAGCCTCACCACCTTCGACGATTTCGACGATTACAACAACTACACAAGAATGGTCAGTACACCCCGCGCAGACAAGTTTTCAATTTCCTCGAGAATTGGATATGTGAGCGAAACCTGGCCCGATTCCACTAAAACCGTCAGAACTTTTGCCAAGAAAATGACTGTCACCGTAAGCAGTCCTTATCTTTCAAACACCGTCATTCTGGAATATCTCTTTATCTACTGATATGACTGCGATGTTAGACCTGATCGGTGCAACTCTGATCTCAGCTTTTATAACTCTAATGTTGATGACCGTTAACAACAACCTCTCCACTACGGCATCGCAACAGTATATGAACACTAATACCCAGCAAAACATGGTCGCCCTCACAGAGGTGTTTCAGTACGACTTCAAAAACATGGGGTACAGAGTTACTGACTCGATAAAAATCAGGGTTTCAGAACCGACATATATGAGCTTCAGAACCGATTTTGATAACAACGGCACGGTCGATTCAATTACCTATTATCTCGGCACCACATCAGAACTCACTGCCACTGAAAACCCGAATGACAGACCTCTCTACAGGAAAATAAACAGCAATACTGCAGTGCTCAATAACTGGGGTATAACGAGTTTAAGATTCAGATATTACGACAGTCTGGGAGTCGAAACTTCCTATAAATCAAAAATTAGATCCTTCAAGGTTACAGTTTCAACCATGAGCCCTATGAAATATGATGATCAATATTCATATTCCAATTGGGAAAAACTTTACAAACCAAGAAATCTGAGGTAAACCATGCCCGGGAAAGCTTTAATAATTTTACTCGCTGGAATACTCAGCATCGCCGGGATCACTTACATGAACATTTTCGACTCCGGCAGAAAAATGAATCAGTCAACCTCTGATTCTTACAGCAACATGCAGGTTAAAAATATCGCCGAAGCCGGCGCTCAGATGGCAGTAAGGCAAATGATTAAGGATACTGCCTGGAGAACAGGTTATCAAAACCTGAAACTCTTCGGCGGCACTATAAATGTCAGACTGAAAGACACCATCTTCGATACCACCTCAGTTGTCAAAGTGGTTTCTGTTGCCACGATGGGAGGTACTGATGATTTCAAATCATGGACTGCCACCTGCTACTTCAACAGATTCAGAAGACTCACAATCTTTCCACCTGCCATCAAAGGTGCAGTAACAACGAACAGTACCATTACAACCCTCGGTGATATGAATGTCGACGGGCGGGATCATTCGGTGAGTGGTGCCCTCCTTTCGGGTACCGGAAGTCTCGGTATATGGACTACGGGAGGTCTCTTCCAAAGCGGCTCCTCTACCATAGGTGGTACCAATTCAGGAGGTACCGATTTTGCACCCTCTAAACCGGCAAACGCTACTATTGTCTCTTACAACCAGACTTATCCCGGTGGATACCCCCGGTCTCCCGACAGCCTTCTTGGCGGTCCCGCGAACGGATACCCGGAGGGGACTCTGAAATCGATCGCACTCGCCGGACTCGGTGGCAGCCAGTATGTTACAAATCCTGTGAATCTAACTTATCCGCTTAGAGGTGTAACTTATGTGGAACTCCCCTCAGGCACTACCTGGAACTCTGCCAATGTTGACGGTACAGGCATCCTCGTTATCCACAACTCTGCGGTAAATGCTGCGATTACAAACATCAATTCCGGTATCTTCGCGGGTATTTTTATGTCTGATGAAGTCGTCAGAATTCATACAAACATCATCGGCGCACTGATTGCCATTTCACACAATCCCGAAGGTGGTGATTGTATTGGAAACGGGACGGGAAGCATCCTTTTCTCCCGTGAGGCGATTATGAATGCCGTAAACCTGGTAAACTTAACCAACTCGATCAATGCGCTGTCTGTTAATCAACAGATTTTGTACTGGTTCGAATGATTAATTTTTATTAATTTTTATTTCTGAATGTCCACATTTAATCGATCAATTTAATATACAAATTTTAGAAACGAGATAGAGAAAATCTATGCCCGGAAAAGCCATTATAATTCTCCTCGCAGGCATGATCGCCCTGGCAGGGATTACTGTGGGTAATATTTACGAACGGGGCAGTGACCTCGCAGCAGCTTCTGTGAATACTTACGACAACAATCAGATCAAGAATATTGCCGAGGCAGGGGTGCAAATGGCTTTAAGAAAAATCACCGTTGATACTGCATGGCGAACAGGTTTCCCGCTGATGAATCTGATGAGAGGTAAAGTGTCAGTAAGACTAAAAGATACAACTGCCCTCTCGATGAATCTTATTAAAATAGAGGCATTTGCTTTTACAAGTTACGGCACTTCCTCACAAAAAAGCTATACCGCCATTTGCTATGTCAACAGGAATGCCACTTCGACCGCCATGCTTCCACCTGCAATTAAAGGTGCCATTTCTGCAAACAATTCAATCCAGACTCTTGGTAATCTAACAGTGGATGGAAGAGATCACAATCTTTCAGGCGGTTTGGTTGCTGCAACAGGAACTCTTGGTGTATGGACAACTTCCACTTTAAATCAAAGCGGCGCATCGACCATTGGTGGAACCAAAACGGGTGTGGATTACGCCCCCTCAAAACCTGCAAATCTTAATACTATCGCAACTTTGCAGACTTATCCGGGTGGATATCCTGCATCGCCTGACAGCATCATGGGCGGACCGGCAAACGGTTATCCCGAAGGCACTCTAAAAGCTGTGGCAATGAGTGGTGCAGGTGGCAGCCAGTATGTCACCAACCCGGCGTCTTTGACTTACCCTCTTAGAGGTGTAACCTATGTGGAACTTCCCTCTGGTGGTTCATGGACTCCCGCCAACATTGACGGGACAGGAATCCTTGTTGTCCATAATACAGCTCTTAATGCAGAAATGAAAAATGTGAACAGCGGTACCTTCAAAGGTGTTCTCATAGCTGACGACATAATTCATATTCATAATACCATAATCGGTGCTGTAATAAGCATGTCACCCCTCCCCTCAGCCGGAAACTGTATCGGTAACGGTTCGGGAGATGTGCTTTATTCGAGTGAAGCAATCAGAAATGCTGTGAGTGCAGGAACAGGTGCAGGAACAGGCGTTGTCAGCAGCAGTATGAAAGTGGTTTACTGGTGGGAGCAGTAACAGGAGGTTATTAAAAATAAAAAGGGCAACCCCGTTCGGAACTGCCCTTCACAAAACAAACGATATTTTTTAGAGAGCTATACCAACAAAAGAATCTGCTTTAAGACAGGCACCACCCACCAAAGCTCCATCTATGTCAGGCTGACCAAGTAACTCCCTTGCATTATCAGGTTTTACGCTTCCGCCATATTGGATGATGGTTTTTTCAGCCGTTTCACTTCCAAAATGTTTTACAAGTTCCCCTCTGATGAATGCATGCACTTCCTGTGCCTGAGCCGGTGAGGCAACTTTCCCCGTTCCAATAGCCCAAACGGGTTCGTAAGCAATAATTACATCCGACATCTCTGATACAGAAACTCCCGCAAGACCTTTTTCGACCTGTCTTTTTATGACATCAAAAGTTACTCCTGTTTCTCTTTCTTCAAGTGTCTCTCCTATGCAGAAGATCGGCTTCAAACCTGCGGCAAGAGCTTTTTTCACTTTTTTGTTGATTGTTTCATCAGACTCACCAAAAATGGTTCTCCTTTCGGAATGTCCAAGAATGACAAATTCAACACCGACAGATTTCAGCATCGAAGCTGATATCTCGCCTGTGTATGCTCCACTCTCTTCAAAATACATGTTCTGAGCTCCGAGTCCCACATTGCTTCCCTTCAGCAGCTCTCTGGCTGTCTCAAGTGAAGTGAAGGGGGGACAAACGATAAGCTTTGCTTCGATATTTTTATTTGCCAGTTCAGCTTTTATACCCGAAATAAGTTCAATAGTACCATTAAGGTCGTTGTTCATCTTCCAGTTACCGGCGATAACTTTAGTTCTCATTTTTCTCCTCGAAATTTTAAGATTTTCAGACACAAAGTTACCCATATTTATACCGTCTGCAAAGTTCTTTTCCCGTTATGGCTGATCAAAAGACCCGGCTGCCATCCTTTCCCTGTTTCTTTTTTTCAGGAGTTCATAGTCTTTCAGGGTTATTTTTCCCTGTTTGTAGCTTTGAATCAGTTTTTTTTCGAACTCCACAGGATCGCCAATTTCCATTTTTTTACCTCTCTTTTCGGGAGGTGATTCAAAGTCATGGTACTCCCGTTTCCCGTCTTCATAGAGATAAACCCGCCTCTGTTTTCCGTCCTTCCACTCGTTGAAGCGGTCGACCACCTTCGGTTTGTAGAAGGAATTTTTGATTTTACCCCCCGAACCGTCACCGAGCCAGTCCCTCTCCCCTGATCCATTCTGCCAGTATAACCACGGTTCATCATACTTGATCGTCTTTTTCTTCCCCTCTCTGTATTTTTTGTAGAGGGAGAAAACTCCCGGTGAGAGAAGTGAAAGCAAAGCCTCCTTTTGGGGAAGTGGTGCTCCCTCCGAAGAAGGAACTCCGTTTTCCCCGCCAACCAGCTCCCCAAACAACCCAAGTATATCCGAAACCTCCCCCTCATTCTTTCTGCGGAGTTGGAATTTTTCATGGTTTGTCGCTCCCAGTCCCAACCCTCCCGAAAATCCTTTTATAAGATTAACGAAGAAATCCTCATTCACGCTACCACCTCGTTTCCTGCAAGAGCTTTGCGATTAATGACTCCTCCTCCTGATCGGCTGCGGGTTCATCTTCATCATCATTCTCTTCCGACTCGTTCGACGGCACAGGAAACGACGCCACCACTTCATTTTTGAGAAGCGGCTCAAAATATTTTCTGATCTCATCCATCAACTCCGCCTTAAGTTTTGCCAATGCCTCATCGTTAAGGTCTGTTGCCTGCGGACGATCAATTATCTCTGTCGCATCAGAAAATTCAGGTTTTGATTCAGTAGCCTCAATTGTCTCAGAAACCATTTCAACGCCGGTCTCCTGTTCCGGGTCCATTTCCCGATTTTCTTCACTGTTCATTTCTTTTCTCCTCTATTGATTGTTTACTGGTATAATTGTTGATAATTTTTTCTTTGTCTCCGGTTTCAAGGTTCATGTAGTTTAGCACCACATCAATGGGAACCGATCCCGGGAAGACATTATTTAACGAGATGAGCTGATCAAGTTTTTCCGCCTTCTCATCGCTGCTCAGAGGTGCTTCGGTAACAGTAATTTCATAGTCCATTATTTTTAACTCTTCGGCAGACGGGAGGTTTTCCCCCTGTATCTCCTCCCGCCTCATTTGCCGAAGTACCGCTTCAACCGCGGAGTCCCCCTCATATTCCAGTGTCCCCTCGAGCAGCTTTTCCCCCAAATCGCATTTCCACCTTCTCAGATTATCAAGAACAAGCCCGGCGGCAAGCAGCCCCTGCTTCTGTTTCGCTATTATCGCCTTGCCGCTCTCGTTGCTGTAGTCCGCAAGTCCGTGAAAACTTCTGCCACCGGCAAGATCCTCAATAAACCCCTGCATCACCGCGGCTATCTGAAAATACTGCGGATTAACTCCCGAAACCTTTAACGGACGGAAGACCTCTTCACCTGTTCTTGTCCAGATGATTCCCCCTGTCCTTTCCGCCTTCCTTAATGCTGTTTCGGGAGTCTCCGACTCTGCCAGCGCGTGAACATTCCCCTGATAAACATTCTTCACATCCCTGCCGAAGCTGTAATCGATTTGCATAAAGACCCTGTCAAGGAATATCTGCGGCTCAACGAGAAGATCGGCAAGTGTCCAGAATTTGTTTTCAAAATGGAAAGGGCGGTAAATAGAGACGGGTATCCTGTTCAGTGGAAGATCGATAATGTCGAGTATCTCCCCTCCCGTCATAACATATTTTGTGATCTGTACTCCTTCAACGGGCATGATCTCGTGCAGCGGAACCTCCTGATCATTCTCCAGATACGGAATGTGCAATTCTCTCAGCCGGCTGTTCGCCTTCTCCCGTGATGTGAACTTCCCGGCATAAACTCCCCCCGGAAGCCGGTGATGATCCCTCCAGTCATTGAAAAGGAGGACAAACTCTCTTACCGGTGACTTGCAATAATGGTTGATGAGTCTGACTGTATCCTTCCCCCCTCTGAACAGGTTACCACTGTCACTTCTGTAAAACGAATGTGTGAAAAGAGAATCACCCGAAGAGGAAACACTCCCGTATTTGCGCTCGACACTCTCCCTGCTAAAGGTTTCACCCGTGGCAATAAACAGGGCATCGTCAAGATTGTAACTCTTCGCACTGCTGTCCCAAAACACATCGAGATAATCCCTCTTTTTTGCAGATACCCTGATCTCGCCTCCCGGAGAGACGGGTACAACCTCGACCGCCCCAAAACAGACCGAAAGTCCTGAATCGAATACATCACTCTCGAGCTGCATAAGGTCCTCGCTCCTCTCTTTGTCTTTCAATATTGCCGTGGCGATCTCCGCACTGAAGGAATTTTCTTCGCCCGAGGTGACCTTGATCGAATTCCTCGACTGCCTTTGTGTCGAAATGATATTGTTGATTTTGTGGTTCATCAGGGAAATGGAGTAAGGATGCCTGTTGGCACCCTTGATTGCGTCAAGTTCTTCAGGTGTCCAGTGAATCCCCTGCTTGAATCGTTCATTCCTCCTCCCCCGTTTCCATGCCTCCTCAAAGTAATTGAGTGACTCAAGGTGAAGTTCTGTTATTTCGTTGTGTGAATAGTAGTTGCCCATATTTCGCTTTTTTTTAATGCAAATTTGGGGCACGGGGTGGTTTTTCTCAAGTGTGAAGTGCTGCACGGGAAGGAATTTAAACAAAAAAACCCGGGAGAGTTTTCACTTCCCGGGTTCGTAAAATAAAACGGTTTTGTCTAACGGAGGTAGATTACCTTCTTCGACAGGAATTCTGTTTTGCCCGAACCAAGATTTTTGATTCTTGCATGTACAAGATAAACACCACTGGCGAGGGTGGTATTAAAGTTGTCTTTTCCGTTCCAGTTATACCTCTTTGCTCCCTTCACTTCCTCATTAACGGCGATATCCCTGACAAGCTGTCCTGTGATATCGTAAATGCTGAGTGTTACGCTCGAGAGTTCCGGAAGACTAAGTTTGATCAGAGACATCGAGTTGAACGGATTCGGCCAGACATCAAGCATAAGCGAGTCGACAATTTCCTCTTCACCTTTAATGCCAGTGAGTTTGCTCTCATCCCAGGGATTAATGAGATAATGAACAGTATCGTTCGGCTCGAGTACCAGAAATGCCGTGTAGTCGCAAAGTACCCTGTCGCTGAATGCCATGTCAACGATCAAAGCGGTATCATAGGCCGCATTGACAAGCATTTCGTTGATCTTCTCGTTTGTCAGGATGCTCGGCATGATTGTTCTGCTGCTTATTGTATCAAACTGCACCGTAAATGGATACTGCTTCGTGTAAAGTGTGTCATTTCCGGAGAATTTGGCTTTCACATCTATTGTTACGGTGTTGGTGTTCTGATACTTTCCGATGAAGAACAACGGTGCCCAGTAGTTCTTAAGATTTTTCCTGATCTCGCGAAATTCGGAAATCAAACCACCGGACTGTGCAGAAGCATTTATGATCAGGGTATCAAGAGCCGGCATCGATGTGGCAAGACCCGAGGAAATGAAATCCCAGTCATAAATCGCTTTTTCGAAGTGCAGTCCGCCTCTCTTTTCAGCTATCTTTGAAAGGAGCAGACCACTTCCGTAATAAGTCTTCAGGCTGTTGTATGTGACAGGTGGAATTACAAACGGTTCACCGTCAAGCAGATTTACCGTACTTATGGCAGGTTTTTTCTCACCAAGCATCACATTGAACTGATTCACCTTCTGATTGATCTCTTCCTCTGTGTAATACTTGTCGGAATTGCTGGCAATTATTATCTTCGAAGGGTGTTCCTGAACATTGAAGTTCGTGATGAAATCAAGATAGTCAGGGAGCATCAAAGTGCCGTTTGTGACATTCATTCCCATCAATGGCGGGTTTATCAGAGATTTCAGACTGAGATCATCATCATATCCGTAAATTCCCGAGACAACAAAAAGTCCGCTTAATACCTTTTTTGAGAGAACGGCGATTTTGTCCAGTGAATTTTTCAACTCCACTTTCACATTGCCATCGTTGTGGTTCAACACATGGGTGGTCTTCCTCTCCAGTGAGAACGGGAATCCCATCCCGAGGTTACCGTTTTCATTTCTGAACCAGGTATTGAACTTCGTAATGGTTGTATCCACTCTCAAACTGGTGAAATAGTTTTTGAGAAGGGAATCCTGGACAACTGTTGATTTTGAGGTATAGGAAAGGAACCTGCCACCTCGATTGAACATCGTATTAAGGGTATCTTTGTATCTTGCTATCGTATCCTGATGCTTGAATCTACCTACAGGGAGATATGCCATTACCAGGTCGCTGGATGTAATCTGGTCAATACCTGTTCCAAATTCGTTCACAGCCTTGTAATTTGCCAGCGTACTGATACCGTGGAAATCCATCGTCCATCTTGCATCATTATCCAGCCAGAGAATCTTCCGTTTCTTCACCTGTTGAGCTGCAATTCCGGGCCCGCTGTTCAAGTAGTTTGTGAACATGTTTTGAAGATTCCACCCGGCTATTACGGAATAGGGGGTCCATCCGTCTGTTATCTCGACAATGTTGTTCCCTCCGGCAATAAAGATCCGCGCCGAATCTCCATCCCTGATACTTCCCGTTATCAGCTTTCGCAAATTGGTCGCCTGCGTCGAAAGGTTTTTGCTGAAATCACCACTCACATCGAAAGCATACATAAGCCTCTGCGGCGTTCGGGAGGTATCCACATTAAATATGGTACCCAGCGAAAGACCCAGTTCAAAATAATTCTCGCCCGGTTTCTTTTTCTCCGAACTGAAATATGTCCCGAAATTGAACGGGAAATCATAAGTCATTTTCAGCGACTGGTAGCTCCCCACATTTGCAAGATAGGCGTAGAAATAGCTGAACCCCATGGTATCCGCCTTCGGAACAAAAGTCGAACCCGGCGCCTCATATATCGATGGTAAAGGCGTATCACTGCCGGTTCTCCGGAAGAGTATGTGCAAAGGAAGGCTCGCTAATGAATTAGCCCGCAACAATCCGTAGGGAAGTTCTGCAATGTTTTTGTTTTGAGCGTATTGAAGCGGTACGAGATATGTGATTTTAACTTTTCGGGTCGTACCTGACCTTAAAGGAAAGATGTGGAGTTCATACTGCTCTCCAATCTTTGTTAGAAAACCCGGATCGGGGTTCGTCGGAATGTGGATAATGCTGTCGTAAAGTTTCCTGGCTCTCCAGGTATCAATGTGGAGCGCTTGCATCACATTGTTACCCATCCACATCCAGAGATCCTTCATTATCGCACCTTGTGGCAACTCGAAACGGTGAACAATCTCAACATTGTTGTTACCAAACAGACCGTTGTCCGTATAGTAAATGTATAACGATTGCTCCGTAAATGCACCCCTTGGCTCCACAACAAGTGTAACATTTTTCATGTACGCAGCGCGTTCAGGTACCCAGGGTTGCAAAGGTATTCTGGCGATCAATGTATTTATCGCCGACATCTCCGTTACAAATAAGCATACGATTAAAAGCATATATAGCCGTCTCATGGGCATGCCTCCTTCCGATCACTCTCCCGCCAAATTATGGTCCCGTGATCTTTAGTTTTTTCCGGTGTCACCAGTAAGGCTGGTTATTTCCCTCCACCGAAATTTGATTATTTGTTTGTGAAGTTAAACATAATTTAATTGAACCACAATAGCTGATTGTTCATTTATATTTCCCTTATTATCTCCCCTTCTCGGAAAAAATTAGTAAGTTTGTATTACTCTTTTTTATACACTTTTATTGAAGATTACCTGACATTTCAGGTACTCTTTTTACATCAACCGAACGAAAATAACGACACACGGAGACATTTACATGGAGAGACAAATCACAGTTTTCCTTCCCTACAGCGGAGGAGAACATACAAAAACCACTATTACAAATCTGAAATCAACAGGGACGGTCGACAAAATATTTCTGCTCACTACACAGGACGGTCTAACCCCGCTTCCGGGTGCCGAAATTCTAAAGGTTGACTCCATTCAGTCTTCAGCCGGAATAAGAGCAATCGTTGCAAATAGCGCGACTCCTTACTTTGCTTATATTAAGCAGGATACTATCATCGAACCGGGACAGTTCGGATTCGAAAGAATGCTCCTCGTTGCAGACGCAACTTCAGCTTCCATGATTTACTCGGATTACTACGAGATCAAAGAAGGCAACGCCTCACCGCACCCTGTTATCGATTATCAGGCAGGAAGCCTCCGCGATGACTTCAATTTCGGCTACCTTATGCTTTTCAATACAGATCTGGCTAAAAAAGCCGTTGAAGAAACCAAAGACGAAAACTTCTCATTCGCCGGTGCCTACAGCCTTCGCCTCGCTGTTTCAAGGTTTGGTGATCTCGTCAGAGTTGGTGAGTTCCTCTACTCATCAATCGAACACGATACAAGAAAATCGGGAGAAAAACTTTTTGACTATGTAGATCCCCGTAACCGCGCTGTACAGATCGAAATGGAACAGGCATGCACCAATTATCTTAAATCCATAGGTGCACTCCTCACACCCGAACACTTCAAAAGCATCGACTTCTCAAAAACAGATTTTGAGTTCACAGCCTCGGTTATCATTCCTGTTAGAAACAGAGTAACCACTGTTGCCGATGCAATTCAATCAGTATTGAAACAAAAAACAGATTTCCCCTTCAACCTGATCATAATTGATAATCACTCAACCGACGGCACTACAGAGAAAATCAAGGAATTTGCATCCGATCCCAGACTTCTTCACCTCATCCCTGAAAGAAAAGACCTTGGAATTGGCGGTTGCTGGAACCTCGGTGTTCATCATGAAAAGTGTGGCATGTTTGCCGTCCAGCTCGACAGCGATGACCTCTATAACGATGAAAACACGCTGCAAACAGTCGTTGACACTTTCAAAAAAGAAAAATGTGCAATGGTCATAGGTACCTACCAGATGACCAACTTCAAACTGGAAGAGATACCTCCCGGAATCATCGATCATAAGGAATGGACTGATGACAACGGACCAAACAATGCTCTCAGAATCAACGGACTCGGTGCCCCAAGAGCTTTCTACACACCTGTTCTTCGCGAAATAAAAATACCGAATGTCTCCTATGGCGAAGATTACGGAGTCGGTCTCGCGATTTCCAGACAATATCGTATCGGAAGAATTTATCATCCAATCTACCTCTGCCGCAGATGGGAAGGAAATTCAGATTCCGCGCTGAGCATTCCGCAGGTAAATGCACACAACTATTACAAGGATAAACTCCGTACTTTCGAACTTAAGGCGAGGATGAAAAAACTCTCTTGAGAAGGTCAGTACTCTCCGTACCGGGACACATCGCTAAAATGCACCTGAAAGCTTCGGCTTCAGGTGCAGATGTCGTCATGCTCGACCTCGAAGACAGCGTTCCTCTTTCCGAAAAAAGATCCGCCCGTCTTCAGGTCGTTGAATCAATTAATTCCCTCGACTGGGGAAACAAGTTCCTATCCATCAGGATAAACCGACCTGGAGACCGCTTCGCCTACAGGGACATCGTGGAAATTATCCCCTTCTGCAGCGATAAACTCGATTCCATCGTAATTCCAAAAGTCTCCTCCGCCGCTGATATCCATTTTGTCGAAAAACTTCTGAACTCACTCGAGGATGAATATTCACTCAAAAACAGAATATTCCTTGAGCCTTCAATTGAGGACGCCCTCGGACTGGAAAATGTTTCAGAGATTGCTGCCGCTTCGGAGAGAAATATCACACTCGTCTTTGGAATAGCAGATTTCTCCTCCTCCATCGGTGCCAAATTTATCTCGATTTCCGGTCACGGTGAAAATGAGGATACCTATCCGGGTCACCGCTGGCAGTTCGTCCTATCAAGTATGGTGGTGGCGGCAAAAGCCCGTAATCTCGCCGTTATCGATGCTCCTTATGGCAATTTCAGCGATGCGCAGGGATTGAGAAAATCAGCCGAACTCGCTGCCGCGCTCGGGGTGGATGGAAAGTGGGCTATACATCCTGCTCAGATTGAAATAATCAATGCGGTCTTCTCCCCTTCACCTCAGGAAATTGAACGGGCCAAAAGAGTGCTGGATGCTTATGAAAATGCTTTGAAGGAAGGGAAAGGTGCGGTGGAACTCGACGGCAGAATGATTGACAATGCAACCATCCGCCTTGCAAAAATCACCCTGAACAAAATTTGATTAAACCGCAAAGGACGCCAAGACCGCGAAGATTAGTAAAAACCACAGAGCACACAGAGATCACAGAGCACTTAACGAAACTAATTTCAAATATGAAGTTCTTAGCTCATAGATCATAGATCATAGTTAATAGCTCTCTGTGTTCTCTGCGCCCTCTGCGGTTTATTAATTAATCCTATTCTATTATTTCCAGGATTGACTCGAGAGGCAGTTTTTCCCTCGCAGGAAGTGACTCGAGAGGCTTACCGACTGCAACACACGCAGCAAGACGATATGGCTCCTTGATTCCCAGCAATGGCTCCAGCTCTTCCCGGGCAACGAGAAGACCCGTCAACCAGCAACATCCGTAACCCATTCCTGTGGCAGCAAGCATGATGTTCTCTATTGAGGCTCCGATGCTCTGGATGTCAGGGTAGTTCCGCATCTTGTTCATCTCTTCATGTGTCATTCCTGATGCTTCGAGAATCGTGTCAACAATTGCATCATACGATTTCATCTGAACAGCTATAACTGCAGGTGCATCGGTAAAGACTGTGGAAAAATGTGAAACGGTGGTTTTTATCTTCTCACCTTTGCTGTCTTCTGTGGAATTCAAAAGTGATGATATTTTTTGATTCACAACATTCGACATCTTCGCAATTACATCTTTATTCGTTACGACAACAAATTTCCATAGCTGTGCGTTATTTATACTTGGGGCAAGACCCGCAAGTCTTACCAGTTCTTTTAAATCTTCAAGCGGAAGACTCTCAGGCTTAAAATGCCTGACACTTCTTCTGCGTTCTATTACTTCTTTGATCTCCATAAATTTTCCCATTTGTGTCCTGAAACTTAACAATATTTTAGCTCCCCGTGAAATCAATTTAATCCCCGTAAATTTGTAATTTGCATTGTTTATTTAATTTTGAACTCATTTCACGGAGATCACAGAATGAAAGCCAAAAATTATGATGAGATGTTGCAGGTTGCAATAGAAGAAGCCAGAACCGGACTTGCTGAAGGTGGAATTCCGATAGGAGGTGCCATTTTCGACCTCGAAGGAAATCTGGTCGGAAGAGGACACAACCGCCGGATTCAGGAAGGCGATCCATCCATCCACGGCGAAACCGATGCATTCAGAAAAGCCGGAAGGCAGCGAACATACCGGGATAAGATTCTTGTAACAACTCTTGCACCCTGTTGGTACTGCTCTGGTCTTGCCAGACAATTCAATTTCAGAACTGTAATTGTCGGTGAGTCTGTAAATTTCGACGGAGGAGTTCAGTGGCTCCGGGAATCGGGAATTGAAGTTGTCGATATGAAATCAACCGAATGCATCGAGATGCTAAAAGACTATATTACAAAAAATTCTGAAATCTGGAACGAGGATATCGGAGAAGAGTAATAGTCTATCAATGGAGACCACTTATCCGGGTTAGTCACCGTCTCCATTAAATGAAATAAGCTCTTAAGCGAATCTGTTCCCGTTTTTATTCATCTAACTTATGTTGATCTTTGAGAGTCTTTTTTCCGGATTTTCTCAAATCCATGATTAAGTTAAAAAAGGATAAAAATATGGAAAACATGCAAAATCGAATTCCGCTTCTTGGCGAAAAAATGCCGGACATTACTGTCCAGACCACTCACGGAGTCAAAAACATCCCCGGTGACTATGCCGGCAAATGGATTGTACTCTTTAGCCATCCGGGAGACTTCACTCCCGTCTGTACTACTGAATTTGTTGCTTTTGCGAGCAGAAACGAACAGTTTAAGAATTTGAACGCCGAACTCGTCGGATTGTCAATTGATCAGGTTTTCGCTCATATCAAATGGGTTGAATGGATTCAGGACAATCTTGATGTGAAGATACCTTTCCCGATCATTGCTGATGATATGGGTAGAACTGCCGAAAAACTCGGGATGATTCACCCGGGAAAAGGAACAAATACCGTTCGCGCGGTCTTCATTATCGATCCTCTCGGACTGATAAGACTGATGATCTATTATCCTCAGGAAATCGGACGACAAATCGATGAAATACTTAGAGCACTGAAGGCTCTACAGATTTCTGATGCGAACAAAGTGGCAATGCCGGAAAACTGGCCCAACAATGAAATGCTGAAGGATAAGGTCATTATCCCTCCCCCAAAAGACATGGCAGGAGTTGAAGACCGTAAACAGTATGAGGGACCCGACTGGTGGTTTAAGTATAAATCGCTAAACTAAATATTACGCTAAAAAGGCTGTCTCAAAAGGGGCAGCCTTTTTTTGTATTTTTATCTGAAGAATTAAGTTTTACACTATCAAAACAGGCATCAAAATGAAATCCGCAGGACGATTCTTTTTGCTTTTACTCTTTCTCTTTTTGAAGGCAAACCCCCAAAATTCCCGGCACTCTACTTGTCTCTGGCAGTATATGACGGCCACCGGTGTACCTGCGGCAATCTCTTTAATATATCATTCAAATCAGGATCTGATACTGTTGCCTCAATCAAAATATTCAACACCCTCGGAGAAGAAGTGTACAGTAAACAGAATATTTCCTTGGGAAAAGGTGCAAACTCTTACTCGGTCACCCATAATCTCCCGGCAGGAGTATACATCCTGAAGGCAGTAATAAACTCCGCATACGGGCAACAGACCGTGATTGCAAAGAAGGTATTGATAATGAAATGAGAATTCACCGATTTTTCGGAGGTGGAATAACCAATCTTTGATTCACACAATTTATTTCTTTGTTTTTCTTTGCGTTTTAACTTTATTCGCATAATTAATTATTCTTTACACGGATACTATGCCCGATATTCTTACTCCCGAAACATTACAATACCTTAATTCTCTTCCCCGGAGGAGAAACCCTCTGATAGCTGAAATGGAAGAGTTTGCCAGACAAAATTTTGTACCAATCCTTGACGCAGCATCCGCTCAATTTGTTGAATTTCTCGTTAAGGCAACGGGTGCAAAAACGGTATTGGAAATCGGGACTGCCATTGGTTATTCTACTGTTAGAATTGCTGCCGCACTTCCCGAGAACGGAGTGGTCTACACAATCGAGAAATCAACCGATATGATCCCGGTTGCGGAGCAGAACTTCGATGCGTCGGGCGACTCAAGCAGAATTAAATTGCTAAAAGGAGAGGCTGTTCATTTTCTTCTTAAAATGAATATCGAGTTTGATTTGATTTTTCTGGATGCCGATAAGGAAGATTACCGTCGCCTGTTCGAATTCTCTCTGCCTCTTCTGAAAAAAGGTGGAGTTTATCTTGTCGATAACCTGCTTTGGCACGGATACACTTCCGCAACCGGGGAAATACCCCCAAAATACCTGAGATCCACAGGTCTGATCAGGGAATTCAATCAGCATTTTTTTTCGGTTCCGGCACTCGAGACTTCTTTGATTCCAATCGGAGACGGGCTTGGGCTTGGATATAAAACTTCAAAATTTGGAGAGGATAAATTGAGCGAACTGCATCATTGTTTTAAAAATTTTAATCTGCTCGCAACCGACAGGCTCGAAGAGGCAAAGGATATCCTTACTCTCATCGAACTTGCTCTCGAATGTAATCTTGAAAAGAACTTCGAAAACCTCTGCTTCGATGCCAAATATATGATCGGGCTGGGGAGCTCAATAGCGAAGGCGGAAGAGAATCCTGAAATAAGCTCACTCGGAACAATGAGGGAAGACCTGAATAAAACCATTCTGAAATTTCTGCAAGGGTTCCGTGAACTTCTCTCGGAAGCCGATGAGGAAACCCAAATCTATTTCCTTAATAAATATCTTCAACAGGAAGAGGACGAAGAAGGAATGGAGGACCTGCTAAGACTGGTTAACGACTTCGCAGAATTAAAACTGATTCTGAATGATTTAAAACGGGGTTGACAACTCTAAAAAAACTGAACGACTTTTAAGTCCTTAATATTTTCAGGCAGAAGACTTTTCTTCACCCTGAACCTGTAAATATTGCTGACTCCCGCAACAGGCTGCTTGTCCACAAATTTGTAGTGGGCATCAACCACAGTATCACTATAAAGATTGTAGATTATGATATCTTCACGCGTCACAAAAAAGAGATATTTCTCCCCTTCATAACTCCGCGTCGGCACCACTTCCTTAAACAATCTGCTTGTGTAATTATTGATTCCCGGGATTTCCGACAGGGCAAACGACCCCTTCGAATGAAACCAGTAATAATCACCACCATCGAAAATGCGAACCATTTCTCCGTCAAAAATCATCGGAAGTGTATCCTTAACATCTTCAACCTGAATGTTTCGCTCAGCTACATATTCCCCGGCATACTTGATGAATTCATCTTTTTTCGGGACCTTCAGCTCTACAGAATTTCCCGCCATAGACTTCTCATTGGGAGAATTCTTCTGCATGTAAAGTCTCAGATACTCCTTTGCTCCAACATCCCTGATCAGGAAGTGGTTGTATGCAGCAGCAAGAGGTATCGAGAACGATCTGTCCTGTGCTGCGAAAGAAGTGTCGTCTGCCAAAGTTGAAATATCCAAAATTCCTTCTTTTTGAAGGAATGCACCAAGCTTCACAAGCAATCCGGAAGAACGGGGGGGCATCCCACCAAGAGCAGCACCAAATCCCTCCCCAAACAACTTTGGAGTATTCAAATTCATTTTCCGAAGTTTGAACCGCAACAACTGCTCAGCAAGTCCGGTAATATTCATCGGGGTGCAGGTGACAATCTCATCCCACGCGGGAATAAAAGCACCTTTCGATTCATCAGCACCGAACTCGGTAACATTCTTCTCATGCAAGGCAACAATATAAATAAGCCGTTTCTTTTTAAGTTCTGCCTTCTCCTCATTTGTAAATTCGAGGAGTTTCATGATTGCTGCGGCATTTTTCTCAATTTGGGCGCCGGAATATGAATTGAAATTCTTTTTCTCTCTTACGAAAAAATCAAAATAGTCTGTTTCATATTTAGTCCAATACAAGGTGAGATAACTCGATGGAGCGACAAGCTGAAACTTTTTGAAATAGAAATATTTTTTGTAGTTGACGGAGGGGATTGAAACTTCGACACGGAAAAAATCCTGAGGCAGGTTCTCAATCTTATGATTGATTTCAGTCTCACCCTTTAATATGCTGTTTCTGACAGAAAGGGGGATTTCACTTCCCGCTAAAATCTTGGTCGAAACATCATTGTAGAAAATATTGAACCGTTCCGCTCTTTCAAGCGATTGCGGTTCTACATAATGTACTATTCTCGCAGGATCACTGAGAAGATACTGAACAAAACCCCTCACAAAATCTTCTCGCGAAGGTTGAGCTGATAACATAGCGGCAAGCAGGATGAAAAAGCCGGCTATTCTCGTCATGAATCTCATCCTGGTTCTCAATATCTTTTCAACTTTCAATGAAAACTCCGGCGGAGCAGAAACTATTTTTTTATTTCTTCGATGGAAACCACAGAAAAGCCTGCGTTCTTCACGGCTTCTTCGATCTCTTCTCTTTTCACTTTTGCCTGATCAAATCTGACTTCCGCACTCCCGACTTTCACACCGAGTATGTTCACCGCAAGTTCAGATAATTCCACTTCCACTGCCTTTACACAGTGACCGCATGTCATTCCATCAATAGTAATTTTTACACTTTCCATCGGCATTCCTAAATTAAGAAAAAATGATTATTTTCTGTATGAAATTTTAATTAAATTTTTCAGAAAACAGGATACAATTTAAATGAAAAAAATGATTTCATTGCTCCTATTAATTTTCCTCATCTCTCCGTCGTATGCACAAAAAAGAGCATTCACACTTGATGATATCTATAATGTAAAAAATGTAACCGCTCCGGCTCTTTCTCCCAAGGGGGATGTGATGCTCTACTCCGTTACCCGATACGAAATGAAGGGTGGGAAGAGTTATACTGATCTTTTTCTCGCCGGAGTTGACGGAACCAATCCTGAAAAATTGAATCCGGAAAAGGAAGGGTGGTATTCGCCTGCATTCGCTCCGGATGGAAACTCCTTCTACTTTATTTCTTATAAGGGTGGCAATGCACAATTATGCAGCTACACCTTTTCTTCAAAAGAGGTAAAGAAACTTTTTTCATTCTACATGGGAATAAATGACTACACGGTTTCCCCCGATGGTAAAAAGATTGCATTCTCTTCCAAGGTCTATCCCGAATGTGGAGAAAATGACAACTGCAATGAAACAAATTACTCGGCTTTCAAGGATGGACCCGTTCATGCGCATGTCTCCGATAACCTTTTTGTTCGTCACTGGACCGAGTACGAGGATGATCTCTACTCACATCTTTTTATTTATGATGTAGCAGCAAACTCAATAAAGGATATCACACCCGGAAATTTTCATTCTCCAATTTTCATGCTCGGAGGTGGTGTCGGATATAACTTCTCAACAGATTCAAAGTCGATTGTTTTCGCTTCAAACCGTGAAAAAGATCAGGTATCAACAACAAATTCCGATCTTTGGATGACAGACCTCGAAGGGAAAACCCTGAATAACCTGACCAAGGTAAACAAATCATGGGATGGACATCCCGTTTTCTCCCCCGACGGGAAATACCTCGCATACAGAATGCAAACTGTTCCCGGATATGAATCGGATAAATTCAGAATCGCACTTTACGACCTCTCGAACGGAGTTGTAAAAGTTATTTCCGATGCGTTCGACAATTGGGTTACAGACATTTTATGGAGCCCCGACTCAAAGAAAATCTATTTTACAGGCGATGTGCAGGGTTACAGTCCCCTTTTCAGTATTGACATTTCAACACTTAAAATTGAAGAACTTGTGGCAAAGAAGAATGTCGGTGGATTCACTGTTTCCCCCGATGGTAAAAAACTGTTCTACACATACAGACTGAATCACCTCCCTGCGGAGATTTACTCTCTCGATCTGACAACAAAAAAAGAGTCTCAACTGACCTTCGTAAACAAACAACTCACGGATGAGGTTGATTTCAGACCCGTCGAACATCACTGGGTTCCCGGTGCGGACGGAAAGAAAGTCCATGTAATGATTGTAAAACCTCACGGCTTCGATCCGAATAAAAAATATCCACTCATCGTGAATATCCACGGTGGACCTCAAAGCCAGTGGTCTGATGCATACCGCGGTGATAATCAGGTTTATGCAGGCTACGGGTACATATATGCACTCCCAAATCCCCACGGCTCAACAGGGTACGGACAGGAATACACAGCGGCAATTTCAGGAGACTGGACAGGTAAAGTGGTCGAAGATATCCATAAAGTTACTGATTACCTAGAGAATCTTCCTTATGTGGATAAATCAAGAGTTGGCGCAATGGGATGGTCTTTTGGAGGATACATGGTCAACTGGCTTCAGGCAACCACAAAAAGATACAAATGCTTTGCTTCCATGATGGGACTCTACAATCTCGATGCCTTCTACGGCACAACAGAAGAACTCTGGTTCCCTGAGTGGGATCTGAAGGGAACTCCATGGACATCAAAACAATATAAAGCCAACAGTCCGTCAGAGTATGTCAAAAATTTCTCAACCCCCACACTCATCGTAACGGGCGAAAGGGATTACCGCGTCTCATACAACCAAAGCCTCGAATACTTCACCGCTCTTCAGAAACTTGGTATCGACTCCCGGCTGATCATTTTCGATAACGATGGTCACTGGCCCTCACACACCAAATCGATGCCGCTTTACTACAATGCCCACCTCGAGTGGTTCCACAAATATCTGAAAGGCGATCCCGCTCCCTACGATACAAAAAAGATGGGGAGAAACAAGTTTTAGGGATGAGCTATGATCTATGAACTATGAGCTGTTTTGGGATTTAGCTCATAGTTCATAGTTAATAGTTAATCGCTGATATTCAGTTCTTTATAAAGCTTCGTCTTTTTAAACTCGGCGTTGTCTTTGGTGAGGTCAACTATTTTTTTGCTTAGGTCGGCTTCTTTCAGTTCAAGCATTACATTGGCTTCCCAGCCGTCTGCCACTTTGTTGACGGAGCTGTCAGTAACGACGGGTTTTTGAAGCAATTCATTTTTGGCAAGTTTGCCGGCATTGGAAAAGATGTCGGCAACTTCCTTTTGATTCTTCAACTTCTCTTTTTTTAGCGATTTCTGATAATCTTCAAGTTTTTGTTCGATCTGCTGCGAAAGTCCGTTTTTTGCACCGGTCATTGCTTTCACCATGGCAGTTTCCTTGTCGGAAGCCTTGGCTGAGAATGTGGAAAGAAGAAGATCGGGTGAATAACCGAGTCCACCCTCATCGGGCATCTCCTTGTTAAATCCTTTCTCGAAAGCACCCGATTCCTCCGGAACTTCGACCGGGGCAGGCACTACTTCCTCTTCCTCTTTCTTCTCCTTTTTCTCTTCCTTGTTTTGCGCAGTGGCACAGCCGTTCAGCACAACCCACAGAGGAAGGATCATGATGAGAAACAAAAACAATTTATGGGAATTCATATTGATCTCAATATAAAATTTTTCTCGCTATTTATTCGCTTTAGCCCAGTTGTCCCGAAGCGTAACTGTTCTGTTAAACACGGGTTTTCCCGGAAACGAATCTTTTATGTCAGCACAAAAATAGCCGAGTCTTTCGAACTGACATGTGAACCCCGGCACCACATCCCTAAGATAAGGTTCGAGTTTGCAATTATTTAGCACGGTGAGGGAATTTTGATTCAGATTATCTGTCCATTCCTTCCCTTCGTCAGGTCTGTTCGGGTCAACATGATCAAACAACCTGTCATAAAGTCTGACTTCAGCATCAATTGCATGTTTTGCAGAAACCCAGTGTATTGTACCTTTAACTTTACGACCATCAGGTGAGTTCCCGCCTTTGCTTGCAGGATCATACTCACAGTATATTTCAACGATTTCACCGGTTATTTCATCTTTTTTGAATCCGGTACACTTCGCAAAATAAGCCCATCTCAGACGAACTTCATTACCGGGGAAAAGTCTGAAATAACCCTTGACAGGTTCTTCCATAAAGTCTTCCCGCTCGATGTAAAGTTCTCTGGAAAACGGTACCTTTCTGCTCCCTTTTTCCGGTTCTTCAGGATTGATGGTAAATTCCATCTCCTCCGTCTGATCCTCGGGGTAATTGGTAATTATCACCTTAAGCGGATTAATTACAGCCATAGCCCGTTCAGCATGTTTGTTCAGATCTTCTCTTATGGAGAATTCAAGAAGTGCGACATCAATAATCGACTCTCTCTTCGCAACGCCTACGCGGTCGGCAAAATTTCTTATCGCCTCGGGTGTGTAGCCTCTTCTCCTTAGTCCGGCGATGGTCGGCATCCTTGGATCATCCCATCCGTTAACAAATCCTTTTGTAACCAGCTCGTTCAACCTCCGTTTGCTCATGATTGTGTAATTTAGATTCAAACGGGCAAATTCAATCTGCTGCGGGTGGCAGGGCGTTTCAAGAGTATCCAAAACCCAGTCGTATAACGGACGGTGGTCTTCAAATTCCAGTGTGCATATCGAATGTGTGATCCCTTCCAGCATGTCAGAAAGGGCATGAGCATAGTCATACATCGGATAGATGCACCATGCATCACCTGTACGATGATGATGAGCCCGCATGATTCTGTAAATAACAGGGTCACGCATATTAATGTTGCCTGAACTCATGTCAATTTTGGCTCTTAGGGTTTTTGAACCATCAGGAAATTCACCGGCTCTCATTCTTCTGAAGAGGTCAAGATTCTCCTCAATACTCCGGTTTCTGTAGGGACTTTCCTTTCCCGGCTCTGTCAGGGTTCCGCGGTATGCTCTCATTTCTTCGGGTGAAAGTTCACAAACGAACGCTTTTCCTTTTAATATAAGTTGTTCAGCAAAATCATACAGCTTCTCAAAATAATCGGATGCGTAAAAAAGTCCGTCACCCCAGTCAAATCCGAGCCATTTCACATCTTCCATGATGGAATCCACATACTCTGTGTCTTCCTTGCTGGGATTTGTGTCGTCAAACCTCAGGTTGGTCCTGCCGTTATATTCGATTCCGATTCCAAAATTGAGGCATATCGATTTTGCATGTCCGATGTGCAGGTAACCGTTCGGTTCAGGTGGGAATCTGGTGAGTACTTTTGTACCGTTCTTTCCTGTACGCAGGTCTTCATCAATTATCTGTCTGATAAAATCTCTGGGAGCAGAAACTTCTGTATTATTATTGTTTTCCAATTCTTCCGGCATGTTATTCTTTTGCTAAATATTTAATAAATGAATCCAAATTTACATAATTTGTCTCTAAGTTCATAAGCAAAGCGATTTGCCGGAGAATGGTCGGATGCACCTCTCCCGTTGGAGACTTCCGGAAACCTCCAGGGAAATTTCCCTGCGACTTCTTTTTAGGGGGCAGTTTTTCCTATTTCAACAAGTATGCGGTAAATATACCGTTCCACTTCCCTCCATTACTTGTTTTGCCTTCAATATTCCTTCCATCACCGGATAAAGAAAGTTTGTATGAGTCAAGGGCTATTATCCCGAGCGGGTCTTCCTCTTTATAACCTGACATCTGAATTTCATCGCCCGTTAGAGTTCCTTCAAGAAACTCGACGGCAATCCTGTCGATGTATTGTTGAAATTTTCCGGGCTTGGTGGCTTTGAGCTGCCAGACGAGTACCGCTTCGAATTTTGAACCGCCTGTGGAATTCATGACAAGTGTGCCGGCAAAGGAAGTACTGTTATTGTCAGTCCAGTTGACCGACCAGGCTCCGTTCAGCCTTTCGGAGTGTTGTGCGCTGATCTCAAAAAAGAGAATCAGGAAAAGAAGAGTTGTAACTTGTGCGAATCGTTTCATTTTATTCCTCATGTATGGAATTTAACACATTACAATAAACCTATTCTCACGCACTGATAATGTAACAATTATTCTCGCAATGTCAATGAATTTATGTTTTTTTGTTTTGTGTCTTGGTTTTCTACCCACATGTCGCCACAAGGGCTCTTTTGAAAGGGGTCACTTGATTCTACACATATGTCGCCACAAGGGCTCAAATTCCCTCTGCGTTAATCTGTCCAATCTGCGTGTATCTGCGTCCCCTGCCCACATGTCGTCACAAAGGCTATACCCGTCGCCAGGACAATCGAGACGATTGTCGCTCCTTTTCCGATATCGGGGTTTGTTCACTATCTGTGGAATCCGTGAAGAATCTGTGCAATCCGTGGAACTATAAAATTCCCTCTGCGTTAATCTGTCTAATCTGCGTGTACCTGGTCCGCTGAGGCGGATCTGCGTCCCCTCAAACCCCTCTTTTTCAAAAATTTTTCCCGAAATTTGAATTTTTTTATATAGTTTATAAACGGAGATTAGAAAAAATCTGAAACTGCAAATATTTAAATTTTGGTATAGATATGAGCCAAAGAATACAATCGTATGAAGTAATGGAAAACATCGGGTATGGTGGAATGGCAAAGGTCATGAAGGTGCGCCACCACATCACGGGTGAGATTCGTGCCATGAAAATGCTCTACGAACAGTTTGCCATCGACCCCCACATGAGGGAACGATTTGAAGAAGAGGCGAGAAACGCCGGCAGACTTCGCCATCCTAACATTGTTCAAGTATATGATTATATAACGGAGGGGAACTACCTCTGCATTATTATGGAGTATATCGATGGTAAACCACTTTCAAAAGTGATCGGCAAGGAAGTGGGACCAATCGTCCCCGAAGTGGCAATTCCTATCTTTATGCAAATAGCATCGGCAATCGAACACGCACACAATCTTCCAAAACCCCTGATTCACCGCGACATAAAACCTTCCAACATCCTTATTACCACAGACAGAACAGCAAAAGTTACCGACTTTGGAATCGCCAAAGTACTGGGTGGTGACAGTCATACTGCAACAGGAACGATGCTAGGCACACTTGAGTATATGAGTCCCGAACAAATGAACGGTAAGGATGTGGATCAAAGAAGTGATGTTTACAGTCTGGGGATGACTCTATATGAAATGCTCGCGGGAAGACTCCCTTTTGGCTTCGGTTCCCAGGATTCAATGCTCGATAAAATCAGGGTGATTAATCAGTCAAAGATTCCCGATCCAAGAGATTACTACCCGCACATCCCTGAATATCTTGTGGAAATTATTCGCAAAGCGATCCAAAAGGACAAAAACCTGAGATTCAAATCTGTCTCCGATTTTATTGAAGCGATCGAAATAAGGGCACATGTCTCTTCACCATCTCTCGAAAGTTTTGCTCCTGAAAGCGAGGTGAATCAGGAAATCAAAAAAGAGGAACCGGTATCCCGGAACCATCGCAATTCGGAAACCGCTGCTCAACCCGACTGGTCAGGTAAACTGACTGAGGATGATGTTACTAACGAAGAAGACGAGGAGGAAGAAGAAGAAGAAGAATCAGGCAGTGGCTCTTTCTATCCTCTGGTTATTTTCCTTGTCGCTGTCATCGGCGGTCTCATTTACCTGATCATTCAGCTCTTAAAACATAAAAACTAAACTTATGGACGCAGTACTGTAATAATGTGCTGTTCGGAACATTTGTACCCTCGGTTCGTGGGTATCAACCTGAAATTCTTGTAAACCTTTACATTAGAATCTTTTCTCAGTTTCCTGTCGAAAGTGGAATGGAATTCGGTTATGTATGCTGAAATGGAACCACTGTCAAATTCATATGCAACCAGATCTGTAAAGTAGTGGTCATTCGGGTCTGTGTTATCGAAAAATTTAAAGAGTGTACTCCTCATCTTTTCCCGGTCGAAAGTATTTTTTCCGTAGATTGCGGGATATGAATAAAGGTCTGCCAGTTCTTCCGTCAGCTCTTCTTTATTGCCTCTGCTGTATTCATTGAAAAAAGCCCATATCTCCGACAATTTCCTGTCGTCTCTCACCCTTGTGGAATCGGGCTTCCTCTCTTCCACTTGCCTTTCATATCCGCTGGTCGTGTCAACGACTGGAGCTTTAACCGACTCGGTTTTAGCTTCCTTATTCCCTTCTTTATTTGTGGTTACCACAAAGAGGGCAACGACAATAAGGAGTAATACAATGATTATTCCCATCAAAATCATTACAGTTTGATTCTGTTTTGCTCGCATAAATCCCTAACTCCATTTCTGATACAAATTCATAAGATGTAGTAATATTTCCGGTCAAAAACAATGATCGATTTACGATTTAAACATAAAAAAATTTTTGATCAGAGCAAGAGTTTAATAAAATTTTAGCTGATTGAACAGGCTTTGCAGATTCCGGTGGCAGAAATCTCCAGCGATTTCACACTGTATCCATCCGGAATATCAAGTTCAGGCTGTTTGTGGTAGTTGAGGCAGAAGGTTTGTCCACACGACGAACACAGGAAGTGGATGTGGCGGTCTTCGTGACGGTGGGTGTTACAAGAACCGGATGAACATAAAGCATACAGAACAGTGCCGTCACCTGTGGCTATCTGATGAATGATACCCTCTTCCACAAAGGTATTCAGAGTGCGGTAAACCGTCACCCTGTCAAAATCATCACCGATATTCTCCTTTATCTCTTTACACGACAAGGCGGTGGATTTATCAAGAAGTGCCGATACAATCTCTTTTCTTATTGTGGTGATTCGAACTCCATGCGACTTCAGCAGTTGTTCCGGTCGGTTGCTCATATATTCTTTTTCTTTTTTTACTCTGCAAATGTAATATTTTTATTTTATTTTTGCAACATTGTTGCAAGAATGACAAATTCTTTTTACATTTGTAACAACAAAAACAATTTTTCCGGAAAAAAGTGAAATTTAACCATTTGGAACACAACAAGATTCATAACATAGACAAGACAGGTATTACCGTATCCACTCTCTGCCTGATTGAGTGCACCTTGAGACCTGTTATTCTCACCGCTCTCGCTTTGAATAATGTCGGTGGATTTCTCCATGATCTCCTCGCTCTCCTTGTGATTCCCGTTTCCGGTTATGCTGTTTATAAAGCATGGATTTCTCACCGGAATCTTTTTATTATCTCTCTACTTGCCATCGGAACAATACTCATTGTCTCCTCCTCTCTTCTGCTCGGTGATGCACACGACCACGGCCATTCAGGGTTCGAACTGAACACTCATCTGATAATGGTTATTGCCGGAGGTATCTCCATGATTACGGCACACATTATGAACACAAAATACTGCAATTCCTGCGCTGTCTGAGCTGTTTCTCACCGGGGAAGGAATAGTAATTCCATCCATCCTTGATTAAAACAGTTTGTCACTTTTTAATAAAAATACATACCCTTGCCTGATTACATTCCCGTTTTAATTTTTGGAAATAATGGAAGAAAAGTTCCTCTTACGAAATGTCTATAGCACAAAAGGCGTTTCGCATCTCGCTGCTAATATAAAAGCTGTCTATAATGAGTTCGATGATAAAGGATTTTGCTCCGTCGTCAACTCAAAACTTGAATCTCTCGGATTTGGTGACAGAGGAAATCTCATCTCGAACTCGCTTGACCGGTTCCTCCCCAAAGACTTCGAAAAAGCTGCAAATATCCTTTTGAAGGCACTGCCACCCGCGGGAAGTGAAGAATTGAAGGGGTATGAAGGTTTTATTATTATACCTCAGGCTGGTTTTATCTCAAGAAACGGAATGGATTATTTCGATCTTTCGATAAAAGTTCTTTTCGAAATGACACTAAGATTCAGTACTGAAAACGATATCAGACCTTTCCTGATCCGTTACCCCGAAAAAACCATTGCCCGGTTGAAGGAACTTGCCCGTCACCCGCATGCTCTCGGCAGAAGACTCGCAAGTGAGGGTACAAGACCCAGACTCCCACTGTGCGGCAGACTCGATATTTTCATCAAAGACCCCTCGCCTGTCCTCGAAATTCTTGAAATATTAAAAGACGATCCCGCTCTCGTTGTCAGACGGTCAGCGGCAAACAACCTGAATGACATCTCAAAGGACAACCCGGAAGTGGTCGTCGAGACTCTCACTCGATGGAAAAAGAACGCTTCACCTGAACGGGAATGGCTCATAAATCATTCGTTGAGAACGCTCTATAAAATGGGACATCCCAAAGCTCTCGAGCTGCAGGGTTACCCTGTACAAACGGAAATATCACTAAACAGCTTTTCCATCTCGAAAAAAGCTATCTCACTCGGTGAATCCCTTGGTCTTGATTTTATTCTCGAAAATAAAGGTGATTCTCCTGTAAAACTGATGATCGATTACGGTGTCCATTTCAAAAAAGCCAATGGAACCAATAAACTAAAAGTTTTCAAATTGTCTAAAAAGACACTTGAACCCCGGCAGCAGATTAAATTTAAAAAATCTGTTCCGTTCGTTCCGATAAACACCCGTGTATTCTATCCGGGTGATCATATTATCGATTTAAGGGTAAACGGCAATGTTCTCGGAAGCTGCAACTTCCATTTGTCGCTGTAATTATTGAACCATTTCTCGCTTGAATGAAGCGATATTTTTAATTAACTTTAGAGTTGCGTTTTTCAAGCTTTAAAAACCCCCAAAGGAGATATATGTATATAACTTTCTTCAAGTCCTTCAGAAATGTGGCTCTTACAGCCCTGCTGGTGGTCTTCTCACTTTCCGCCACCGTCTTCGCACAGCACACAGGAGTAAATCTTGATACTGTAAAAGCCGGCAAATTTGATACAGGAAGGATGTGGACTTTCGACTTCCCGCCTACTGATCACTTAAAATCAACCTACAACTTTTCACCCGATGATGAGTGGTACAGCAATGTAAGAATGTCTGCACTTCGCTTTGCCGACTATTGCTCTGCTTCATTTGTTTCCGCCGACGGTCTTGTAATGACAAACCATCACTGCGGCAGGGAGAGCATAACCGGAGTCTCCAAAGAGGGCGAAGACCTTCATAAATCGGGCTTTTGGGCTTCTACTCTCGCTGAAGAAAGAAAAGTTGACGGACTCTTCGTTGAACAGCTCGTTTACATCGAAGATGTGACCTCCAAAATCCGCGAAGCCATGGATTCCGGTACCACCGATGACGAAAAACTGAAAACCAGAGACGCCAAGAAAAAAGAACTCGTCGAAGAACTTAAAAGCAAAGGCTTAAAAGGACAGGTTATCACCTTCTTCAACGGCGGTAAATATTCCCTTTATGGTTTCAAAAGATATAATGATGTTAGACTCGTATTCGCTCCCGAAGACCAGCTCGGTTTCTTCGGTGGTGACCCCGACAATTTTACCTACCCAAGATATAATCTCGACTGCACCTTCTTCCGTGTTTACGATGAGAATGGTCAACCGTTAAAAACCGATCACTACTTCAAATGGAGCACAAACGGCGCCATGACAGGTGAACCGGTTTTCGTAGTAGGTAACCCCGGAAGCACCAACAGACTTTATACTGTCTCCATGCTCGAATCGCAGAGAGATTACACAACCCCCGTTACCATTGGATTTTTGAAATCACTCGTGAATTCATATTCAAAATATCTTGAATTGAAGCCTGAAAAAGCTTACGAAATGAACGATCAGCTCTTTAGCTTTGCCAACGGCTTAAAAGCCACCAACGGTCAGCTCGAAGGGCTCCTTAACCCTGTCTTTATGAAGAAAAAACAGGACTGGGAAGCAAAATTTAAGGCTGCAGTTATGGCTGATCCTAAACTCGCTTCCGAATATGGCGAACTTTGGGACAAAATTGCAAATGGCAGAAAAAAAATGAATGAAGTTTTCAACGAACTGAATGCATTCAGAGTAAGACCGATGATCTTCTCACAATATTTCCTTACTGCTTCAGGCATCATTGGTGCCGCCAAAAAAGGAAACAAACCTGAACTTACAGTATTCCCCGATGACTTCGATCAGACGATGTCGGAACTTCTCTTAAAAGAAAACATCGCTTTTATCAGCGGACTCATCGGTACGAACCACCCTGCATTCATCGCCCTCACAGGCGGAAGAACAGGTGATGAAGCCGTTAAATACCTCCTCGAAAAAAGCAGACTTACCTCCAAGGAAAAAGTTGCTGAATTTCTGAGTATGGAAGTTGAAGATATTCTGAAATCAGACGATCCGTTTATCAAGTACGCTCTTCTCGCTCAGGAAAAAGTAAAATCGCACAGCGATATCGTAAAGAAATCGCAGACCGAGGAAGCCGTTTTTCTTGAGAAACTCGGCAGAGCTGTCTTCGAAGTTTATGGTACTACCATTCCACCGGATGCAACTTTCTCACTCAGAATTTCTGACGGTGTTGTAAAAGGTTACGACTACAACGGAACCACCGCTCCTCCGATCACTACCTTCTACGGTCTTTACGACAGATACTTCAGTCACGGTAAAAAATTCCCATGGAACCTCCCCGAAAAATGGGAAAATCCACCTGCAGAATTTGATCTGAGTGTTCCGTTCAATTTCGTTTCAACCAACGATATCATTGGTGGTAACTCCGGTTCCCCTGTTATCAACCAGAAAGCTGAAATTGTCGGTCTCGCTTTTGACGGCAACATCGAAAGCCTCCCCGGTCAGTTTATTTTTGACGAAACTGCAAACAGAACCGTGTCTGTTCACTCGTCAGGCATGTATGAAGCTATAAAAAATCTTTATAAAGCTACCCGTCTGGCAAATGAACTCAAAAAAGGAAAACTTGATTAATCTCTGATTGATCATTACTCCCCCGTTTTTATAAGCTGTCGCCCGCCCGGGTGACAGCTTTTTTTATTTCAAGACCCCATATTCAGGCTATTTTCATAATTCTGATCAATTAATTCTGCAATTTTTCTTATATTTCACTTGTATGCAAAAAAACATTTAATTAGGAGCAAAAGATGGCACTTTTTACAGGTGGCAAGAAACTTGAAAAACTTACACAGGATAATGAGAAACTTACAAAAGAAGTAGCCAAGTTAAAACAACTGCATGACAAAATCTCCCGCGAAAGCAGCGAATTAAGGATGGAGAAGGGGAACCTTCTTATCGATATCGAAACCTTAAGATCGCAGCTCAATACTTTCATGGAGAAATATGTCGATGTCGAGGAACTCGAGAAAAGAGCCGAAGAACTCAAAAGTGAAATCGCCGGTCTTGAGTCAGGCAGTCGGATTCCTGCTGAAGCCACCATCGCATACGATGAAATTCCGCTTCATCTCCGCTCTGAAATTGAAGAACTGGAAAGAAGAAGAGCGGCGCTCCAGACTGAAATTAATACCAAAGAAGCATACCTTGAAAAACTGAACCAGCAGTTCGACCTCCTCGAGCAGGCTACCCTTAATGCCGCTCCGGTTGCTCCGGCACAGATTGCTGACCTCTCCGAATTGAATTCGGAGCAGGAAACCCTGCAGGAGATTATTCTCGACCTCCGTAGATCAAAACACGAACTCGAGGCAGAAATCGCCGAACTGCAGTCTCAAAAATCAAGTCTCGAAATGCCTCATTTCACTCCTTTTGTTACAGAACCCGAGCCGGTGTCAGTTGTAGACAATTCTGAGGAATTGTTCCGGCTCCGCACTCAACTCGAAGAAAAGGAACTGCAGCTTAATCAACTTCAACAGCAACTCTCCGAGGAACTCGCTGACAGAAATCTCGAAATCAGCTCCTTAAGGTCACAGATTGAAGAAAGAGACCGTAAGATAGCATCAATGGGTCTCGATGGCATCAGCATTGAACCATTTGAGTCGCCCGAACTGCCTTCTTATCTGACAGGTGATTCAACTCCCGAACCGGTGAGTGAAACATCAGATTTCAACAGGTTGGAGCTTGATGAAATCATCTCCCAAAAAGACTTGCAGATCGATAACCTTCAGGAAACAATCGCATCACTCCATCAGGAAATTGAGAGTTTACAGGAGCTCATTCTCACCATGGAAGAGGAGAAAGCAAATGCTCCTGTTCAGGAAGTCGATTTCGAATCTCCCGATGGTGAGCCGCTTAATCCACCGGTTGAAAACAGTGAATTTACGGTGCCCGAAGTGGAAGACACTCCCCTTCCTCTCGAAGAAACTATTGTTGATGAGGAAGCTTTCCAAATGCCCGGGTTCGACGGTAGCACTCCGCCTGAATTCCCCGAAGGATTCGATTCGGAACAAACAGCAGCGTTCATGGAGCAGTTTGAAGCTGAAATGGAAAACATTAAACAGCTAAGACTGGCACACGACACCCTGCAGGAGGAAAACAGTGAACTCGTTGCCAGACTGACCGAAAGTGAGTCCCACCTGATCACAGCCAACAAGTTGCTTACAGACCTCCAGCAGGAGAATGAAAGATTAAATCAGGAAGTGGAAGCTCTAATTGAAGAGGTTGATGCACTTAAATCGCAATCTGCACAGATGTACCAGCCTGAGCATGCCCCGTCATCCTTCGATGAAAAGGAAAAAATTCTCTCCGATTATCTCGAGAAACGGGAGAAGCTCAGCAGCGAAGTTTCATCCCTGAAATCGGAAATTGACAGACTCTCATCACTCGCAAAAGCACAGAATGATGAACTGAATTCCATGAACGAGGAGTTACAATCGCTTCAGGAAAAAAGATCGGAAGCACTTCTGAATCTCCAGCAGTTCGAGGAGAAAAAATCACTTCTCACCAAAGAAGTGATGGAACTCGAAAATACAAAACTGTCGGTTGCAGGCGAGGTTACCAATCTCAACGATACCCTGAGTGACCTGGAATCATCATCGAAAGTCCTCGAAGAGAAACAGCTTAAAACAGAGGAACTCGTGCTCGAGGCTCTCCGCTCATTCAATCAGGAAATTGTTTCGCTCCGTGAGCATCAGACCAAACTCAGAACTGATATCATGGAGAAGGAAAGACTCAAATCGCAGAAGGAATCTGATATCGAACAACTCGATCTTCAACTGGGTGAATTAAAGTCGGAAATCAAAATTGCCGAGAAAGACCTCACTAATATCCGGCAGCACATCCACAGCCTGAAAGAGGAAAAAGATCAGTTGAACAAAAATCTCTTCGAGCTCAAAGACACCGAAAAACGGATGAACCTGATTGTTCAGGAGCTCAAGAAAAACCGTGAAAACCTCAAGGAAGAGAATAACGAGCTCGAGAGGAAACTCTCCTCGATGTTCAACAGCTTCTCGAAACGGCACGCCGATCTTGAAGGAAGAAGAGCATCACTCGAAACTGCGATAAAAGAAAGACAGTCTGATCTCACAAATTTGCAGGATGAAATTGAGAATGGCTCGATCATGCTCAACCGTGTGAAGTCTGAGCTGCAAAGCCTGGAACATCAGAAAAACGATCTCGTAAACAGTATCGAAAAACTGAAAAAAATTGAAAAAGAAGCCCACGATTCAAACAATGAATTTTAAGCGCGGTGCTATCCATGGATGAAAATTTCGACAGCGGATCTATGTCCCCTGATACAAATAACCAACTCGACATTAAAAAACTGGAGCTCGACAGACTCAAAACCGAAGAGGAACAGCTTGTTGCGAAAATAAAAAAATTGCAACAGAACCTCATTGACCTTGAGACCAAGGAGACCGCCCGTCTAAGCAGCTTTAAGTCGCTCTATTCCAAAGAACGAGATATGCTCCTCTCCGAGGTTGAGGCTTTGAAGCAGGAAAAAGCTCTGCTTGAACAAAAGAATTCGGAACTCAGCGAAAAAATTGACAACAATGAGTCCAGACTGATTGCTCTTATTTCCGACCTTGGAAACAAGACCCGCTCGGTCGCTGCTCTCGAGGATTACCTCCCGCAGTTGCAAAAATCCGTCGAGAATAAAGAGAGAGATTTCAACTCCATTCTCAATAATATCGAATTAAATGAAGAAAAACTGCTCCACCTCTCCAAGAGACTTGAAAATGCAAATCGCGACCTCGATATCAGAAAAATTCAGCTCGAGTCGTATGAAGCTTCCATCTCAAGCTCACAACAGACCGTAAATGAGCTCGAAGATAAAATCACAAAATATGAAAATCTCAAAAACGAAATCTTCAGAAATATTAAAAATGCCCTCCTGAAGGAAAGCGCTCTGAAAGAAAAAACCGCTCGATTAAAGAAGCATCTCAATTCCCTCGAGGAAAACAGATACGAAATCGAGTCAAATATCCTGAAGACCGAAGAACATTTTATTACCATGGCTTCTGCGTACAAGCAGGAGATAAGCGATCTGAAGGTTAAGGTCCGCGAAATTTCGAAAAAACTGATTGACAAGGAGCTCATCCTTTTTAGAAAATCAGAGGAAATTGCAAAAAAAGAGAAGGCAATCACCAACCTCGAAATCGAATTCCGTTCCATCGTTTATCGTGTAAAATCGGGCAATGAGGAGGTTGAATCAATTTCTGCCAGAAAAACAAAATTGCAAAATGAAATAATCGAACTCTCGGCACAAAAAACCGGTCTCGAAAATTCGGTTAATGCAACATTGTCCGAACTTGACAAAGCCGGCGAAAAATCGCATGAGACGGAGGAAAGCTTCCTCAAGGTGATACAAAGCTTCAAAGAAGAAATTGAAGCCCTTAGAAGAGCCCGTGACGAAGCCAGCAACGAATATTCACTCATCGAGCAGAGGCTCTCTCTCCTCAAACTTGAGTCCCAAAAATCGGAAAGATCAATTTCCGGTATCATCCTCGAGAATGATCAGCTCGCTGCCGAACGAGATATCCTCAGTAACGAGATAACCAAACTGGTCGAACTAAAAACCCGGCTCGATTCTGCAGACCCCGAAAACATCGAGGAAAACATCGAATCGCCTGTGACTTCTGAAAGTGAACTCGAACCTGAGAAAAAAACGGATCAGGACGAAGAAGAAGTGAAAGAGAGGATTATGCCTCCCTACGGATACAGTGGCATCGACAAGGAGCTGCTGAGTTACCTGTCGTCAGAACTCAAGGATTTCGGAAGCGAGTCGATAAACAAAGAGCTCGAAAGTCTGACTGCCGCTCTGATTGACGGCAATGAAGCTTCACCCGAACCCGAAATAAAGATCCAGACTCCCGCCAATTCGGAGGAATTGAAGGATTTAATAAAAAAAATTAACGAATCTCCCGATGAAGAAGGAGAAAAATAAAGAATCTGTTTGTTTATTTCTGATTCCATTGTTATCTTAGTGTCTTGAATTTTTTAAATTCCCTCGGCGGGGTAGCTCAGCAGGTTAGAGCAGTGGAATCATAATCCACGTGTCGGGGGTTCGAGTCCCTCCCCCGCTACCATATTTTTTTGGAGAAAAAATGTTTACCTTTTTTAGTATCGTTATCATACTCTTGGCTGTTTTCCTTATACTGGTTGTTTTAACACAACAGTCCAAGGGAAGTGGTTTGACTGCGACTTTCGGTGGTGGAAGTGTTGGTAGCATGTTTGGTACACGCCGTACGGCTGACTTTCTTTCTAAAGCAACCTGGGTAATGGCTGCTACAATTGCCATTCTTACCATTCTCGTTAATGGTTTCTTCCTTCCGACCGGATCAAGTGCTGAAAGCGTTATCCAAAAGGGCGGATCAAATCAGACTGCTCCCGCAAATCCAGGTGGAAATCAACCCGCTAAATAGTATTAAAAGTTTATTGAAAAAAAGGCTGCCCAAAAAAGGCAGCCTTTTTTTATAGCTTGTCGATAAGCAGATTAAATATCTGATCCTGCAGCGCCCTGTAATAATCAGGGTAACCGTATGTATAATTGAAGAAAACAGCTCCTATCATATCCCTCCCCCTCTTCGTCTTGAAATATCCGCTTAATGTAATAACACCCGAGAGAGTACCTGTCTTCCCTTTCAGATTGTTGTCACCGTTTGCCTGTTCCATCCGGGAACGCAAGGTACCATCCACACCTGATATACTGAGAGTTGAAAAGAACTGCGATCTGAAAACCTGATTCCCGTAAATGTACTCATAAATTTTTACTATCACACCAGTCGGGATTTGATTTCTCCTCGACAAACCACTTCCATCAGCAAGAATTGTCCCTTTCAAATAGGCACCCGACTCATTCAAAAAACCGATACAAAGCTTTATTCCGTTCTTTGTATTTCCTCTCTCTCCGTTTACTGCGGCACTAATCAGCTTCATTGTATATTCAGCGTAAAAATTGTCACTCCGCTTGTTCACGATCTTCAGCAACTCTGCAAGCCGCACTTCCGAAGTTACCACAAGGCTGCAACCACGGGGCATAACTCCTGAAACCGCATTACCGTCAATTCTTATCCCCTCTTTTTCGAGGGCAGCTTTCAATTTTTCAGCTATCGCAACGGGAGGTGTGGTGAATTTGTTTCCTGTTATCCAGATGTTTTTGTCGAGAACAAGTGCCGAAAGAGGATATGTCTCGTAATCATACTCGCCGCTCCCTACATACTGCGACCTGCTGTAAAGGTCATCAAAGTAACTGTCATCACCGATTATATTCCCGGTTATCTCTCTTACACCACTTTTCTTGAATTTGGCAACAAATGTTTCCAGGTCCTTCGTGGTGAAGAGCGGATTCCCCAATCCTTTTATGTACAGATCGCCCGTCAGTACTCCTGTTGTGCTTATACTTCCCAAATACCTTAGTTCGGTAGCCAAAATGAAATCCCCGCCAAGCAGGTGAAGTGCCGCCGCACTTGTTACCACTTTGGTATTGGATGCAGGAATCATAACATTCCGGTGGCCGTATGTGTAAACCGTATCGTTTGTCTCGGCGTCAACTACAAGAATCGACCACTGGGTTCCGGCAGGCATTGCAGTGAGGATATTGTTTATCCCCGAGCGAACATCCTGGTACTGCGCCAAAAGGGGGAGGGAAAGGAAAAGAAATAGTGTAATGAAATAATTATTTTTTAATTTTAGCCGCAAAATCGATTTTCACAGGTTTATTTATAAAGTTTACTTATTTAACTTTAAAGATATGAATTATTGTTTTTATTGAAAAACATAAAATAGAGGAAACAGTGGATATGACAAGAAGACCACCTAAATCTTATAAAAATGAAGAATTTCTGAACTCATCCGAAGGCAGAACTGTAAGAATTCTTTCTGAATACCTCGACCCCGAAGCTAAATTCAAAAGAAATAAAATTACCAATACTGTTGTTGTTTTTGGATCTGCCAGAATCAAGCCGTTGGAAGTGGTTCTTGACAAGGCAAAGCAATTGGAGAATTCCGGAAACGCGACCGAAGAAGACAAAAAGCAACTCGAAAGAGAGCTCGCTTCAGCAAAATATTATGAAGATGCTGTTGAATTTTCAAAACTCACGGGAGAATACCTTAACTCGCGAACCACCGAAGATAAAGGCTTTGCTATTGTTACAGGCGGAGGTCCCGGAATTATGGAAGCTGCCAACAAGGGAGCAACCCTCTCAGGATGCAAATCCGTAGGCCTCACCATCAGCCTTCCAAAAGAAGAAAGCATGAACGACTATGTGATTGACGAACTGGGATTCGAGTTCCATTACTTTTTCATGAGGAAATTCTGGTTCGCATATCTTGCCAAGGCTGTCGTTATCTTTCCGGGAGGGTTCGGCACTCTCGATGAGATGTTCGAAATTCTCACACTGGTTCAAACCAGAAAAATGACAAAGGAGATGAAGATTATTCTCTATGGAAGTGATTTTTGGAAAAACCTGATCAATTTTGATAAACTGATTGAGGTGGGCACCATTTCACCCGAGGATGTCAATATTTTTGAGGTACATGATACGCCAAAGGATGCATTCGAGTCACTTAAGAAGTACCTCGATGCCCGGCTTATCAAATAGAATTTATACTGAAGAAGGGGCTTGCATAAACTGCAGGTCCCTTTTGTGTGAAGAATAGACTAAAAAAGGTCTGTGTCGTTCTATCTTCCGATAAAAAGACACAAACCCGTTATAAAACCTTATGAGAACTGAAGGATAATGTTAATCCTTGTTGTCAGTCCTGTGAGCTCTTCTCTCCGCTTTAATCCTCTCAAGTCTTTTCTTGATTGAAGGTTTAACGAAGAATGTCCTCTTCTTAAATTCTTTTAATATGCCCGAGCGTTCATATTTCTTTTTGAAGCGCTTTAACGCTTTATCTATAGATTCGTTCTCTTGTACAGTAATGCCTATCAAGCGAATACCTTTCTTAATTGATGGAAGCTAATAACTTTTTAATACCTTTACTCTGAAATTCAACAGTAAGCGATATCTTTGTTGGTGAAAGTTTGGACTTCGACTTTACAACCCCGAAATCTTGCCATTCTTTATGATAAAGAACAACGCCTACTTCATAGTCTTTGGCCGGCGAGTAGTCAACTGCCTCACCCATGTCAATGTCTTTTACCGATATCTTGTCGTCTCTGATGATATCATCAACAGAAATAACAAGTTTGTTCTTGCATTTTTTGCAGTGTGCCCAGTACATGTCTTCGCCAAAAGCCTCTCCCGCGGGGGTAGAGATTTCCATCTTGGTTACAGATGCGCAGGTTCTGCAAAATGCTTCTATGTTTTTTGTAAGTCGTGCCATATAAATTAAATTTTAGCTTTAAAATATACGGAAGATTTTCCCCTTTTTCAAGTAAAAAGGGGAAAATCATCTGTGTTAAAACTGTTTTTTTTCTCTTTTTTTGTATTTATCACCGAAAGAAGGCTTGTCAGACTTCCTTTCGCGGGAATTAAACTCTTTAAAGCGTCTGGAACCGTCTCCGCCGGCTGCACTTTCAGAGCTTCCACCCTGTCCGCGGTAACCGCCTGAAGAACCTTCAGAGCTTCTTTTTCCTTTGTAACCACCACCCGATGAGCCCTCGGAACTGCGGCTTCTGTTGAATCCGGAACCGGCTTTGTCACCTTCGGAACTGCGGCTTCTGTTAAAGCCTGAACCGGTTGATGATGAACCTTCGGAACTGCGACTGCGGCCATATCCTGAACCACCCGAGGATGATCCTTCAGAGCTTCTTCCTCTGCCGCCACCGTATCCGCCGCCGCCACTTCTGTTGCCGCCTTCAGAGCTTCTGCTTCTGTTGCCGCCTCTGTAATTGCTTCTTCCGCCTTCGGAACTTCTGCCACGATCGCCACCAAATGATGCTCTTCTTGGTCTGTCATCCGAACCGGATTTGCTCTTACCCTCTGAAATTTCGACTGAAATGGTTCTCCCTTTGTAATCTTTTCCACCGAATGAATTCATGATCACATCGGTAAACTCGGAATCCGCTTCGAAGAATGAGAAGTTCCGCTGAAGTTCAATGTCACCAATCTGTATATCGGAAAATCCTGTGTACTCGTTAACGAGTCCCATGAGGGTTCCGGGTTTCAGATTGTCGGTTTTTCCAAGATTAATAAAAAATCTTGTGTAGTTCACATCAGATCTTGAATTCTTGCCTGTCGATTTTCCCTCTTTCGGTGTGGCAAGTTCCGCACTGTTTTTGTAGTAATCGAGGAAACGGTTAAACTCAACCGAAACGAACTTCATTATCAGTTCTTCCCTGTCGAGCCATTCAAGTTTTCTGTAGATTTCGGGCAAAAATGATTCGATCTGAGTATAGTCAACTTCCACTTTTTCCATTCTGTCAATCAGGTGGAAAAGCTGTTTTTCGCAGATTAATTTACCGGCAGGAATCTCTTCAAAGGTAAACTTTTTATTAATCTGTTTTTCGATGCGGCTAAGAATGTGTTTCTCTTTTGCGTTGGAAATAACAATCGAAGTCCCTTTTTTTCCGGCTCTGCCTGTTCTTCCGCTTCTGTGTGTGTAGAGTTCTATCTCTTCGGGAAGGCTGTAGTTGATAATGTGTGTAAGGTTGTCAACATCAAGACCTCTCGCAGCAACATCAGTTGCAACCAGAATCTGCAGGTGTTTTATTCTGAATTTGTTCATTACCTGGTCACGCTGAGCCTGACTCAAGTCACCATGAAGTGCATCAGCATTATAACCGTCTTTCATCAAAAGATCTGCCACTTCCTGGGTTTCTCTCCTTGTACGGCAAAAAACAATACCGTAAATCTCGGGATAAAAATCCACGATTCTTTTCAGTGCAAGATATCTGTCTTTTGCATATACCTGATAGCAGACATGATTTACATTCTCGGCACCTGAGTTTTTCTTTCCGACTGTAATTTCAATCGGGTCTTCCATATATTTTTTAACAATTCCGGTAATTTCTGAAGGCATGGTTGCAGAGAAAAGAAGCATGTTCTTGTCAGCAGGTGTTTCTGAAAGTATCGCAACGAGTTCATCTCTAAATCCCATGTTCAACATTTCATCAGCTTCATCAAGAACAACAGTCTCAACTTCGGAAATGTTTACTTCTTTACGATGAATCAGATCGAGTAATCTGCCCGGAGTGGCTGATATTATCTGAGCTCCGTCTTTCACTAATTTTATTTGTCTTTCGATGCTCGCTCCGCCAAACACTGCGGCAATTTTCACACCTGTTTTATATTTTGAGTAGTTTGCAAGATCATCGGCGATCTGTAGGCAAAGTTCTCTGGTCGGACTTAATATAAGTACCTGAATCTTTTTCTTTGCAGTATCAAGATTCTGAAGTATCGGTATGCCAAACGCTGCGGTCTTTCCGGTACCTGTTTGTGCAAGGGCTATAATATCCCTGCTGTTATCTTCCAAAAGTAATGGTATTACTTGTTCCTGAACTTGAGTGGGCGTTTCAAAGCCAAGTTCTGTGATGGCTTTAATGATGCTCTCTTCAATTCCAATTTCTTTAAACATAAAATCCTTAAAAGGTTGGCGACCGGCGTAAGACCCCGAACGGGAGTTTGTAACTCTGTTGTCGTTCTCCGTTTTCTATACGGAATTGCGGGATACTTGCTGATCAAAATAAATAAATGTCAAACCCGAGGCAGAAACTTCCGAGCCGGAAGTGTACAAGTTGATAATAAAACGAATAGAAAGATTTGATTGTCGGGGGATACCGTGTTTTTTGTCTTTATGGAAAGTTTTATACACCAATTGCCGCTCTTGCAGGCTGTTTCGAGGAAATTTTAATTTCCAGCACCTAATATACTAATTATTCCACACATAAACTAATTTCAGGGAATGTCAGAACTCCGGAACCTCAGAACCTCAGTATCTCGGAAGTTCAGAGGCTCTGAAACTCTGAGGTTCTATTTCACAAAAAGCATCTTGTCCGAGCGGATGAAAACCGGTTTCAGGTTTGCATCCCTTACTGTGAGGTTGTAGAAATATACTCCCGATGCCATGTCATTCATCGTTCCTGTCTTTCCCGGGGTGAAATCCCTCTCGTGCTCTCCTGCAGGTAGCCAACCATTGTTCAATACCGCAACGGTTGACCCGTTTACATCGTAAACCCTCAGGATAACCTCTCCGGGTTCTTCAAGCCTGAATCTTATTGTTGTGGATGGATTAAATGGATTAGGGTAGTTTTGGTAGAGTACCACTCCCTTGGGTGTAAGTTCTCCACCTTCTGCGATATCAGTCAGTACCACCGTTACACTGTCCCATTTGCTAACAAGACCCTGATTATCCTTCGCTGTAATTTTGTATGTATAGTTTCCTGTCGGGTCAGAGAGTGAATCGGTAAACATTGTGTCTCTGCCTGAGTATATTCTGTTTAATTCTCCCGGGATGAAATACGGGTCTCTCCCCCTGTGAAGTGAGAATGAATTGAAATCCGCCTCTGTACCTCCCCGCCAGTGAATCTCCATCCTCCCCTCGCCTTTCAGGAGAGTGCCGGAGGCATCCCCACGGGAGGGTAAAGGGGGTGAGGTAACAAGAGTAAACCTCGGTTTTTTGGGTGCAAGATCGAGATATTCGTATCTCTGACCATAGGGACCTCCATACCTTCCGATGTCACTTCTGGTTCCGTCAACATCAAGGATGGTCGGGTCACCGGCATCAATGAGGGGGGAATACATCCGAAGACGGTAGTTGCTACTGTCGGTGCCTTCATACATCGGGTCATACGAAGTGTAGATCAGAGTATCGGGATCAAGTTTTGAAATGTCATTGGAAATTGTGCCGTTGCCGTAGAAGTTGTTGTAACTGATGTTGCCATGGACCACGCCCTCCTGGCTGAGGTTAAATACAACTGTGCATGAGTCAATTGAATTATTGAGAAAGGTTAAAGGTGTATTTGAAGTATATGGCTGTATTGCAACCTTATGTTTGTTGATTATGTTATTTTCTATCTCTCCTCTGGCATATTCAATTCCAATTGACCCCGGTCGTCCATTAGCTATTAAATTGTTAAAAAAGGATGCAGTACTCCCTCCTAATATGCTCAAATAAAGACCTGTCATATCGCTAAGTAAAACCAAATTATTTTTAAATACTCCATAATTTACCATGAATCCAAAAGTCGATTTACTTATATAATTATTAGCTATATTCAGAGTTGAGGTGCCGGGCGAGTAACTTGTTTCAAAGGCAATCTCGGCACCTGCGATCAGATTATTTGATATTTCCCCCCTACCTGACCAGATTGTCAAAGACTTGTAAAATCTGCCTGAAAACTTATTGAAGCGAATTCTTACATTTGCACTTCCACTTATTACATCCACCCAAACCGCTTTATGATCTGTTGAGGAAGTGATTGTTCTAATCGTGATATTCTCAAAAATGAGATTATCTCTCATTCTGAAGGCGTAAGATGTTGTAAATTGAGGAATATTTTTCATATCCACAACGCAACTGTCAACATCAACACCGATTATCGCAAGGTCTCTCCCTTGGTGTTCTGATACCACCTGTTCCCTGTAGATACCCGTCCCGATCAGTATCGTATCTCCGCTCTCACACATGTCAACAACTTTCTGTATGCTGTCAGATGCAGTCGCCCAGGTGGTGTACGGATACACAGGCGTGGGGTTACCCGCTTTCACATAGCGGATGGTTGGTACAACAGCCCGACCGCTCCCTGAATGAGGAGTCCGTCCGGAGTGACCCTTCTCAGCAATCTCATCTTTTTTGTTGTGGTATCCCGATTTATTATCGCTGTTCGTCTTACTGAGCATTTGGCTGTTCTTCAGCGCAAAGCGTTCCAATATTCTTTCCTTGTCTCTACCATAAACATACCAGATTAACCTGTCCATCACTTCAATATTATCGATGTAAAGTTCTCCGTGGTTCAATGTGCTGATACCTTCAGGAAGTACAACTGCATACGATATATTCATCGATTTTATGCTTTGCGGATCGATTGTACCGGATGAACTGTTATTGAAACTGCTTATTATCCGCAAATCGTATGGAAGAATGATCAGCGTAAAAAACTCATCGGACAAATCTTCCCGTTTTACTTCCTTCCCCGCCAATGTGACGGTTGTCGTCTTTCCTGATATGTCTGTCAGGTTCAGATTCACCCGTAATGAACAAACAGTGATGTTCGAATCAGGCCTTCCTCCTCCCTTTAACTTAAATTGTGCCAGATATTGTATCAGCATTGAATTTGGAAGTCCAGGCAGGTTTGTAAATCTGTAATCCCTTTCCTGATAAATGAAAGGACCTTCAACGAGTGTGATCTCCTGGCGGGTTTTGTTGCAGGCTGTGTCTGTCAGAGACCTTTCAGATAATTTGGTTTTGACATAAATCCCCGATTGATCGCTTATGACGGTTGTGTAATTGGAGTCACGGTTCATTCTGACAGTGCTGGAAAAATTACCACCACTGCCTCCTTCTGCTTCCCAAACATTATGGATACCGTGAGAGAATAGTTTCTCCCAGTCAATTTGCCTTTCATCGGGTTCAGATACATTCCAAAAACTTGTTTGTGCAAAATTTTTCCCGAAAAGTATCCCGTTTGGTACCTGTGATTTTATGGTTTGTACCAAAACGATCGTAAAAATAACACAACTTAATAAACTGTATCTACAGGTCATTGATCCGTCTTCTTTTGGTTTTTATAAATTGTTGAACCCCGGTACCTCAGAATCTCCGAAGTTCTGAAACTCTGAAGTTCTGAGGTTCTATTTCACAAAAAGCATCTTCCGGCTCTGAATATATACGGGGATGTCCCTCTCACTTTCAACCACATTGATGCGATAGATATAAACCCCGCTCGCAACCCCTCCGGATTTACTCCCCGGTGCTGCAAGATCTTCCGCGTTTACCGTCAGCGAATAATATCCCCCCTCCTGTTCCTTGTTTATCATCGTCTTCACCAGTTCACCACTCGAGTTGTAGATATCAAGCCGTACCCTCGACCTTGTTTTTAGCTTGTATTCTATCGTTGTAGAAGGGTTAAAAGGATTCGGATAGTTCTGATAAAGGTGATAATCTTCTGAAATAATATCTCCCTCATCAACCGATACGGGTACTATTCCCGTCTCCTCACTCGCATCACTCTTTAGATTCTGGTTATCTACTGCCTTTACCTTAAAAAAGACAGGTTTGTTATACGGTTTCTTGTGAACGAAGTTAAACAGTGTATCTGTACCGTTCCAGATTATCTTCGTTGTGTCGGGGGTAAATCCTCTTGTGCTGTCGGCATATACCTCATATCTGTTCAGGTCTGATTCCGTGTTTGGTCTCCAAGAGAGTTCATAGATTCCCTGTGTACCCGTGGAGCGGAGTTTCACTCTCGCCGGAACGCGGGGAGCATAATCCTGATATGTGTAACTTTCACCAAAAGGTCCGCCGTAGAAACCGATGTCGCTTCTCGTACCGTCCTTGTCGAGTATCGTTGAGTCTCCCGCATCTATAAGGGGGGAGTACATCTGGAGATGAAAATCGATGTCGGGGAAGTCACCGTAATCCTTCACAAACATCGGATTGACATACAGATTCCCGCTGTTGACAAGTGGTGGCTGGGTTCCGCTAATCGGGGTGGGTACATTCCAGAAACAGTTGTTGTTTACCTTCAGATTGGGAGAGTTGTTCCAGATACCTTTATCAAACCCGTAAACCACATTATTGGTAAAGGTTACATTGCCGGAGGAGACCATGAAGTCTTTGCGGTATTCCCTGGCAGGACCCTCTGAAATGCAAAACACATTGTTGAAGAATGACATTGTGCCGTTTGCAGGGACAAATGTATTGATGTCATTATTATATGACCTTGTGTAAAACAAATTATTCGAAAACTCAACGATTGGGTTGATGGAAAAGATGTTACTGTATAACTGACTATAAAAACTGGATGATTGGAACGGTTTGATAAAAATGTTATTTGTGATCAAAATATTTGGATATTTCAGATAGTTTATGATGAAATTTTCCATTGAATACAGTGGGTGGACCAGTACATTGTCGCAGAGTTTAATTGAATCAATATTATTTGCATCTATTGAAGTCAAAAGAAATGTATGAACATCCCTCATAATAGTGTTTCCAATCACCCCCCTCGCGAGTGAGACACCTGATAAGAAATTGATCAACTTACAATATCGTACCAAAATCCCGGATGCGATTCCGGATAAAGGGTTATCTTCGAATGCTATTTTAATTAAGGAGTCATTTATTTCAGTTGAATTACCTATTAATGTCAAATTCAGCACAGTTAATGAATCAGCTAATTCTACAGCTGATTTCCGGAACGAATTTGTTGATTTAAGACCCGAACAATTTATTACTGTCGATTCCATTTCTTCACCAACAATTGTGAGGAAAGGTGGTATATTCCGAAGGTACTCCCTGTACACCCCCGAACCAACATAAATTGTGTCACCTCTTTGACATACATTAACACATTTCTGAATGCTGTCAGATGCAGTTGCCCAGGATGTGTAGGGCGGTTGTGGGGTCGGATTGCCCGCTTTCACATAGCGGATAGTACCATGCACATTTGTTATGAGACTGCATAGCAATACAGCAAACAGGAATGCAGTCATTTGGTATCTCTTGCAACAGGAATCATCTGGGGGCAATCTTTTCGTCATATCTGTCCCCGCTTACCTCTCATGCCGCAAGATGATATTATTGGATGATGTCCGTAGAGGGCTCCGCCGTTTCTTAAAAGGTTGTACCAGTCCCTCTTTGTAAAGATATGCGATTGATTCCCCGAGTATTTGTATCGCATCATAATTATCCACTGAATTGGGAGCCGGTATTTCAATTTCATAATCCTCGACCCGGGATGTCATAGAAGCATTTATGTTATCATCAGTTTGTAATGATTTAAGATAATAGAAGAGACGGCTCATTCTTTCTGAACTTCCTGTCGGCGAAAAGTATTTTTCCCAAATAAACGAATCTGAAACTTCAATGCTCTCAACAGCGTAGAATTCACGGGTGGTTTTGTTTTCCAATTCGAACTCTATTCCCAGAAGTTTCTTTCCGGAGGTGTGGTTTCCGATAAACTCAACAGGGGAGGTGTTGTCTTCAAGAAAGCCAAGTTTATAAGAAATGTAGCAAAGATTTGTATTAACCAGTTCCCCTGAACGGACTGCATGAGTTATCACGGAATCCTTCACCAGACCCCCGTCTTCAAAGTGAATGATTACTTTTGCAAGACAAAGAGTATCATAAGGTCTTCTGATCCTGTCCCCGTTCGACAGTCTTCTCAAATGGAAATCAACTCTGTAGCTGATGGTATCAAGGCACCACTCATTTGCCGGTACCCTGTATCTGGTAACCTGTCTGTAGCCTCTTTCTTCCCTGTACGGAGAGGATTGCCAAACCGAAGGTCCGTATATTATCTTTGAGTTTAAGGGTGCATTCAGGTTGGTCCGGTAATATTTCCCATCCAGAAGGGTGTCTTTGCCTGATTCATGACGGAGTTCGAGACGATGGGCACTTGGGTCTGGTTTGAAGGCTTTCCAATTCTTGTGATATGCATTGGAAAAATAAAAAATCCAGTCCATACTGTGTATTCGCTCTGCACTGAAGAAATTGAAATTTTCAATCCTGCTTTGTGGAAAACCCGATACCATCATGAAAACCATCAAGAACAAGGTCTTGACTATAAATTTGTTTCTGTTTATCATATTAATTCCTGCGAATAAAAAATAACTTGTGCCTGAAAATAATCAATTTTTGGGAAAGAGAAAGTTTTAGAACTCCGGAACTTCAGTATCTCTGAGGTTCTGAAACTCCGAAGTTCTGAGGTTCTGCATGGCTATTTGATACACAATGAGTACCGGGAAACAAAAAAAGCTGCCCCAAATCTGAGACAGCTTTAAATCAAATTGATGAAATGCAGAGACTGGTTACTTCAGTCCCGTTTTGGGGTAATCACAAGCACAGGGCAGTCAGAGTGACGGATAACTTTTTCAGCAACACTTCCAAGGAGAGTGTGCAGGAGTCCTGTTTTTCCCTGGGTTGCAATAACAATAAGGTCAATTTCGTTTTCAGCGGCATATTTCACAATTTCGGCATGACTTACACCAAACCGGAAAACCTTCTCAATTTTCGCATCACCGTACTTATCTTTCATTTGAGCTATGTACTTGTCCATCTCAGCTTCAGCGTGCTCCTTCAGTTCATTTTCGATCTTTTCCTGAGTGAGGTCAAAGGTACGGATTGCAAGAATCGGTTTAAAATCCTCTATAACATGAAGCAGATGAATCGTAGCGTCATATTTTATCGCTCTCTCAATTGCGTACTCCGCAGCAGACATCGAATATTTGCTAAAATCAGTAGGGAATAAAATATTTTTAACAGTCGCTAAAATTGCCATTTTCTACCTCTCTAATCCAAACCACAAAAAAGTGTTTTAAGGTTTTCGGGGTTGTCTTTTGCAACAACAGCCCTAACATTATCGCCACATCTGTTTATCAATATCCCCATGTTTCCCTCTCCCTGAGTGTAGCATGAACCCGACATTACAGTTGACATTATCTTGTTGTCGAGGCTGAGTTTCTTGTCGGAAGTGAGATATTTTTTATCCACCTCAAATATGTAGAGCAGATTCCCTTTTGCATCGGACAAAACCACATGACCGAACTTTTCACCATTGTCCTGTGATACCACGGCTCCCACAAAATGCCACCCCTTGGGACAGACCATTCTCATCTTGTACTGCAATCCCTTTTCAGCGAAAAAAGACTGAATCTTGCCCGGATCATCCGAAGTGATCTGAGGTGCAAGCTTTGCATCAAGAATGGCTTTGAAATTGTTCATCGCCATTTTATCAAGACTGAATTTGGACTCCACTACTTCCAACCCACCGGTTTGGGTATCAGTATATTTAAATATGAATAGCGTAATAAAAATTACAGCTATTGCCGCTGCGTAGGCGTAAGGACGGAGAGAAAAAACCTGTTTGTTGTTTCCCTTCTCGACCGCTGCTCCTGTCCGTATATCGAGTAAAATCCTGTTTCTGAGAGAGGAGGGACATTGTGCCATCCTGCATTTCTTTTTTACAGTCTTTTTTACAGTCAACTGGACATGGTGTTCCGTCTTCAAATTGGGATCGGTGGCGGTGGCACTCAACAATTCAGATCGTAACTGATTGTCTTTTATTTCATTATCCACTAAAGCAGCAACAAGTTCGGCGTATTCGTGTCTGTTTTTATCGTTCATCATATCTGCTAATTCTTAACATAACCTTTTGTGCCTGCGTAGTCATAGAGCTTTGCATAGAGCATTTTGCGGGCTCTGTGCAGTCTCGATCTGACTGTACCCACAGGGCAGTCTATAAAATCTGCTATCTCTTCATAAGTGAATCCCTCGATATCGGCAAGGATAACTACCGTTCTGAAATCTTCCGGGAGAGAGGAAATGGCTGACGCAACCTGATCATCGAGAAGATTGTCAAATATTTCTTTCTCAAGGTGTGCGTCTTCGGTGGAAGAGGGCTTTACATTTTCGTAATAGTTTTCTACATCTTCATAATCAAACCGTTCGGGCTCTTTAGTCTTTTTACGGTATGAATTGATGTAGGTGTTCTTCATTATTCTGAACAACCAGGCTTTACAGTTGGTTCCTTTTTCAAATTTATCGAAGAAACGGAAGGCACGCATGTAGGTATCCTGCACCAGATCACTCGCCTCGTCAGAGTCACCCGTCATCCTGAGTGCAAAATTAAAAAGTGCATCCATGTGCGGAACGGCTTCCCGTTCAAAATCAGCGTAAATATCGCCGTTATAGTTTTTTGTCATACTCGAAGTTTAAAAAGTATATAATCTCGTTTCCTAATAATAGCAAATTTATCTTAAAATACAAAAAAAAGGGAGCATTTTTTACTTGAATGGTGCAGATTTAAGGATAATTTAATTTGAGAGTGGTTGTTTTTCAGGTTGAGAAAGGAAACGATTTAAATTTGTTCCGGAAATTCTTTTGCTGTTCCGTTATTTACTTCATAAACTTTTTTCTCCCCCCGTTGCAGCACAAAGTCCGCTCTTCCACCGTTCCGTACAGGAGGAACAACTGACAATCCCGTGCCGTCAATTTCTTTGTAACCCCTTCGGTTTCGAAGCTTTCCGATTCTTTTTACTGTTCCCTTTACAATGACAGGCCTTCCCTTTTTAGAAGGGACTTCGATTCTGTTTACCCCGATATTCACAATTTTTCCTTGAAGGCTGACACCCCGGATGAGAAGATCATACATCACTTTTTTATTACCCGGGAGTTCGTCATACAGTTTTGTATCAAAACTCAAATATTCACACGGGATAATCGATTTGAATGCAGTAATAAAGAGAAAAAAGTTCAGACTCCTCTGAAACCGTCTCTCGATATCATCCTCCCATCCGCCACTTTCCACGAGAATTGTAGCTGCACCAAGAGCCTGAAAACTGTCTCCAAAAGCTCTGTACTCAAACTCCTCACTGTACCTTCCGATATGACCGGGTATAAGTTTCTGAAGGTGGTCGACGAGGTTGGAGATAAGTTTTTTAGCATTTAAACGTTTTGGGGGGATTGAGTTTTTATCGTCAGGGGGTGGTGCCAGGAAAGAGATGGTCGCCGGTTTGCCCGAATCCCCTGCCGCATGTGCTCTTCCCTGATCGTGTAGATTGAACGCAAAATCAGGCTTGATATTGCGGAAAGCGTTCATTAAAACATTTGCTTCGGGTGTTGTAAGGTCGTGTGCATCCCGGTTGAGATCGACTCCGGAGGCATTTTCCCTTGTAAACCTCTCCGCGCCGTCAGGATTGACGAGCGGCATTATCCAAATGGTCAGGTTATCCAGAATTTCATCCCGGAGTTTAGAGAATCTTCCGGGATTTCTAAAAAACTTCATCAGGTCAAAAAGTGCTGCATTCGCTGTAGGTTCGTCACCATGCATCTGTGCCCACATGAATACCCGGATTTTGCCTCTTCCCGATTTAATCAGCCGGATTTCACGACCTTCTTCAGATACCCCCGCAGTCTGAACATCAAAAAGGGGTTGTCCCACTAATTCACCGATTAAGAGATCGACATCGTTGAATGTATAGTAGCGGTCGGGTAATCTCTCTTCCTTAAACCCCGCATGTTCATTTAGAATTTCGAATTGTACCCGGTCTGTCATAAAATACTTTAGTCTAAAACATCGTTCCCAGAGTTATCGTCAAAAATATCCCAGAGATATTCTGTTTCATGATTCCTTCCATCCCCTCAACACCACCGTCAAAGAGGTGTGCGTAGTAGTATCTCACATTCAACCCGAGCAGATTCTTTTTGTTAATTCCAAAGTTTGCTCCAAGGCCCGCATAACCACCCAATGCGATCTTTGCCTGCGCCGATCCGAATGAGGAGAAAAACTCCTTTTCGAACGGAGTGGTAATTATAAGATTTGGTCCGACACCAATCGAAATGTAGGGACGCAGATTCTCGGTGAGACTCTCCTTAAAGAGGCGGTACTGAAAACCGGTGGAAAAAGGGACCTGAAAAATCCTGTTTTTCTTCCCGACAACGATTATTCTTCCCCAATAATCGATGTATTCAAATTCCCGGTCGTCCTTCACTTCGCTTATCGAAAAGTCTGTAAACCAGGTAAGTTCCTCGGATAAATCTTTCCGGTAAAAACCACCCAATCCAAAACCCGCTTCACCGATCATAAGATCGAGCCCAAGTGTGTTTGGCGGAAAAGGCTGTGGCTTCTCTACAGGAGCAACATCTCCCAGTTTCTGTGAAAATAAAAATATCGGAGACAGCAGAAGAATTAATGCAATTTTTCTCATTTTTTCTTATCTTTTATTTCAAGGTATAAAAAATTAAAAATTTATTTTTCCCGCTCAAGTTAATGATAAAATCTGATAATAGTCAAGGTTATCCGAAACCACCTGAATTTAATTTCCCCATCGAAAAACTGACGGAAATTGTGACTGAAAGATTAAGGAATCTCTCCATTACAGGGGATTTCATCTCTATTGAGCACCAAAGGGAAATGTCTGATCTTAATTCGCGCTTCCCCATGAATCCCACACCCGGCACCGGTCTGATGATCTTCTCCCGCTTCGATCTTATCGATGAACTTCAGAAATGCCTTTTATATGAATTGAACAATAAAAATATTTTCCGAATCGTAATTCTCCTTTCAGGGGAGTTCAACCCCGGGGCGATGGCTTCATTTTTCACTTCTATCTCTTCCGCTTCAGAACTCGAATATTTTGAAAAACAGTTCTTTTACGACGAATTCAAAGACAAATTAACTCTGCTCTCTTTAAGGATAAAACAATGATACTTACACCACTCGATAATTTTAAAGGTTTCGATCTCGATAACTGGCTGTTCGACAACAAAGACCGAACCGATGATACTGGTCTCCTTCTTTTGCTTCCTACCAAACGAAGACAAAGGGAATTTAAAAAATTTCTTGCCAAAAATTACCCCGGATTAAAAATAAAAACCGATACCATTAGGGACCTCGCAAGGAAAATCGGGGGTAAAATCGATCCCGGTTTTAGAATCATCCCCGATGAAATTCTGGAAGTATTTGTCAGACAGATTATAAACGATTTGAATGATCCCGATTTTTCACAGAACCTCACAAATGGGATGATCAGACTGATCAAAAACACTATCTCCGAGTTCAAGGAAAACGGTACAAACGCCGACAGTTTAATCCTCGAAATCAACAACCTGAACCCCGTAAACAAAGATAAAGCCCTCTTTCTGTCACGGGTATTTTCTGCTCTCGATATAAGACTTAAATCCTCCGGAATGAAAGAAATTGGTGATATCTATCTGATGATTCAGACTAACTCACAGCTTGTTCCCTCCGCTTTCAGTTCTGTTTATCCGGATGTGAAAGAAGTATTCATGCAAAACTTTATGGAACTCACTTCACCTGAAATAGCCCTTGTGGAAGGAATCGCCAAACAAACAGGGAACAGGGTTTACATCGATTTCGACTACTCCATCGGGAACCCCTTTCTTTTTGAAAAACTGCAAAAATGTTTTAACTCCCTCGAAAAAGCAGGATTCCGGAGCCACAAGTCTTCGACTGAGTCTGTATTGGAATTCCATACCCGGCTCAAAGAGAACCTTTTCAAGCCTGTGAAACCCGGTATAACAAAAGTTGACAACATCTTTGAAATTCAGGCACCGACCCTTTATGATGAAACCAATTTCGTAGCCAAAGAGATCAAAAACCTTCTTTTGACCGATAAAAGCCTCCAAACAGCAGAAATTGGTGTTATTTTTCACCGTATTCCGGCTTACACTCCTTTTATAAGGGCTGCATTCGAATCACAGGGAATCCCGACAAACATTACAGACAGGTTCAGAACCGGTGATTTTTCACCCGTCTCAGGATTGCTGGACCTTCTCAGAGTGATTTCGCACAATTTTAGTTTTGATTCTGTCTTCCGGGTATTGTCGAATCCCGTCCTGCAGAAAAGATATGGCAATTCCACACATTTTAAAAGAGGGTGCAGTCATATCAAAGTTACATCGGGATATGATAAAATGGTGAAGTTTTTCTCCCTGGAGATACAAAAATACCAGGGATACACCGGTGAAGAGGAGGAATTTGATGACACTTCCATTATCTCATCCCTGAAATCGTCGCTCGTCACAATCCAAAAGCTGTGGGGAGATCTCGAATCTCTCACCCTCGATATGGAGCCCCTCGTTTTCTTTAAGAAATTAAAAAAACTTGTAAAAGATACAGGTTTGCTCACAGCTTATGTTTCCGATACAGGAAGTGCCGCTCTCTTTAACATACGGGCACTCTCAACTTTCCTGAGTTCTGCATCATTTCTCTTTAATGTTTTACAGCAGTATGAGAACAGAAAACGGAACTATGAAGAATACCTCGAAATGTTGCTCGATCTGTCGCAGGAGACCAGGTTTAATCTCGTCGAACAACCTGAAACGGGCGTTATGATTACCACTCCCGATGAAGCCAGGGGTCTGAAATTTAAACACCTATTTATCTGTGCTCTGAATGATGGTGATTTTCCCACAAGATACAGGGCTGAAATATTTAAATATGACGGTGTTACAGAGCAAATAAAGAAACATTCGGCGGAAGAGAGACTCCTCTTCTACCAGGCGCTCTCCGCTTGGAGAGGTCCAGACCAGGGCAGACTTTATCTGACAAACAGCAAAAAAGCCGGCAAACAGGCAAAAGTTGAATCATTCTTTAAAAGCGATTTCAAGACTCTCTTTACTGTCACATCGGTTGATATCAAAAACTATGAACAAAAAATTTATTCAAAAAGGGATATCTTCTCCTCCTGGCATCAGTTTGACAATAAGACAGCGGTAGTTGCCCTCGAAAAATCGTCTCTGATAAATCAGTTTGACATTGAGGAGCTCAAACAAAGAAGTAACGACTACCTCGCCCAATCAAACCTTGCCGGTTCTGAAAACAGTCCCTTTGCCGGATACATTTCATTTGATGAGACTGAGGAAACTCCCCTTTCACTTCCGGTTTTGAGGAGGGTAAACACCCCTTTTTCCGCCACAAGTCTGGAAAGCTATGCCAGGTGCCCCTATCAGTTTTTTGCAAAATATATCCTTGGAACAGAAGCCGACGAGGAAATATCGGAAGAACTTGATTCGCTTGAGTTCGGTACTCTTCTGCACTCCATTCTGAGAGCATTTCACTCTGAATTACTCGAACAAAACAAAAAAATCAGCGATTGCACCGATGCGGAACTGGAAGAATATTTGAACAGACTGATCGATATAGCCAAAAACATCGAAGATCACAACCTTACCGAACTCCTTGATACCGAATCATTCCTTTCAGCCGAAAAAATTCTCGGAATTGCCGGTAATTCCACATGGTCAATTCTCTACAAATATCTGGAGGTTGCCAGAAACAACTCCAACACATTCCTCCCTGCCCTTTTTGAAAGCAACTTTGGAGGTTTAAAACTGACAGGCAGGAACAGTGAGGAAAGAAGGGCTCCCTACGAGATCAAGATTAAAGGAAGAATTGACCGGATTGATGTGGATGAAACAAACAGATTGTTTAAGGTTATTGATTACAAGTCAGGCGGGAAAAAATACCCTGAACCGGAGGTCAGAGAAGGGAAGCGTTTGCAGCTTCCCCTCTATTTAATAGCAGCAGACAAAGGAAAGATTAAGGATTTGCCGGAAGACTTTTCATATCTTTTCCCGCAGATTTTCTCCCTGAAATATAACGAAAATGATTTCGGTGCAAAAGATATTCACTTCTCGAGTGGCAAAGTTCCTGACACCCGAGAGAACGCAAAGGCAAAGTGGGAGGAATTGCTCCAAATCACAGAAACAAATATTCAAACCTTTGTCCTGAACATCCTCGAAGGTAAATTTAATCTTACTTCCGATTCTGACAGAGACAACAAAAATTGCCAGTACTGTAATCTGAAACCCCTCTGCCGGGTTAAGGAGCACAAAATTTAACGAGCTTCTCGAATCCTTCGATTATCATAAGTTCAGCCTGACCGTGACGGATTGTGTTCCCTTTCAGGAAAGCTTTTGCCTTGTCAATGATTGCCTGATCAACTTTGTCACCTGAGAAAACCGAACCAACCATTTCGGGCATTAACTCGCAAATTAATTCGAGACTTTCGACATGAGGCATCACTTCAAAAAGAATGGGGTGCCTTTTGATCTGGTCTTTCAATTCGGGCATTCCCGTTTTCCAGAAAGCGAGCTGACCGAGCAAAAGACTGGTAACCGAACCATCCCGTGACTCAATTAATACACTCACAAGTTCATTAAATTTCCTCGCTGTGGCTGCATCCGGTCTGGCGGCATCCACCACTCTGGTATAGGGAGAGTATTGGGTATATTTCACACCCATCGAATGTCTTTTATACTCTTTAACGGGTTCAAGTACATCCACAAGCATCTTTAAGGGTTTAACATCCTCACCGCCGACAAGCCTGCGGAGCATCATCTCGTAATTTTTTTCGTGCAACAAACCCAGTTCTTCGAGTTGAAGACTTATCCTGTCGAGTCTTCTGTACATGTCTTTCACATCAGTTACGCTGTTGTGTGACCAAAACCTCTCTGCAATTGCTGCGGTACGGGGCCAGATTCTCGAATCGACATTTTCATTCGTAACGAGTTCTGCCCACATTGTAGCTTCACCACCGAGAATGTTTTTCTGCTGCTCAGCCGGAAGGATAGTATCAGGAGAAACAGGATGATTATTATAGTGAAACTTCGTTGATTGAATCAGGTCTATATAATAACCGTTGGAAAGGATAACATTATATCCGTCTTTTGAAGCCTGCAGGAGAGCTTTTTTTCCTCTCCATGAATGTATTACAATATCTTTCGGCATTTCAGGTTGCAAAATCTCATCCCAGCCGACCATCTTTTTATTGTTTCTTTGTAAAATCTTCAGGATTCGGGTGTTAAAGTATGCCTGAAGTGCATGCTCATCCTTAATGTTTTTCTCCGACATAAATTTCTGAATATCGGGATTTTCCTTCCAGTGGTTTGCCTTCACCTCATCACCACCGATATGGAAATATTCATCCGGGAAAAGCTGCGCCATCTCGGTGAAAAACTTGTCAAGAAACTCGTATGTGCTCTCTTTTGTCGGATCCATTACCGGTCCGAAGATCCCCCAGTTCCTCTCTATCTTGTAGGGTCCCGGTTTACTCGCAAGTTCAGGATGCCCCACAAACCATGAAGTGGAATGACCCGGAACATCAAACTCCGGATACACCCTGATACCTCTGTCTGCGGCGTATTTGATAATATGTTTAATCTGTTCCTGTGTGAAGTAATTACCATCGGAACCCATTTGATGCAGTTTTGGGAAGACCTTGCTCTCGATCCTGAATCCCTGATCTTCAGAGAGGTGGAAATGGAGTACATTCATCTTCATGGCTGCCATACCGTCGATATTCCTGAGCACCATTTCAAGCGGCATCCAGTGACGGCATACATCGAGCATCAACCCGCGCCATTTGTAGAACGGAGCATCTTTAATCGATACTACAGGGAGAAAATAACCGGCGCTGTCTCTCTCCACAAGCTGGAGAAATGTCTCCAAACCCCGCATAGCTCCGATATCGGTAACTGCATTAAGCGATATCTTCTCATGCGTTACATCAAGTGTATAAGTCTCATCCTCACCAACCTTGATTGCTCCCTCACGGTCAAATCTGATTGTGAGTGCGGGATTAACTATCGAATCTGCTCCTGATACGATATCCTGAAGGAAAAACAGACCTGTCCTCCCTGATAATCGCTGCAGTGCTTTTGTAGCATAAGCAGAAATCCGTGGATTGATTTTTCCCGTTATCTTCATCTTGAATTTAGCATCAAGACGGTACTGTCCATCCCCTGCTTTCAACTCTGCAGGAACGGGCATTAAATTGAAAACTGTTTGCTTTTGTGACATGACAACTCCCGACGACAAAATAAACAACAGCGTGATTGTAATTAATCTGTGCATTGATCTCATTTTTCTTCTCCTTTTGCGTCCAAATTCTTGTACCAGACCTGATACAAAAAATAACTTAAAATTACCAGTATGAAAAACAGTATAAAAAATGTGTCCCACTCCTTAAAAACCACAACCATTGCAGTAGCGAAAAGCACCAGTTGCCAGGGTACCGCTATGATTGCAGATATTATGCCCCTTTTATTCTCTTTACTTATCGCCGTCCTTTGTTCGGGCGACAGTTTCTCCGTTATCCTCCCCCAAAATCCAAAAGGTCTGGTTTTCAGGAAAAATTTCGATAGAGTCTCATCATCCGTAGGCTCGGTGAGAAGTGTAACTGCTACAGTCCCGGCAAATGAAAGCACACTTACCGAAAGGAATGAGAAATACTCAGGTGCATCCGGATAGACAAGTCCCTGAACGATGGCGGTTGTCATCCCTGCAAAAATTCCTGCTGTAAATCCGTAACCGTTCAGTCTCCACCAGTACCACCTGATAATAAGAGGAACAATAAGCCCGGCTCCCATGCTCATCGTAAGCCATCCCCAAATCTGATTGATACTCGTAATAAAAAGTGTAAGTACCAGACCGCCGACAACAACCATTATGGATGCGAGACGGCTCTGATTTACAAGTTTTTTCTCGGAGGCTCCCGGATTGATAAAACTCCTGTAAATATCATTAACCCAATAGGAAGCACCCGCATTTACTATGGAAACAAATGTTGACATCGCTGCCGACATCAGACCGGCGATCAACAGACCCTTGAAGCCCATCGGAATCAACTTGTCAATTACTGTAGGAAGTGCAAGTTCGGGATCCTGCACGATGTTGCCTGTAGTGTTTCCGTAAACTATGGCCATTATTGCAACCGCTGCTGTGAAGGGCCACCTGAAAGTAAGAAGGACTGTCCAAAAGAGAGAGAGAAGTCCGGCATCCCTGTCACTTCTTGCAGCGTAATATCTTTGGATCATGTAGCCACCCGTGCCGCCACTTCCCTCTATCACCGTTTTAGCCAGATAAAAAAGGATCGATACTCCAAAAAGGTTGTAAATCGCATATTTCGATTCTTCGGGGAAATTTAATTCCCACTGCGGTATGATGTTTGTCCAGCTTTCCCTCGTTACAGTTCGACTTATAAATCCTCCGTCAACCGCAGGGGTCGAAATTATGAATGTATCGGGAAGAATATATTGAGTGAGTGAAATGTAGATAACCACAAAAATCGAAATCAGTATCAACACCCCCTGGATCACATCTGTCCAGACCACACCATAGAGACCGCTTGCAGCAGTATACATCAGAGATATTGAAACCATAATCACAGAAGCCACAAAATCCGGCTTCATTCCCCAGATTTCCGGAAGATCTAAAAACTCACCGATAAACTTTCCCGAACCAACAGCAAAATATCCCGTGATGGCAATTGTACTCATAAGTATCGCAATGGCACAGACGAGACGGGCAATCCTCCCCTGACGACTGTCACCAAACCTGAACTGCATCCACTCTGCGAGAGTCATCACATGTGCCCTTCGGTTCCACTTCCCCATAAAAACCATCATAAACGCCATTATGAGAACAATTCCGCCTCTTATCTCAACAAAATAGCCCTGAGCCCCGAGAGCATAAATGAGTGCAACATTAATCATCGTTCCGCTGACATCTATATTGGATGCCATGCCGGAGGCACCAAGAGCCCACCACTTCAGGCTTCTGTCACCAAGAAAGAAGGAATCGATACTTTTTGAGGCTTTCCTCTCAAACCACATTCCAATTATTAAAATGCCGACCAGGTAAATTCCCACTATTATGTAATCAATTATTTCCATATAACATCTTTTGGGGTGTTTAATTAGTTATTTTATCAATTCGCACAGGACCCCTGACCGCATTGGTCAGAACCACCTCTTCGGCACCGGAAATGTCTTCCTTGTAGAGTACTCTCTCGATGGCACCTGTTTTTTTCATGAAGAGAGACCTCCCTATGCCTTCGAGCAATCCGCAGCCAACAGGAGGCGTGTGCCATTTTCCATCGATTTTGGCGAAAAGATTGCTGATTCCTCCTTCGCATACTTCATCCTTCTCATTCAGATAGATGAGATCGAAAAGTCCCTCCTTCTCAACAATTTCCCGCTCATTATCGTACAGGGCTCTTTCAGTAGTCTTTGAATAAAGGAAAGGATTTTTACTCGAGATGCGTTTGCCTGAAAAAGCAGCGAAATTTTCTTCGGGAAGTGGCACCAGTTCTTTAACCTCTGATTCCATGTCACCATACTTTCCAAGAAGGATTTTCAACTTGTATTTTTTTGTTTCGTCAGTATCAAAAAGAGCATCCAATATCGTTTTTGTAAAAGAGCCCGGACTAAAACAGAATAAATTAACTTTAGCAGACTGTGCCATCCGCTCCTTATGCAACTCGATTAAGGGGATACTCCCCTTGTCAATGAGCATGGTTTCAAAAATTCTATAGTAAGGTAACGGATTTGTAAAAAACTTCCCTTTTATCACGCACTCATCATATTCATTCTCCGGGACAGAGTCCCAGACGATCCCGCTGCCAAGTCCTGCCTTCCCAGTTTTATTTTCTCTGTCCAGTTCAAGAGTTCTGATAGCAACATTTAAAGTTGCATTCTCCCCGTTGAGATACCCAATCGATCCGGTATACAGCCCTCTGTTTCTTTTTTCAAGCCCGTTTATGATTCTCATCGAACTTATTTTCGGAGCTCCTGTTACTGATCCGCAGGGAAAGAGAGCTTTAAAGATGTCCAAAAGTCGTATGTTTTTGTCTATTTGGCCACCAATTTCCGAAACAAGCTGATAAACTGTTTCATATTTTTCAACTCTGCACACTGATATCTGTCTGAGAGGGCGAGTGGAACAAATTCTGTGAAGATCGTTTCGCAACAGATCGGTTATCATCAAATTTTCAGCCCGTTCCTTCGGATTCCGGGAAAGACGAGCCTGTTTTTCTCTTGAAGCGCCGGTCGACAAATCAGCCTTCAGCGTCCCCTTCATCGGAGCCACTCTTATCATATTGGATTTTTGTGAGAAGAACAGTTCAGGAGAAAGTGACAAGATAACCCTGTTTCCGAGGTTTATATATGCTGCGTATTTGGAAGATTGATTGAAAAGGAGCGAGGAAAAAATTTCCGGTGGACTGCTCGAATAGTTAAAACTTGACGACATAGTGTAATTTATTTGATAAGTGTCCCCCTTTTTTATACTCTCCTTAATCGACCTTACAGCACCGGTATACCCTTCTTTAGTCTGATCGAAAAGGAAATCAGATATCATGTTTTCGCGGTTTCCTTCAAAACCAAAAGGTACTCCTTCCAGGTCAATCAATTGAGCAGACGATTTTTTGAAAACTAAAGCACTGCCAAAACGCTTTTTTTTCGATCTTTGAAGAACATCCTCAAGTTTTGGAAGAAAAAGGAGCCCGGCTTCGTAGTCAACCATTACCAATACATGATATCCGGATGATTTATAAGACTCGATCTTGTTGAAAAATTCTTCAACATTATCACGGGTCAGAATCAATTTTGTTTTCGCACCGGAAAGCAGAATCGATCTGGATTTCCCGTGGAATGGAGGATTCACAAGAAAGGCGCTGTTCCCGGTTTCTTCCACTTTTTCAAGTATTTCCCGTAGAGATTCCGGTTTGTATGCCGGTTTTTTGTACGCCATTTAGCCTAAATTTCCTTTTTAAACTTCAGCAACTCATCACCCGAGAGTCTGAAAATCGTCCATTCATCCATAGGAACAGCGCCAAGTGATTTGTAAAATTCGATCGCCGGAGTGTTCCAGTCGAGCACTGCCCACTCAAATCTGCCGCAGCCTTCGGAAATCGCCTGTTCTGCCAGATAGATTAGAATTTGTTTACCAAAACCCTTCCCTCTGTATTCAGGCAGAACAAAAAGGTCTTCGAGGTACATCCCCTTTTTCCCGAGGAATGATGAAAAATTGTAAAAATAAATTGCATAGCCAACCGGTTTCCCGTCATGATATGCAATATATCCCTCAACATTCGCTTTTCTGCCGAAAAATGTTTCGGTAAGTATCTCCTCAGTCGCCGTCACTTCGTGTGAGAGTTTTTCGTATTCCGCTATTTTTTTTATGAACCAAAGCAGAAGAGGGATATCTCCCTCTTCCACTTTTTTAAGTTCGAGATTATTAAGTCTGATCATTTTGTGCTCTTAGTGTCCGCCGCCACCGCCTTGAAGTTTTCCACCACCCGGCTTGGTCTCTTTCACAAGCAACCAAAGAATTGCGGAAATTGCGAGAGCCACGCCACTGATCATAAAAATAAGTGTTTTGTCAGGATTCTTTTCAACGATTCCGCCAACAATCACGGAAACGAGCAACTGAGGAAGTACCACAGAAAGATTGAATATCCCCATGAACAGTCCCATCTTCTCTTTTTTTACATTTTCCGACATGATTGCAAATGGTAGACTGACGATTGCTCCCCAGCCGATACCGCAAACTGCCATCATGGCGTATAATGAGATGGAATCACGGACGAACAATGCAATCGCAAAATATCCGGCACTCATCAATGCAAGAGCAAGAATGTGAGTTTTTACTCTTCCTATCTTTTTGGCTATGTTAGCAAGTACCAACGCCGGAACTATGAATCCGACAGTATTAAGTACTGCGAATGAAATGGAGATGTTATCGCCGATCAGCTTGTTAGCTTCATCGGAAATTTTTGCAGACACTTCATAATTGTAGAACACTTCCTTTATAAATCCGAAAATATACACAAACATGGTCTGAACACCCAGCCATGAAAATGCATGTGCTGCATATATCTTCAGCAATTCCGTAGTGTTGGTCTCATGTGTTGTTTCCTCAGCTTCATCAGCAACGACCGACAATTTGCGGGGTTCTTCTATGAAAAACATCGGTATCACGGAAAACAGAAAAACAAAGAAGACACCAAAATATATTAATATGTAATTGTCAAGCAACACGCTGATCAGGTAGGCAACCACTCCAAAGAAACCTGATATAGTCTGCATCCAGGTGTAGCCTTTTGTCCTGGCATCACCTTCGGGTGTCACATCCGCGATGATCGACCGTGTAGGATTAAAACTGATATTTATCGCCAGATCGAGCGAAAGTGCAACACCGGTTGCCACTATGATTATCTCACCAATTCCCAGGAAATTACTAACAACATCTATATTCGGCAGTGCCATCAGCATTATTGCTGCGGTTATTCCACCGATAAGAACAAACGGTCTCCGCCTTCCACCCCAGAACCACACATTATCACTGATCATCCCCACCAGTACCTGTCCTATGATGCCTGCCGCCGGTCCTGCCGCCCAGACAAACCCGATTTCTTCCAGATTAAGATGGTACTTTGTGTTCATAATCCAGCTTAGTGCTGCTATTTGAATTGACAGTGCAAACCCCATTGCCGTTGCCGGTAACGGGAGAATTGTATAAAACAGATTACTCAGTTTTTTCTGCATCTGAAGCATTTGTTTCTCCGGATTGTATTTTATTCGTTTCTGATAACTTATTTAAACAGACCTTCAAATTAACAATTTTGACCCGAATATTTGCAAATGCTCATAACTATTAACTAAAAACTTATAACTAATTTTCCCGCCAATGTTCGTAAATTTAAAGATGTGATTTTTATTTGGAAAGTCGATTAAATGAAGAAAAAATTAGATTTCTGGCAAATATGGAACATGAGTTTCGGATTCCTCGGAATTCAGTTCGGATTTGCTCTTCAAAACGCCAATACAAGCAGAATATTTCAAACCCTCGGGGCAGAAATAGATAATATTCCAATCCTATGGATTGCTGCCCCCGTAACAGGATTGCTTGTTCAACCCATAGTTGGATATCTTAGTGACAGAACATGGGGAAAACTTGGCCGCAGACGGCCATTCTTCCTTACTGGTGCCATCCTGGCATCTCTTGCCCTCATTATAATGCCAAACTCACCCGTTCTTTGGATTGCTGCCGGTATGCTTTGGGTGATGGATGCATCCATCAATATCAGCATGGAGCCGTTCCGGGCTCTCGTCGCCGACCTTTTGCCATCTGAGCAGAGAACCACAGGGTTTGCCGTACAAAGCTTTTTTATCGGAGTTGGTGCCGTTATCGCCTCACTTCTTCCTTATATCCTGACCAACTGGCTTGGTATAAGCAACACAGCCCCCAAAGGTGAGATACCCGATTCGGTAATTTATTCTTTTTATCTCGGAGCTGCTGCCTTTTTTGGAGCTGTGCTTTGGACTGTGATAAGGACAAAAGAATACCCGCCCGAAAACATGGAAGAATTTCTCGAACATAAAAAAACCAAAGCCGGTTTTCTGCAAGGGGTATCTGAAATCGTTGATTCATTTCTGAAGATGCCAAAAACGATGATTCAACTCGCATTCGTTCAGTTTTTTAGCTGGTTTGCCCTCTTCTGCATGTGGATTTATACAACCCCGGCGATTACCAAACATTTATATCTTACTGTTGACACAGAGTCGATTGCATATAATGAAGGTGCCGACTGGGTGGGCGTGCTTTTTGCAGTTTATAACGGCGTCGCTGCGGTTACCGCATTCATCCTTCCGGTTCTGGCGAAAAGATTTTCACGAAAATTTGCCCATTCATTGTCGCTCACACTGACAGGTCTTGCGTTTATTTCCTTCCTTTTTATTCCATCGCCAGGATTACTCCTCATCCCGATGATCTTTATCGGATTGGGCTGGGCATCAATTCTTTCCATGCCTTACGCCATCCTTTCCGGTGCACTTCCTCAGGAGAAAATGGGGGTTTATATGGGAATTTTCAACTTTTTCATTGTGATTCCGCAGATTGTGGCTGCAACATTAATAGGATTTACTGTAAAAACCTTCTTCGGGGATGATCCAATTTATGCCCTGGTCCTTGGAGGTGTTTCAATGATCATCGCGGCAACGCTGACAATGTTTGTAAAAGATGAGAACTGAGTGGCTTTAAAAGCAAAAGGAGGAGCTGCTGCAAAGCTCCTCTTTTTGTGGAGGGTCGTTTGATAAGATTTTGAAAGTTATTCGAAGTTTTTGCGAAATTTTAAATATCTTTAGTGTAACTTACTGCTTGTTTCATCGCTAAATTCTTCAATATACACAAACGCAATATTACCCCTCTGAAAGAAACTATTGTGTGACAGACGGCAAATCAGTTGTGTTTTTTCCCGTTTTTTTGATATATTGCAAACTGATTTTATATAGGACACACACTTTATGAAAAAGGCGTTTTTCGGCTTCTTTTTTATCCTCTCGGCAACCCTGTTCGCTCAGGAAGACCCCATGAAAGCATGGACCGAGTATATGACACCGGGTGAGATGCACCAGTGGCTTGCACAGTCTGTCGGTGTATGGAATTATACTCAGGAATCGTGGATGTCTCCGGGAACTGCTGCCACGGTTGATACAGGGATCTCCAAACACACCATGATACTTGGCGGCAGATATCTCCAGATAGTGCATGAAGGTTCTGCCTTCGGAACACCATTCACCGGAGCAAATATCGTCGGTTACGACAACAAATTGAAAAAGTTCTTCTCCTTTTGGATAGACAATCTTGGGACGGGATATACCGTTGCCACAGGTGACTATGACAAAACCACGAATACGGTTACTCTCCTTGGCTCAATGCTCGACCCGGTCTCCGGCAGTGATTACAAATATAAAATGGTGATCATGCAACCTCAATCAGGGAAGGTGGCTAACGAGATGTATGGTTATGACAAGTCGGGAAGTGAATTCCTGATGATGAGATCTGTTTACAAAAAGGCGGAGTAAAAGCTCATGTTTCTCCATTCCAAGGTTTTTGATGCAAAACGATAATATCGGCAGTTTGGCCGGAGGTGATGGCACACCCGATGAAGCCAGCGTGATGAGAACCCGGCGGATTTTTGAAGCCGGCTGGCAGTCATCCATTGACGCCATGAGACTCTGTGACTCAAAGGGAACGATTGTCTATACTAATCCCTCCTTCTGCAAATTGTTCGAAAAAACCGAGGAACAACTTTTAGGGCAGGAATTTACAGTGATTCATTCTTTCGAATCAAAAAATCTCCCTGCCATTCTTAACAACTTTCATGAAACCCTTAAAACCAAAAATGCCCAGCAAAGGTATGAGGGTGAAGTTCACCTCTGGAATGGGAAATCGAAATGGGTGGAAGTTTCAAACTCTTTCATCGAATTCGATGATGAATTGTATCTTCTCAGTATCTTCAGAGATATCACAGACAGAAAAAATACTGAAATTGAACTTACTGCTGCCAAGGAAAGGGCTGAGGAAGCCAACAGAATAAAGTCCTCCTTCCTTGCAAACATGTCGCATGAGTTGAGAACTCCACTTATCGGGATCATGGGATTTACTGAAATCCTTCAAGAGAAGTCTCTTGATGATGAATGTGTCGAAATGCTCGAAAAAATTATGAAAAGCTCCAAAAGACTTCTTCAAACTTTTGAATCCATTTTCGATCTCTCACTTCTTGAAGCAAACAGACTCGAGTACCGCCTAAAGGATATCAGCATCAACGATTGTATCAAATCGGTTGCCAATCAGTACAAATCACTTGCGATGGAGAAAGGAATTACCCTCGAACTGGGACTGCCGGTCTACGATTTAAGGGGATACCTCGACGAAGCCGTCCTGATAAAAATTCTCACCAATTTAATCGACAATGCGGTAAAGTACACACCTGCCGGAGGAGTGAAAATATCGTTGATCGAAAAAGACGGACTGAATCAAAAATTTGCACTCATTACCGTGGCAGACACGGGAATCGGGATACAGGCTCCAAATATTGCTCTGGTATTCGATGCCTTCAGACAAGTGAGTGAAGGCTACTCGCGAGCTTTCGAAGGAAGCGGCCTCGGATTGACACTCACTAAAAAGTTTGTGCAGTTTCTCGGTGGTACCATAACTGTTGAAAGCAAAGAAGGAGTAGGCTCCAGTTTTTCAGTTTCACTTCCGCTCACAGGCGCCCCATCCAAACTGTCGAATCTCCATAACAAGGACGCAGAAAATAAGGTAAAACCGTCCCTCCTTGTCATCGATGATGACGCAATCGCAAGAGATGTTTTTAAACTTATTCTCGGAAAAGAGTATAATATCAGCGAGGCATATGATTACGAGACCGCCATGGCTCTTATCAATGAGAAAAAATTTGATGTTATCATTTTGGATATTATGTTGGGAAGAAGCAGGATGGGACTGAATATCGCTCAGGAATTAAGAAACATGGAACGATACTCCAAAACCCCCGTGGTTGCAATCACCGCACTGGCGATGAGGGGAGACAGAGAGAAGATTCTGGAAGCCGGATGCTCCCACTACCTCTCGAAACCGTTCAGAAAAGCCGACCTGGTTAATATCATAAAAGAAGCCCTCGCATCAGCTACCGTTAACTGACGCGTCAATCTCCTCGACGAGAGCCAGCAATTTGAAATATTCTGCCGGCTTCGACATGTAACTGTGTACTCTCACATTTTTTTTTGCATCCTCAACTTCAACATCCATGGTGGAGGACGACAGCATTACGATACTCCCGCTAAAATTTCCCGGTCTCATTTCGCTGAAAATTTCCAAAAAATCCCATCCGTTCATCACCGGCATATTTATGTCCAAAAATATGAGATCAGGCACCCAGCTATCATCCTCAAGAACCTTCAACCCCTCCTGACCGTTGGAAGCAGTCCTTATCTCCGAAACTCTGCCCGTTTTGTTTAGAAAGCGTTTCATGATAAAAAGAAGTGTGTCATCATCATCAATGGCAAGAACTTTAATCATTCTTCCTTTCTCCTTCTTATTGTGATTTTAAACTCCGTACCCGAACCCGGTTGACTTGCTACCTCGATTTTGCCACCGGACGACTTGATTTGCGTATTGAGAAGGTAAAGTCCGAGCCCCTTACCTGCGTTCTCAGAGTGGAATCTTTGATAAAGCCCGAACAACCTCCCGCCATATCTCTCAAGGTCTATCCCTTTACCATTATCAGAAAACACTAATATAATGTCATCCCCATTTTGGAGGGATTTGATTTTTATTATGCATTTCCTGCTGTTTTCCGAGAATCTTATCGAATTACTTATCAGATTGTAAAATATACTGTCAAGGTCAGCTTTTGAATAACAGAACTGAGAGATTTCCGAAAAATCGGAGCTAATCTCCACTTCCTTCCCATCGATAAAACTTTCCAATCGTGTCTTTACCGAGTCAAGTATCTCCTGAAGTGCCACCATTTCATATTTTTTGTTCAGTTCGTCCCTGATCTTTACGGCTTGCATCAGGTCCTGAAGTGTCTCATTCAATTGTCTTACAGAACTTTCAAAGTTCTGAATGATCTCAATATTTTCAACATTTGCAGTATTTTCCTTGTCGTAAAGACTGAGCAGACTGATCAGATTCGAAACAGGTGCCCGAAGGTTGTGTGTGGCAATAAATGAAAAATTGAGCAGATCCCTGTTCTTTTCTGTCAGAAGATTTGCTATTTTTCTCTGCTCCTCTTCTGCATTTACACGATCTGTAACATTCTTCATAAATACTGCAAGAGCCATCACATCACCTGACTCTGCTCTTATCGGATTGATAGACACTTCGTAATGGTTCATTTCATTTGGTGGATCTGCTTCGATAAAAGCTTCCACTTCCTCGCCCGCCAATGCACGATCATACAGCGCTTTCCATCTGAGGACCGTACTCTCCTTTGCCTTGGGATCGACTACTGAATAACCAACTTTGGGACTGAACCCATAGGTACTCTTGATTATGTCACTAAAAGCTGCATTAAACTTCATCAAACGGTAGTCGCGGTCAATTGAGAATATTATATCTTTTGTGTTCTCAATGATGGCTGTAAGTTTTGCTTCGCTCTCAATCAGCTTCTTTTCGGTTAACTTCTTATCTGTAAAATCCCTTCCGACAAGAAAGACAAGTCCAATTTGCGGATCAATTCGAGCCGACCAGCTAACATACCGGGTCTCACCCCCTTTGGTTAGACATTCCACCTCATAATCATATAGAGGTGCCCCGGTCATCTTGAGCCAGTCGTAAAGCGTCTCTGCTGCCATTCTTTCATCACGGTTCAATATGAGTGAAAATCCTGACTTAAGAAATTCTTCTCTCGGATATCCGAATTTCTCATGCCATATCTCATTCAATTCAATTATCTTCCCTGTATAGTCAAGTATGGCAAAAAGGTCGAGAGAAAGGTTAAAAAAACCGTCTTTGAACAGTTTAGAATTCAGCTTCTTTGTGATATCACGAACGAAAACAATAACTCCCGAGACACATTCATCATCAGTACCGTCTATGATCCTGATCGATATTTTTCTGAAACTCCTGTCTTTCATCAGAAGCCGAACGACAAGTTCATCGGAATCCACTTCCCGGTTCAGAACTTTTTCAAAGTATCTTTTGAATTTCTCCCTGTCTTTCGGGTACAGTAATTGCCCAAAACCCTCAGTCTTTATAATGACGGGATCGATCTGAAAAACCTGCCTGAAGTTTTCTGAAATTGATTTGAGGTTACCTTCCCGGTCGAACACAATGTGGGCAGTGTCAAAGGTGTTGATAAGTGAAATTAAGTAATTATGCAGGTTTGGCATTCTATTTCCGGGAATCCAAGTATGTTAACTTAAAAAATACGCATTTACTTTTTAATATTAGTGAATCCAAATTAAAGTATTTTTATATTTGGAAAAACATTTTAAATTGTTATGTGATATTGAACATTATTTATTAATTTTTCAATCCCCCGTTACTCCCTTCAATTGGAACATAATTGAATTTCACGAGTTAAATTACAAGAAATTAACCAATAAACAATTCATTAATCCGAAAGGTAAAAAATGAAAAAAACAGCACTTCTCTTCTTTTGCATTGCTTTTTTTAGTGCGGCTTATGCTCAACCCGAATACTTGGGTAAATCAAAGAAAACGATACTCAACTCAGAAACAAATATTACACTACAACAATTGACAACCGATGATGGTATGGAATTTCTTTTCTCGGAAGTTCCTGACATCGGACAACTGTTCCTCTTCTTCACGGACGATGAAATTTGCAATACCATGGCTATTTACCCTATGAATGACGAAGTGATGAATTACCTCTCCTCAATGTTTGACCAGGAAGGGAAAAAGGAAGGTAAAAATGTCTGGAGTATTACAGAAGGTGACTTGACGCAAAGAATTTCATTGGAAACGGACTCAAACGGGAAACAGTATTTCCTCATCCTCATGTCAGAGTGACCTCAATAACTTTTTTTAGATTTTCAGGGTTGTCCCCGACTTGTGGACAACCTTTTTTTATACTCTCTCCTCAAAATACTTCACTACTGCACCGGCCTCACCGGTTTCTTTTAATGTTGAAACAGCTTCTTCTTCCTTAAATGCCGAGACAATTTCGGCAAGTATATTCAGATGGGTTTCTGCCTTTTCGACAGGTGATACCAGTAATATCGTGACGAAAACCGACTGTTCCTCATCAGCAGAATAGATGTAACCATTTCTGTTAATTGATATGGCGAGAAATGGCCTTTTTACATCCATTTTCGCATGAGGAAGCGCAAGTCCGGGCAGGATAACAGGAGAAAAATATGAATCCTTTGCCGTTACTTCCTGATAAATCTTCGCCGAATTTAGACCTGATTGCATTGCAAGAAAATCTGTCAGTTTTCCGATTATTTTTTCTTTCTGATTATCTGAAGAGAAAATAATGTTTTTTACATCAAGTATCTGCTTTAAGGTCTCAAATTTCTTTATCGATCCAAGGAAGAAACTCATCATCGGTGCACTTACAAGGGATGTAACCAGAGCCATAACGACCAACGCAACAAACACTTCCTCATTGATTATTTTAGCCTGAAGTGCCAGTAACCCGAGGATTATCTCCATGGCTCCCCTGGAGTTCATTCCAAAACCTATCGCCATCGACTCCGGTTTGCTCATACCCCCGAGACGGGCTCCGATTCCACATCCCACTACTTTTCCTGTAATCGCAAGTACTAAAACAATAAGTACAAGAACCGGGTTAAAGTGTGCAACAAAATCTACTTTTAGACCGATGGAAATAAAAAAGAGAGGTGCAAATATGTTGGTTACAAACTGGTGGATTATCTCACGGGTTGTCTCTTTCAGATGGCTGCTGTCTCCGATGACAACACCAATCATAAAAGCCCCGAAAATTGCATGTATGCCTGCTGCTTCAGTAATTGCAGCCGCCACCAGTCCTGTAATGAAAATAAAGCTAAGAATACTGCCCGGGTATGAAAGTTTGTTTTGGATTCGTGGAATCAATCTGTCAATAATCGGTTTTCCAATTGCAAACAACAAAAAGAGGAAAAGAAAAATGCCACCGACTTGTATCATTACATTCGATTCACCACCACTGCTGATCATTCCAATGATTATTGAAAAGAAAATCCAACCAAACAGGTCATTTACTATTGCCGAAGCTATTATTATGACACCCAACTCCGACTTTAATAAATTCATATCCATAAGGGTTCTGGCAATTACAGGCAATGCTGAAATAGACATTGCTGTCCCCATGAAAAGGCCAAAAATCAACTTGTTATCCGTTGCCACTTCAAAATAGTTTGAAAAGAAGTAAAATGGTACGAATCCAAGAATGAAAGGTATCGCCATACCAAGACTGCTGGTGTAAAATGCAGTTTTCCCCTGTTTTGCTATGAGTGCAAGATTTACCTCGAGCCCTGATACGATCAGCAACATGATGACTGCAAGTTGAACAATCCCGTTCAAAACGAGAGTTACATTGCCCGACTGAGGAAAAAGAGTTTGTTGCAATCCGGGGAAAAGATTTCCGAATATTGTTGGGCCCAGCACAATACCGGCAATTATTTCACCAATAATAGCAGGCTGCTTTAGCTTGTTGAACACTTCACCCAAAAACCGGGCGAAGAAAAGCATAATGCTTATCGAGAGGAGAAATGTTACAATTTCACCGTGATTCATTTGTAGAGCAGGGTGTTTGTTGGAATTCTTTCAAATAGGAATTCCATGTCGTGCATAAAAATTCTGTCGATAAAGCTGAGTTTTTTCTCTCCCATGGTTACCACCAGTAAATCGGCTTTTTGTTCACTCGCATAATTGAGACACTCCCAGCCTTCTATTCCATAGAGTACCTCACTCTCGAATTCTTCGTTGTGCAGCCCCATTTCATTTGCAAAAAATCTGATTTTTTGTCTCTCAAGATCGATCAGTTCTTTTCGCATACTGCCGGTCTCATCGGTGGAACCGGAATCGAAAACGACGCTCGGCAAACCGGGGATGTTTATCTCTTTTATGAATGTGAAACTCTCTGGATGATCGTGACGGGCAATCTGAGTGGCGACCTTGGCTGCGTATTCCCCTTTTCCGTCATAACATACGGAAACTATTATCTTTTTGAATCCAAATCTTTCAGCCTCCGGTTTTGTGAATACCAGAATTGGACAATGACAATTTCTCATAATGTTCCGTGCCACAGATCCAATTATATTCTTAAACCCTTTCTCTTTTTCAAGTGCGCCAATTATTAAAAGATCAAGATTTAGCTCCTTGCTTTTTTTTATCACCGCCTTTGCCGGATCACCACTTAACCATACTATTTCATGGTTCGGGGAACTGATATTCTCCGCGATCAACTGGTTGAGCCTCATCTCTGTTGACTCATCCTTCTCACCGGCATGAAGCAAATAAAGTTTAAAATCGAATAGTGCCTGAAGTCGTGACGCCTCGCTCAACAGCATCTTTCCTGTGGGTGAGAAGGTAACTGCGAGACCGGCTTTTCTGAACGAAGAAAACATTGTTATTATCCATTTTTAACTTCGTTAAGTTAAGAAATAGATTCGAGATTGGGAAATAAATTCTTGCCGGGCGGCAGGTATAATGGGTTAAAGTGCTAAAATTGCAGACTAGGAGAACTTTTCGTCATATAATTTTCTGAAGAGCTGTACATCTTCCCAGGTATCCCTTTTCCAGGCAGGATTTCTTAGAAGTGCTGCAGGATGAAAAGTCACCATCATTTGGGCACCATGGATGTCGAACACCTTTTTTCTGAAACTCCCCAGTGTACCTTTTCTCTCAAGAAGTGATTGCACTGCAGTGCTCCCAAGACAAAGAATGAAGGAAGGTTTAATAAGTTCTATCTGTTTAAGAAGGTAGGGTCTGCACTCGGCAATCTCGGAGTCGAAAGGCGTTCTGTTTGCGGGAGGACGACACTTCACGATGTTCGCGATAAAAACTTCTTCCCGGTTGAACTTTATTGCTTTTAGAATATCCGTTAAAAGCTGCCCTGCCCGTCCGACAAACGGTTTACCCTGGGCATCCTCATCAGCTCCGGGTCCTTCTCCAATTACCATTACCCGGGCATTGGGATTTCCCTCCCCAAACACAAAATTCTTTCGGGTGTGACCCAAAGGGCATTTCAAGCATTCGCATATTTTCGACCTCAAATCATCAAGGGAAACGGCGTTTTTTATAGTTTCAGGGGTTATATTTCCCGCAACAGAGGGTGTAACAGCCGAAACAGAGGGTTTTATGGGATGAGATTTACTAAAAACAGCCTGTGGTTGCTCAACTGTTTTGTCTTCAAATTTGGGAATGTTCAGAGTGGTATAAAGATCATCGCCGAATTGTTCTTTTTGCAACTCGAGCGATTTAATGATTTCCTTTTTCAGATTCATATTTCGCCGGAAATGGAATCGAGTATCAGATGGGCTATTTCCGTTTTTGACTGCAACGGATGTTGCAAAGTTGTACCGTCTTTCTTCAGTATTGTTACTGAATTGGTATCAAATTCAAATCCGCTGCCGGCATCTTTCAGTGAATTAAGGACAATTGAGTCGAGTCCTTTTCTCTCCATTTTAGAGAATGCATTCACAATTTCGTTATCAGTTTCGAGCGCGAAGCCAACAACATATCGGGCTTGCTTGCTTACGGCAGAGAGGATGTCCTCGGTCTCTGTAAGCTGGATTGAGTCAAGTCCGGTCGTTTCCTTTTTGATTTTTTTATCGGAAACTGAAGCAGGTGTGAAATCAGCAACTGCTGCTGCCATCACAAGAACACTCTCCTTTGAGACCACACTTTTTACCGCTTGCGACATTTCCGCTGCACTTCTGACTTTTATGGTTTTAATCTCGGGGTAAACATATTCATGCGACGGTCCGGTGACAAGAGTTACTTGAGCTCCTCTCTGAAAAGCTGCTTTGGCTATCTCATACCCCATCTTCCCCGATGAACGGTTTCCTATGTATCTCACTGGATCGATATCTTCGTAAGTCGGTCCGGCAGTTACAACAATCTTTTTTCCGCTCAGGTCTTTACTTCTGCCGGAAAGAACTGTGTAAACGGCATCAACAATTTTTTTTATTTCGGGGAAACGACCTAACCCGACAAGACCGCTTGCAAGTTCACCGTGCTCAGCATCGACTATAAAAACACCCCTCTTACGAAGTGAATCAATGTTGTTTTGGGTTATTTCATATTCATACATGTCATGATCTGCGGCGGGACAAATAATCAACGGCGACCTGCGGGCTGTTACAAGAGTGGTTAGGGCGTTATCTGCAAATCCTCCGGCGATCTTTGCCAGAGTATTCACTGAACAGGGTGCTATCAGCATCAAATCGGCCCAGATACCATATTCAATATGCCAGGGGTCCACTTCAACATTACCATTAAGATCATCAGGAAAAATGTTCCTGATAACTTTGTTTTTAGAAAGTGTGGAAAGGGTCAGCGGGGATACAAATGCAGCAGCCGAGGGAGTGATTACTACTCTTACCTCGGCTCCTGTTTTAATCAGCTCTCGGATGAGATAACATGATTTATAAGCTGCGATGCAACCCGTTACCCCAAGAATTATTTTCTTGCCGGCAAGTGGCTTTATGGCAGCCAATTCAGTTATCCTCTGTCTCTGTATTCTGCGTGAATTTTGCTTTCGAGAAGTTGATTGAGGGCTTGAATATGTGGTTTGTCCCTCTTCTCAAATTCCACCGAAATCTTCATCTGATCGGGATTGTCAAGATCTTCACCATCGTCAGAATTGTTCTCAGGCAGATTGCTCTGCATCTGCTTAAATTCAATTCTCTGCGCATCGTTTATGATACGGGCGCGTTTTGCCGCAATTACTATGGCTTCATAGACATTTGCTGCATTTTTATCGATCTCTCTAAGATCAACCGGGGTTATTCCCATTATTGGTTACCTCCAATGGTTTTGGGTTTACTTATTAACTCTAAAACTTCATTTACACATTCTTCAAGATCATTGTTTACAACACAATGATCGAATTGCTCCCGGAACGAAAATTCAAGTTCCGCTCTTGCTATTCTCTTTTCAAGTTCTTCCTGCTTTTCAGTATTTCTCCCTGTCAGACGGGCGACAAGCTCTTCGATGCTGGGTGGAAGGAGAAAAACAAGAACAGATTCGGGAAATTGCTGCTTTATGTTTAAAGCACCTTTCACATCGATCTCAAGTATGACATCCTCCCCTTTTTCGACTGTATCCACAAGTTCACTCTTAAGTGTACCATAGTAGTTGCCAAACACTTCTTCCCACTCGACAAATTCACCGGCTTTCACTTTCTTCATGAAATCATCTTTCGACAGAAAGTAGTAGTCTTTCCCGTGAACTTCAATCCCTCTGGGGTTCCGGGTTGCGGCAGAAATGGAAAAACGAATCTCGGGTCTGATTTCCTTGATTCTTTTTATTATTGTGGTTTTTCCCGTCCCGCTCGGTGCCGAAATAACATAAATTTTGCCCCGCACCTTATCGCTACTCAATATTTTGCACCTGCTCTCTGATTCTCTCAATCTCATCACGGATTTGAACAGATTTGTGAATAGCCTCGGTGGAAAGTGATTTGGACGCCAAAGTATTGGCTTCCCGGTGCATTTCCTGACATATAAAATTCAGTTTCTTCCCTGCTTCATTCTCTTTCTCGAGAGTTTCAAGGAAAAAGTTCAGGTGGCTTCTTAATCTTACACATTCTTCTGTAATATCAGCTTTGTCGGCTATCATCGCAATTTCATACTCTATCCGGTCAGGGTTGATGTTGCTGTTTTCGGTTATCTCGATTACGCGCCTTTTCAACTCACTAAAGTACTCAGCAACTTTTCCACTGTAATCCTTTTCCACATCTGCGAGGTAACCATCTATGAGCCTGATCCGCTCGGAGAGGTCTTTTGCGAGTGCTCCGCCCTCTGCTTCCCTCATCTGGTTCAATTGTTTAACAGCTTCGATTACAACAAGTTTCAGATGCTCAATATGATCATCATCGAGCTCGTCGAGTTCAGGGGTAAAGATATCTCTGAAGTTGATGATATGATCGAGCTTCACTTCCCCCGCAACACCATAATCGCTCTTTATTCTCCCGAAGACTCCGAGAAGCTCTTTAAGCTTGCTTTCGTTCAGAAAAAATGTTTCATTTTCGTTCTCTTCGGGCCTGATTGAAAGGCTGATGTATATCTTTCCTCGCCTTAAAAGATTTTTCAGGGCTTCCCTGATCTCGTACTCTTTATTTTGCAGAAGTGAGGGGAGTTTTATTGTGATTTCAAGGTAGCGGCTGTTCAGACTTTTAACTTCTGATTCAAAGGCATATCCTTTATAGGTGGAAAGTGCCTTGCCGAAACCTGTCATGCTTAGGATCATAAAAACCGGATTTTAAATTTTTAAATATACGGAAAATTAAGGAGTTAATCAATTTGAATTAACTTTAGAACGCCTCGCCTATACCAAAATGGAATTGCATCAGATCAAAAAATCTACGCTCCGGTATCGGAGTACGGTCGTAGGGATCATATACCTTAAAACCGAAATCGAGCCTGAATGCTGCAATGGAAGTGTAGAAACGGAAGCCAAATCCTGCCGCAACCGCCACTTCACTGATTTTTACATTGGACATCTCTTTCCAGGTGTTCCCCCAATCAGCAAAAACCGCCATCCCGATAAGACTGTTGAACCTTTTCCGAAGTTCAAACGATCCCTCCGTCAGTATCCTACCGCCAGGTATGCTGTTCTCATCCAGCCCATTATCAATCCCTTTTTGCGGAGGAAATGCCCGGGAAGACCATCCCCTTACGGAGTTGCTTCCCCCGACAAAAAATTCCTTTACATATGGCACCGTATTTTTATCCCCTGACAAAGTGCCGATATAACCCGCTGAAAATTTCATTCCAAAAATCAGATCATTGGCTGATGAAAGAGAAAAATAGTAACTCGCTGTAGCCTGCGACTTCAGGAACAGCAACGAAAGATATTCACCCTTGAATGCCATCGAAAACAGGTATGGTAAAAGATTCCCTTCCTCAATATAAAGATTATAATTGCTCCCCTCGGTCGGGAAAATAAAATCATCCACATGACTCGATATCAACTGACCGCCAAATCCTGCCGACATAAGATCGTTATACGGATTTCCCAGTTTTTCACTGATTACCGTGAGTCTGTTATATTCGAGTGCATAGAAGAGGTTCATGCTGTTGAAAAATGTGTACTTTGGCAGCTCAAACTCGAAATTTATTTTTCCCTTGTAGGTAAGACCCTGAAGGTATTTTATCTTTTGGATCAGACTCGAAAGTTCGAGGCTCGCAAAGATTGGCTGCCCCAGGAAGTAGGGTTGTTCCACCCGTGCCCTGAACTCGGCGGCTCCGGTAGTCACGGTGTCGGAAAGCGATATCAGACTGAACAATCTTGGAATGTTTAGTGAGAACAAATCCTGATAGTTTATCTGTGCCCTCGAAGTAAACCGCCGCGCACCTCCAAAAAAGTTCTTTCGGTTATACTCGAGGCCCACACCAAAGTTAAATGCATTTTGAATGTTGTTCATTATCAGCTCGGGGTTCAGGTCGTTCATCATGGAGATGTTCCCATCGACCTTAACCGGTACTGAAGATTCCCGGATTCCTTCCATACCGGGATAGATTCTTACATAACTGAACAGACCCGTCCTGTAAAGCCGCACCTGAGCCTGGGTTATTTTGTTAATATCAAAAATATCACCCTGCTTTATTCCCGTCAGGTCCTTGAGCATCTCTTCACTCACTTCACTTTTCCCAGGTCCGCCGGTAGAAACAAGCACAGAATCGATATAATATTTTTTCCCGAGTTGGAAAAAGATATCCACATAAGCCCTGTCGATAAGAGTGTCTTTTACGACAACAGTACTGTCATAATTGGAGAGCAGATACCCCTGCGATTTGAGATACATCAAAACACCATTTATCGATTCAAGAACACGGTCCTGTGAATATGGCTGCCCCTCTCTCACAAGTACTCTGTCATTAATCTCCCAGAAGTCCCTCTGCGGAAATTCTGTCAATCCGTGCAGCTTTACTTTCCCCAACACCGCTTCCGGTCCTTCAAATATCTGATAAGTCAGATCTGCACTTCGGCTTGCAGAATCGAGGGAATAGTAGTAATCAACCTTTGTCTTAAAAAAACCTCGTGAATTATACAATGCTCCGATGTTTTTTACATCTGTATCTACCAAATCAAAGTCGATGTACACAGGTGGTGCACCAAGGGATGTGAATTTATTAAGAAACTGGAAAAAATTATTGGGAGATTCTTTCGACTTTAAAATCGAGGAGATTACTTTCGACGGGATATTGTTATTTCCCTCAAATTTGATCGTCTGTAATTCAAATTGCATCTCCTCCTGAGCCTTAAGTGACACAGTAATGAGAAACAATAAACAGAAAAGCCTGCAGGCATTCTTCAAAAAGCTCTCCAAGGGGGAAATTTATTTTTCTTTTGATTGCTGCCTCGATTTATGACCGGCAAAAATCGAGGCAGCTACGAAAATCTAACGCCTGTTAAACTTCCATTATCTCTTTTTCTTTATGTACAAGTATCTGATCAATTTCTGTGATGTGATCGTTCGTCGATTTCTGCACCTTCTGTTCAGCTTCCTTCAACAGATCCTCCGACAATTTGTCGTCTTTCTGTTTTTTCTTAAGGTGTTCATTCGCATCACGACGAATGTTCCTTATCGCAATTTTTGCTTCCTCGCCGAACTTCTTAACCAGTTTTACAAACTCTTTTCTTCTCTCCTCGGTGAGAGGAGGAATTGGAACTTTGATGTTTATACCATCATTTACCGGGTTAAGCCCCAAATCTGCCTGAAGTATTGCTTTATCAATTGCATTTATCGAACTTCTGTCCCAAGGGGAGATGGAAAGTGTGTGTGCGTCCAGTACACTTACATTCGCAACCTGCTTTAATGGGGTCGGTGTTCCATAATAATCAACTTTTATTCCGTCAAGAATTGCTGTGGTAGCTTTTCCGGTACGAACTTTTGCCAGTTCCTGTCTGAACGCATCTATTGATTTGTTCATCTTGAGCGTGGCTTCTTTAATTATTTGTTCCATTTCAAGCCTTATATAAAATTACTGATTTTAAAAAAACAAATTTACTTTTAACCAGTATGATTTACAAATGTACCAATATTTTCTCCCATTACAACACGCAATAAATTTCCTGTGACATTCATGTTGAATACCTGAAGGGGAAGATCGTTCTCCTGACAGAGACTTATCGCAGTAAGGTCCATTACTCGAAGATTTTTATTCATTACATCAAGATAACTGATTCCTTCAAATTGCTTCGCTTCAGGATTTTTTTCGGGGTCGGAATCGAACACACCATCCACACGGGTTCCCTTGATAATTACATCGGCTTCAATTTCAACTGCCCGAAGTGCTGCCGCGGTATCAGTGCTGAAATACGGGTGTCCCGTTCCGGCTGAGAAGATTACGACTCTCCCTTTCTCAAGGTGTCTGATAGCTCTTCGTCTGATGTAAGGTTCCGCAATCTCATCCATTTTTATTGCCGTCATTAAACGGGAAAACACTCCCGCTTTTTCAATTGCATTCTGAAGTGCGAGTGAATTTATTGTTGTTGCAAGCATGCCCATCAAATCACCGGTAACCCGGTCGATTCCCTGGCCCTCGGCTGCAAGTCCTCTGAAAATATTCCCTCCACCTATGACTATTCCTACCTGTACACCTATATTGTGCACAGTTTTTATCTCTTCAGCAAAAAATTTGAGCATCTCGGGATCTATTCCGAATCCTTTGTTGCCCATTAATGATTCACCACTCAACTTAAGCAATATTCTGCGATATTTAGCTGATGACATCTTTTCTCTCTCCACTTTTATATAAAAAAAGGTCTTAAGAGACTTAAGACCTTTACAATTTATTCAACGACTGACTATTTCGAGCTGTCACCGAGATTGAATCTTACAAAAGAATCAACAACGATTTTTGTGCCGTTGGCTTTGTTTACTTCATCCAAAAATGCTCCGACAGTCTTTTTGTCATCGCGGAAAAATGACTGCTCGAGAAGTGCAACTTCTTCGAAGTATTTGCCAAGTTTGTTCTTTGCAATAAACTCGATCTTGTCTTCCGGCTTTCCTTCTTTTCTGAACTGCTCTTTGTAAATCTCGAGCTCTTTCTCAATCAGGTCAGCAGGTACATTGTCTCTGCTCACTGCAACTGGACTCATGGCTGCAACCTGTTTTGCAACATCCTGTGCGGCATGTGCAAACGCAGTAACAGCATCACCAGATACATTATCGAATCTGACGAGGGCACCCAACTTGTCTCCATAATGGATGTAGAAGTCGATCATGCCATTTTCTGTCTCAAGAGAAGCTACTCTGGAAACTTCAAGTTTTTCGCCAATTTTTGCAGTAAGTTCATTTAACAAATCAGTAACTTCCGGAACTGATTCGATCAATTCTGCAGAACTTTTAATCTTCTTTGAAAATGCGATATCAGTAATCTGTTTTGAGAATGCCACAAAATCATCAGATTTAGCAACAAAGTCTGTTTCACAGTTTACTTCTACCAAAACACCATATTTTTTATCTTCAGAAACTTTTGCTGAAATTCTTCCTTCGTTGGCGCTTCTGTCAGCTCTTTTGGCTGCCATGGCAGCACCTTTTTTCCTCAGGTAGTCAATGGCTTTATCCATGTCTCCTTCAGATTCAACGAGGGCTTTTTTACAGTCAAGAATTCCGGCACCAGTCCTGCCTCTAAGTTCATTTACTTGTGCTGCGGTAATATTCATTCTTAGTCTAATCCTTGTTTTTTATTTTGAGTCTTGCTCAGTTTTATCCTGTTCTTTCCTTACTCTTTCAGATTCAGCAGCGGCTTCGGCTTTTTGTTCCTTGGCTCTTACGCTTGCTTCTTTGGCAGCTTCGACCATTGTCTTGATCACAAGTTCGATGGTCTTTACTGCATCGTCGTTAGCAGGGATAACATAATCAATCAGATCAGGATCGCAATTTGTATCAACCATGGCGAAGACGGGGATGTCGAGCCTTTTGGCTTCTTTTACTGCGATGGATTCTTTTTTTACATCGACAATGAAAACTGCTCCAGGGAGCTTGTTCATCGATTCGACGCCTTCAAGTATTTTTCTTAACTTGTCTTTTTCGCGAGTAAGGAAGAGACGCTCTTTCTTTGTAATTTTCTCGAAAGTACCGTCAGTCTCCTGTCTCTCGATCTGCTGGAGTCTTTTTACACTTTTTCTAATTGTTGAAAAATTGGTAAGCATTCCGCCGAGCCATCTTTCGGTAACCCAGTTCATTCCGCAGTTTCTTGCTTCTGTCTCGATTATGTTTTTGGCTTGCTTCTTCGTACCAATAAACAAGACTTTGTTGCCCTGAGCAACCACTTCACCTAAAGCAACCGCTGCCTCGGTGATCATTTTTTTAGTCTTGTTAAGATCTATAATATGAATTCCGTTTTTCTCCATAAAGATGTAGGGTTTCATCTTTGGGTTCCAACGGCGGGTAAGGTGACCGAAATGCGCACCCGCTTCGATCAGTTGAGTTAACTCTATATCGTACATCTAAACTCCTGTTAAACTTTTTCTTTCTTCCACTTTACCTTAAGCCGCGAGGCACAGGCGGTAAATCAGAAAGAATGTTGATTTGTAAATAAAATTATCTTTTCGAGAACTGGAATCTTTTACGGGCTTTTGGTCTGCCGTATTTCTTTCTTTCAACCATTCTCGGATCTCTTTTCAGATAACCTTCCTGTTTCAAAGGTGATCTGTAATCTTCATTTTCTGCAGTAAGAGCTCTTGAGATTGCAAGGCGGATTGCTTCTGCCTGTCCGGCTGAGCCACCACCCTTTACATTCGCAATTACATCATAACGCCCTGTCAACTCCAGTTTCTCAAATGGGGCTGCAATATCGTCCTGCTGTGTCTTCTGTGCAAAGTAAACGGTCAAATCCCTTCCATTGACGATTACCTTACCCTGACCGGGTCTTAAAACGACACGGGCAACTGCGGTTTTTCTTCTTCCAACAAATAAAGTGTCTGACATTAATTCTCCGTTAGATACTGATTACTTCAGGTTTCTGGGCTGCGTGCGGGTGCTCAGCGCCACGATAAACCTTCAAATGATGAAAAATCTTCTTACCTAATCTCGTCTTAGGAAGCATTCCGCGAACAGCATGCTCAATGACGAATTCAGGTTTTACTTTTATCATCTCGTTATACAATTTGGTTTTAAGTCCACCCGGGTAACCACTGTGATGTTTGTAAATCTTCAGCTCGGCTCTCTTGCCGGTGACGACTACTTTATCAGCATTGATTACTACGACAAAATCTCCGGTGTCAGCATTCGGGCTGAATACCGGCTTCTTTTTACCCCGTATGATACTGGCTACTTCGGTGGCTAATCTGCCCAACACTTTACCCGAAGCATCCACGACATACCACTTCTTTTCTACATCAGCGGTACTGTACCATGGGGTCATTTTTTCTTGTTTCAAAGCTATTCCTCCAACTACAAGTTAAGTTTTTTGAAAGACCACAAATATAATATTTTTTTGGGAGAAAAACAATTTTCAGGGAGGGTACTTCGTAAAAAATAAAGTACTTATTCGAAAAAGAGGTGCGAATTCTTTTGATGGACGGCTGTTTCACCCTGAGTAGACTAAAATTATAGAAAGGCCTCTCACTCTCTCTCTACCTTGCCCGAAAGCGCGTCGTCTCTAAAACGACAAAAACTATTCCAATCAGACCTGCTTATAAACCTTTTTCATCCACTGAATGGTGTTGGCAATCCCCTGATCCAGATTCACCGTCACTTTCAAACCGAGGTCTTTCTGTGCTTTTGATGAATCAACTTTTTTCTGCTTTGTGGTAAGTATCTCCGATTCTTTGTATGTAACCATACTGTCATCTTTGCCGAGGTAGTTCAGAATCTTTGATGAAATTGTTTCGATATTGTGATAATCGGTACCCCCGATGTTGTACACTTCTCCGGGGTTGAAATTATTTGATATGTTTGCGAGCGCATTCACAACATCTTTGATGTAAATACTTGTTCTGAAATGATCTTTGTAAACTGTGAAAGGTAAATTGTGCAGCGCACTGTAGGCGAACAAACAAATTACTGAACGGTAGGGACTGTAATATTCACCCGGTCCGTAGGAATTGAACAGCCTGACTCTTACACTTTCCGTGCCTGACATAATTGCGGAATTCATAACCTGCTGCTCATTTACCCATTTAGTGAGAGCATAGTCGTTCATCTGCTTCACTTCATAATTATCCATGACCGATTCCACCATAACATCCTTGAAATCGCCATAGACTTCAGATGTACTGAAATAAACGGCCTTAAATCCCTCTTTTTCCTGCATTTTTAAAATATTTTTGGTCCCAATGGCATTTGTTTTCCAAAGGGTTTCATAATAGTCTTCGCCGTTCCATCTGCCAAACTCAGCAGCAAGATGAAACACCATATCAAACTTTCGGGGAGAGTTCATATAACCTCTCTCCCAACCACCACCAGTCCAAAGCTGTTCCAACTGACGGAACTCGCTGACATCTATACGAGCATAATTTTGCGCGAAATGGTGTGTATCAATATCAATAACAAAAACGCTGTGGCCTCTTTTTTCCAACTCAGGAATCAGGGCAGTACCAACAGCTCCAAGTCCACCGGTAACAAGAATATTCATTCGCTTTCCTAAAAGGGGGTTCTAACCAAACTAAAAAATGCAGAGCCCGCTTCTCCGCTACAACACAAAATAACTGTACCACCCTCGAAATCACTACGCAATGCACTAAAGAACATTAAGCCATCTTTAATAACAAAAATAGTAAAATATATGCTGTTAATCAATCACATTTTTTCGATTTTAGTTAAATTTTTTTTTGAAATTTGTCAGCAGTCATCGATAAATACTATTATTACTGGAGATTAACCGGAAATTGACTCAATAATCAGATTATTGGTGCAAATATTTCGCAAAAAAAGAATTTTTGAATTCTAGGCTTTAGATATGTTACTCTCCTGACAATTTAATAATTTGCAGTTCAAAAAATTTATGTTCCAATCAAATACAAATGTGTAGAGAGAACGAATAGAAACTAAAGATACAACCGGAATAGTATTCTTAGAAAAGCGAAGCATGTTTATTACTTTTTCGGTAATACTATGTCTTTACACATTCTTTGGATTGTTCTTCATGTCGAACTATGACAGGTCCAATGATGATTGGGAACATTTCGCTGCAATGAAATCTTTTGCTGATGCACCACTAGATCCTTCACATCCATATTCATTTGACACAAAATATTCCCACCTTTTTACACCCTACCATCTATTTTGGGGTCTGATAGCACGACTGCTAAATATTTCTCCATTCTTTTTGTCGCCCGTCATAGGATTAATCAATGTCATAATTTTCATTTTCGCTGTGTACATTTTTGCAGACAGATTCCTAAAAGATTCAAATTTGGCAAGTATACTGCTGTTAACCCTGTTATTCCTGTGGTTTTTGGCCCCTGGTTACAGCGGTTATTATCAATTTAGTCATTTGATGAAAACTGCTGTTTATCCCTACAGGCTGGCATTCTCGCTGGCCCTGATTACTTTGTCATTTTTTCCGGTTAAAGAAAAAAAACTCAAAAATCTGTTTGTCGTCCCGCTAGTGTCAGTGGTATTTCTAATACATCCTCTTTCTGGATTATTTTTATTCATAATGTTAAGTACCCAAATTTTATATTTAGAAAATCTGCGAAAGACTATAAAAGCAGTCTATCTTTCGTATTTGATAATCTCGATACTATTAACATTTAGCTGGCCGTTTTTCCCGGTTTTCGAGACAATATTCTCGTCCGGCAAAATAATGTTTTTTAGTGATTATAAGATTTTTTATGAGGGTCAGTTCATTCTATGCCTTATCCCGGCAATCCCAGGATTGTACTTGCTTTTTCAATCGCAAGTCAAGGCACCATCAAAAAGGATAATGCTAACTTCTCTGCTAGTGTTTTGCATTATGTATTTAATAAACTATTTATTCCTTCATTCAAATATCATCGGAAGAATCGTACTATACATTGCATTCTGTCTCCAAATCTTAACAGTATTGGTGATCAAAAATGGCGTAAACATCCCAAAGAGGAAACTCCAAATTGGCTATTTACTTATTTTAAGTATTTTGGCAGTACCCCAATTCTATATAGCTTTCAAATCACTTTCCTTTTATAAGGACATCCAAAACGGTACACCTCTTTCTTATCACTCGAATATTAATTTCGTTTCCAGACTAAAGCCGGTCTATTCAATACTTCCGAAAGGAATGGTTCTACTCGCCCCAACGAATGAATCGTGGATTCTGCCCTCACTTACCGGTGTAAAAGTGCTGGCAATAAAGCATTCAGACCCATTTGTCGATCCTGAAAAATTCCATTTCAGAAATAAAATCGTTGAACAGTTTTATGACAACGATTGCGACCCAGGAATATTATTGAATCAAAATATACAGTTTTCTTACCTTCTAATTCCAAGAGGAAAACCTACTTTAAAATTGCGGGAATCATATCCGGACCTAAAGGCCGTTTATTCAGATTCATTATATACTCTTTTCAAGAGAGGGAATTGATTGCAATCACCCATCACTCACAAAAAAGTCAAAATAGTTCTATTTGGGAGCTGCATATATATAATAACAATCTGTACTGTCAATTTTTGCCCATTCATTTGTGACCCGGTATGTAATTATCGATCCATACATTCTCTTATAGTCACCGAGTGATTGCTCGATTTGCCACCAGTCCCGATCGATAAAAACCACAGTTCGTTTTTTAACCAATTCCGCAAACACTTTGTCATGTTTATTTGCAATTTCACAATTAATGGCATAATCTATTGGTAAAGGGGATATCGAGCCCTGAAAGAAATTAATTAACGGCATGAAGGGGAGGACTTTCGAGTTGTTCCCGTATTTCCGAACGAGGGAGTCTAGCTCATTCAGTTTGAAGCAAATCTTTTCGTCACCTTTAATGTACTTTAGCGCCGGAGTTATATCTGATAAGTCATAAACAATCTCACTTTTTGTATCACTATAGTGAGGTTTTTGATAACCAATAAAGTATGAGATCATTCCGAAGACTAGCAGATATAATAAGAATCGTTGAAGATTTGTCAGATTCAGCATTTGGCGTGCCCCCATGAGTGATATCATTATAATTGGGGTCGAAAAGAGATGCGGACTCGTGTGTGCCCAACTGATCGAGCTGCTCCAGGACAGAAACAATAACAACAAAAATGCCCAAGGTTTATAAAGATTTTTGAAATCAAACAGCATATACATTAAAGCCAGCAGAAATGTGATTGTCGCAAATTCATCTCGGAATTGAATTTTGAGAAATTCTAAAGTCGACATCTGTTTAAAAAATATTCTGTTAATAAAAAATGCTAATGGATAAACAAAAATAAAAAATGTGTATAAATAAGGAAGAAGAGCCAAGCTGATTGTGTAATTCCTGTACTCTCCAACATATTTTATTAATCTCCAGATGACAATGGATAAGAAGATGAATATGAGATCAGAATGGAGATATTTATATACACCGGCAGTGTAGGCCTCTTTAATCGAAGAGGCTGAACTAGTCTGAACTATGAATTCATCCAGCGCACCAAAATACTCCAGTATAAGACCAAAAACAATAAGCAGAAGAATGAGGGTACCACCCGCGGTTATAATCGTAAATCGTGTGTGTTTGCTCAAATACAAGAAGATAATCCCTGCTATTGGCATCAGATAAAATGATTGCTTTGTAAGCGCTGAGAGAAACAGGAAGAATATTCCAATTGAGATTCCCTTTTTGGAATTATCTCCAATGAGGAAGTAAATTCCAATTGAACCAAAAAGTACTCCATCAACAGTGTGCCATGCAGTGGGTGGAAATGTTGCAACTGAAAAAACAAAGCCGACTGATGCCAACAAATATTTATCCAGTTTATTCTTTTCAAAATCAAAGATTTTACTAAAGGACTTTGACGCTAAGAGACTGCTGATACCAAGACTTATATAGAAAAATGCTCTCTCAAAAAAAATGACATAGTCATGGTGGAGGACAAATAAAGGCAAGCTGTGGAAAAGTGGTGATAATGGAGGTCGTACATAAATAAAATCTTTGTACGGGATCTCTCCGTTGAAGATTCTCCAAGAGAGCCCGGTTATAAAACCATCATCTGCCTCTGTGAGACCATAAGGTGCGTATATTATAATGTACAATGTCACTATTAGAATAAACAGTAGTTTGTATTGCTCTGTCTTGACCCATTCAATTATTCTAGTATAATTCATAAATACTTACAATCAGTTTAAAAAGCAAAAATCTATAATAGTCATTAAGAAGTTAAATTGTTAACTTGAACCCGTAAAATATGAAAAATCCGGCAAAACTCTCAATTGAAAAAAATTTCATCGTTAAATACTGACTCTCTGATATTTTCTGAAAAGTCTTTTTACACAGCATGCGCCCTCCTTTTGGTGTACGGGATAATTGGTACAATATTCCTCGAGTGTTTCTATGTTAACTATGATATTTGGGATCATGTTGCTCAGATAACCGCCTTCAGAGATAATCTGTTCAACCCTGTTGACCCGTATATTAGAGCGGGAAATATCTCTCACATTTTAACTCCCTATCATCAACTACTCGGACTAACTGCAAAACTCACCGGCTTATCTCCGCTAATTATTTTTAGCATCGCGGGGATTTTTAATCTGATATTTTTCTTGTATAGTGTCAGAATAACGGCAAGATACATGTTCGGCGACTTTAAATATTCACTGATAGTCCTTTTAGTACTGTTGGGATTTTGGATTTACGCACCCGGATCAAGCGGAGTCTACGATTTTTCACTCATACCCGTGACACTGGGGTACCCGTATCGGGCTGCATTTCCTGTGTTGTTGATTGTGATTTCCAAAATCCGAATTGACATGAGTGTGAGTACATATTTATCCTTCACGTTGCTTACAGCACTTGTATTCACCATCCACCCGTTATCCGGAACTTATTTAATGCTCGTCATTGGTGCAAAATCCCTTATGAGTAATGAATGGAACAAAAAAAAAATCCTGATGATGGTAATGCCTGTAATCTCTCTGATTCTGACTTTTTTTTGGCCCTATTACCCTGTCCTAAAATTTATTTCTTCCGCTCCGAATTTAAGTGTTTTCAATCTCCCGGAGGCTTACCAGTTTTATTATAAAACCATATATACTATTGCTCTGCTTCTCTTACCATCGATAACAATGATAATCGAAAAGTTAAAGAGAAGGGAATATGATTTCCGCCTGCTGATTCTTCTCCTTTTGACCCCCCTCTTAACACTAAATTATTTCTTTTTAAAAAACGAACCGCTTGCAAGATTCATTGTACTTTTGACTTTGGTGCTTCACTTTCTTACCATCGAGTGGTTGATAACAAAATGGTTGACAAAGGGCAAAACTCATCGAGTGACATTTTTTTTAACTGCCGGAATTCTGCTGATAATGCAAATGCAGTTTTCGTTCACAACAATATCACTTTTTCCTGACATTCTTAAAAATAAACCGCTTGGTTACCATTCAAATTTTAGGTATTACCATGAGTATCAACAATTAGATGAATGGATTAAAGATGGCGGCATAATTCTTGCACCCATGCCTGTTTCAGTAATGATCTCAAGAACGACACATCAAAATGTCGTTGCCTACTATTACCCAAATCCGGCGATTCCCGGAACAAAAGAAAAAAGTGCTGATGTGGATAAATACTTCAGCACTTCTTATATTAAGGAAAAAAATTCAATTCTAAAAAAATATCATGCCAAATATCTTATTTCAAAAGAAGAAATTTCTCCTCTGTCGAAACAGGGTTTGAAACTGACTCAGTTAGGCACAATTGATGACTACTCTGTTTACCGGATTCTCGATATCAACGAACTATAGCCAGTTTCTCCGTAATTCTTTCCACTTTTTCACCCTTCTTCATCACGATTCTGTAAAGGTAAACCCCGCTGGCAACAGGATCACCATCCTCGTCCCTGCTATCCCAGTAAATCTTGTTGAAATCGTATTTTAATTGATTGACAGGTACAACAATCTCTCTGATTTTTCTGCCTGCAACCGTATAAATGATAACTTTCAATTCCTCGGGTATCTGAGTGAGTTTGAAGGTGAACCAAGTCTCATTTGGGAAAGGATTTGGATAGTTATATACATTCAAAAGTTTGGCTTCGTTTACAACCGAGAACTTCTTTGCTATCCTTGCTGTATCGGCAAATGAACTTGAATTACCTCTTGCTACAACATTAAACTCGTAATCTCCGTCCTTAAATTCCGGTTTGTAGGTAACAGTAACTTTTGGATTTGAATTGTTAAACGAATATGAAACTCCCTGAGATCTGAAAAATACCGGAGAACCGTTTAGCCTCATAGAGATTGTTGAAGTATCCTGAAGCGGTATCGAAGAGAAGTCATAAAGCTCAATCTTTATTTCAGCCTTAGGATTTATATACTCACCATCAGGTACATCTACTCCATCAACAGCAAGAGTCAAATACGGTTTCGATGTGTCGCCTTTGATAAAGTAAGGAATCGTGTAAGTGTTGTTGTCTTTATAGAATTCTTTCAGAACATTATCGGGATCAACAGTAATTATGAGTTGCCCGGTGCCAACATCAATCGGAGTTTTAAAAGTAACGGCAAATTTCTTGTTACTGAAAACTCCAAGTGAATCAACAGTTTGCTCAAAAACCTTCACAGGTGTATTGTTACCAATTTTATTTTCAACTTTTACCTTGAAATTTTTTGCTTCTGTTTCGCTCCCGTTAAAAACTTTGAAGTTAAGACTGACATCCCGATTGGGCAAAACTGTGTCAGAAGATAATACCACACTCTGATAATTAGTACCCACCTCAGTAAAATCTTTGTATGTAACGAAAAGTCCGCTTAATTGAGGGCTGGACTTTTTGTCAAATGATTCAAAATTGGCCAACACCCTCATCGTTTTTACAGGTAAACTATTCAGGAGTGACAGATCATAGGAACCACTAATGTTTGACAGATATGAAGTGGTGTCAGTTGTTCCTAAAGAATCAGTATGGATAATTCTGAACTTCATTGCAGTCGAGTCGGGGAATATACCATTTACAACCATTCTATCCCACGATGTAACGGGACCTATTGGAACAGAGATCAGACTCCCATCAATCAGATTGAAATTAATTGTTGTATCAAAAACTGCCGGACCAAAACCAATCTTCTTCCAACCCTCAGGCATCATTCCGGCAGGTGTATTTTTTTTCCCGACCATATACCAGGAATCTCTTCTGGCTAAGGAATCGATGTATTTGCTGCCGTAGTTCTTGAGCATATTTCTTAGACTGGCATCGGCGACAAAAGGATCGAAGGCAGCGGCAACAACGATTAGATTTGATGGATTCAGTGTGTCCAGAAATTTCTTATACTCGTTGACTTCATAAGTATAATCTCCAAAAGTCAAATTAAAAGATTTTACATAAAGGAATTTCATTGAACTGGCTTCAAATACTGCAACATTATGACTTAATACCGTACTTGACTGTAAAACATTTGAATTGTTGTATGATATTGTCGACGAATTACCATCATAGTATCCGGATGCGGTTATTTGGAGTCTCACATTTTGATCCTTCAAAATCATCCGTGAATCCTTAAATATTACATTTTTGAGATCAGAAGCACTAAATGAGATACTGTCTGCCAAACCGAACCCGTTTCTTGTGGAGAGGTATATCGACCTTATAGAACCAAACTGACCGGATAAATTATCCTTAACCCTGAACCAGTACCGCTTTTCTTTGGCAAGTGTCGATAAAGATACCTTCGTGTAAAATGAGTCAAAAGGTGCTGTAAATTGTTGTGCAGATAACATTGTCGGATTGTCCGCAATTTGGATTGTCACCGACTCTGATTCTGGCTTCCTCTGTGGATTAATAAAGTAGAGAAAGTCTTTTACAACATTTTCATTACTGTACTTGAGATAATCGCGCGATGATGAGCTGCTCACAATAAATGAAGTCTCTACTTCATTATCATTGCTGTAAATCTCTTGTATCCTGCCATCATTGTTGAGAATCGCTTTTATTGCGTGGACACCCAACCTGTTCTTGATTGGTATTGACACAATAAGTGAATCTTTAAATTCCGGAACCATTCTCTTCATTAGAGTATCAAAGACGATTTCACCATTTAATCTGTCTGTAATTCTTAATTGAAGCGAATCATTTATCGCCGACCCATAGTTGTTATATTGCAGGATTACTTTTATCGAATCCTGGGTATCATCCGGATTTTTTGGAGAGATTATCATCGCCTCAGTATCGAACAAGAAATTCGATTTTGGAGGAATCTTTAATCCAAGAAACGGATCACCAAAATATGTATTGGTCATTGTAAACAACTGATTTGTTGTACTGTTACCATACTGCTGAAGCATTTTCGTCTTCGCAGTCCTGAGAGCATCAGCAGGTTTCCAAATACTATCATTGATAATTGATGTATAGAATAGATATGGAGCCACGCTTGCTGTGCTGGTAAATCCTAAGCTTGAGTTACTTATATAAGCTATAGGCTGACCTGTGGGATACATTAAAAACTGCTCGGCAAAACAATCTACATCAGGTTCACCGAATTTTCCGGTTGAACACCCGAAATCAGTAAGAAGCGAACCTTTGCCGACATTATTCAATAACTGGCTCGGAGTACGGATATCATTATCCCAGTGGAATGTCCCTGAATGACCAACATACGAGAGAATAACACCACCTTTCTTAATATTGGCATCAACTTCATCCAAAGGGAAGGGTCCATAATTGCTAAAAGGATTAAATGTCCTGTAATATTGATTGTAGTCAAACGAGTAGGGTCTTACCTTAAATTTTTGGGCAAGAACAGTATTTTGATCTCTGAATTCGTTCGCTTGTGATTCATCAACACCACCGGAAAGCAGCAGAACCCTTTTATTAAACCTGTCATATTTTTGCGTGTAGTGTGCTGCCAGCTTTGTAAAATACCGGTTCACATCATCGTTGCTCTTTGCCGGAATCCTTCCGGTTACAATCTGCGGGATGTAGGAATTCGTCGAATCAAAAACTGACAACAAATTATCACTTAAAGGTGACCCGAATGATGGGACAAGATTTTTCTTCGGCTTGATACCCAGAGCTGTTGAATGAGACAACCTGTAATCCCAGGCTGCACTTCCGACCAGCATAGCATAATCAGGATATGGCGACTGCCAGACTGTTTGAGTCGTTCTGAAAAAACTCCTTAAAGCTTCAGTTGAAAAGTACCCGTAAGAATATTCGTCATAAACATCATTCATGTCAATAAACATTGTATCGAGTTGCGACGAATTTTTCAGATACCCGAGGTGCTGCCGAATCGGTTGGGCAAATGCATCTATTGAGACGGCGAGATAATCGGCTTTCAAAGACGGGTTTCGAAGATTCTTCCAGTTTTTCTTGTAGTATAGAGTTGGTTTAAGAATTGAACTGTTTTTTACCAGAAAATAATTGTCAGATTTTGCCACAGTATCTTGAATAACAAGTGAATTTCCCGTTCTCGATGCAAATATTTTTTTAATTCCACTTCCCCGTTTCCACAGGATCAAACTGTCTGAAGCCACATTCGTTATTTCAATATTTTTCACTGTCGAGTTCGCAGAATACGGAAATTTGAAAACGAGTGAGTCATTCGTGGCTTTAAGTTTTCTCGAATACTCCATCTCGACCCAATCAACCCAAACTGTATTGATTGAGGTGCCGGTTGGATATGAAACCACTTTCAATGTATTATTTCCGTTTGCAAAAAGACTGGAAGGAGCACTTCCCTTGAGCACAATTCTGTCATATCTGTCCAAATATGAAGAATCATAAGTGGGATATAATGTACCGATCTGCATAACCAGACTGTGTGATGATGTGGCGTTACTCGAAGCTCCGCTTGCTATTCTCGAAAAGAACCTCACACTGTCTCCCGGGTCCAGTTCACTTATATTGAATGTGTATGATCTGGATGATAAAGTCGTTGGAGCATTGATATTCTGCCAGTAGAAAGTTTTATTCTCGTAAAAATAGGGCAAATCCCTTCTGACAAGATTGCCGTCAAAATTAAGATATGATCTGTCCTGCTCCTGATGAACAAGTTCGGTATATGCTTTTAGGGTATCAGCAGTAGCCTGCAAGTTTTGAAGTGCAGTCTGGACCCTTTTCCCGGCACTCCTGTTCCAGGTAACCCAGTAGACAGTAGTATCAGTAAAACGGTCAAAGTACTCATTATAGGGCACACCATATGCATTAGGTGTCCTGTAATTAGCACTTCCCATGTTCCTTTCACCCAGAAATTCGATATAATCGGTAGCATCAAACCTGTTATCCGAACCGTCAAATACAAAAATTTCCTGCTGAATTCCCTTTTTCAAGAGCTGAAGTGTAGCCGGCTGAATCTCACCGATACTCACCCCCATACCCTGCAGATCGGAACCATAAACCCTGTAAATACCATCTTTTGCCACACCTATTTTAACATAGGCTGCAGAAAAATCAATCCAGTTTCCGGTTGTATCATTTACCGATGTTGCAGAAGCAAATTTATCAACTGATTCCGGGTTCACAAGCATCCCTGAAAAAAGCTTTCGTGACTCATCTGAAAATCGGATTCCGCTGTTGTAGTTTAAGAGTGGCTTGTTTGAGTTAATTGTGAATTCTACTTTGTCAATAATCTCAAGCTTTGAAGAGCCGACATTAAAGTTGTACTGATTGAATTTTAGATGAACAACCCTCACCCCCTTAATTTCGAAATATCCAAGAATCTCAATGACTTCATTTCTCATTTGCTCCAACACAACTTTTGGTTCAAAATTCAGACTTATTGTCGTATCGTGAGTGAGATTTGCTTCCGGATTGATTGAAGGATTGAAATCTTCCGTCCTTTTCTCGATTATCCGAAAATCAACCGTAACTTCCGCCCCGGGAGGAAGTGCAACAAATAATGACTTCGAGGGAAGTGAAATCTCTCCGGGACGCGATTCATCGTAATAACTCAGCTTTTTCTGTCTAACATCATCAGTCAGTTTGGCTATACTGACTGGTTCGGGTTGGATTGTGAATTGCAGCTTTTGCCCGCTCTCCTGATAACCCGAAATTTTGTCCTGTGAATGGAGGGAAATGACAAGGAATGGAATCAATATGAAATATCTGAGCATGGAAACCTGGTGTATTTTTATATTCAAAATGATGTCTGATTTTTGGATAATCTTAAACTCTAATATAAAATAATTTGCTAAATCAAAACAGACCATTATCTGTTAAGCGATGATATCTTTTTCTTATATAACCGATGACCCGCTTGAGAAAGGGTCGTTTATTCACTTTTTTCCAGTGATTTCTGAAATGAAAAGAATCATAACCTGCTTCTCTTTCTATTTTGGTTGGATGATCCGATATCTTAAAATCGTCATCAACAGGGAGATTAAAAAATGGTTTTTCCCCGGAAAAGTGAGTACCGTGACTGCCAATATTCGAAACGAGATTTTTTTGGGGAATGATGCAAAGTCCGTCATGTTCCCAAATGGTGAGAGCTGCCTGATAATCCCAGCCGTCATAGGCAGGGTGATTGAGATTATAACCGAATTCCTTCATAAAAAACTTCTTCTCACTTTTATCAGGAAATTTCTTCTGAATTATTGTTTCCAATTTCGGTCTGTAGAAATCAACCGGAAGAATTATACTCTCCCAACTTCTCCTCCAGGTTGCCCAACCCCAAAAATGAGCATATTGTGAGAACACATAAGAGTTGGTGCCTTGTTCATATGACTCGCTGAAGTTGTTTCCGCTTATCATCCAAATCTTTTCTTGATTCTCATATCGTAAAAGCAACTCCTCACAAAAAGCGGGAAACGCCTTTCCCGGTACACAATCATCTTCGAGAATAATCAGTTTGGTCTCTTTCTCGAAAGCTGTCGTAATTGCATGAAAAGGACCTCCGCCACATCCAAGATTTTTATCGGAATAAATTTCGATAACTTCTTCGCAGAAGTCGATTGTTCCAAAAATCTTCTTACAGTCTTCAACTTTCTTTATATCATCCTGATTCCCTTCCCTTGGCCCATCAACAAAGGCATACAGCCTTGAGAGTTTGTGGACAGATAGTGCACTCACAACTTTTTGCAGCATCTCAGGGCGATTAAATGCAATTATAAGAACCGGTGTATTAATCATTCTTCTGCCTCAAAAGTGCAACGAAAAGCAGAGCTATCTGAATTAAAGCAGAAACTACGAAGGCGATTGCTGCACCGATATAAAGCATGCTCGATGTCAGAACAAGAACCAGCCCAAGCAAAACGATACTGCCAAGCAAATTAATGGCGGCAATCAACTTTACTTTTCGGCGAATATAAAATTTCACCTGTATCGCTTGAATTATCGGTAATATGAGCGCCTGTATCACTAGGATATTCGAATATTCAAGAGAATCCTGAAATTTCCCAAGAGTTAACACTTGAATTATTGTATCTGAAAAAACGAAGTATAATGCCACAATCACGAGTATTATCAAAACAAACACTCGAAAATTCTTAGACTCTCTTATCGGTTTATCACGAAAATCCTCATAAAACTTCGGCTCAAATGCCTGAAATACGGATGTGCATGCAGTTGTTACAAAAGTTGCAACCTGTTTGCCGACATTATAAACTCCCAATCCCGGCAAATTGTTTAACCTTTCAAGTATAATCACATCAGCAGACGGTGCTGTGCTGTGAAGAAAAGATGCCAGAGTCAGTGGCAACATTTCTTTCAATCCCCGCTTCACCTCGATAAAACTATAGGAGTGTTGTCCCTTTCCTGCCAAACCAAACCATAATGAAATCGCTATTATGGTATTGGAAGTGGCTATTCCAAGCAATTTCCCTGTTGCACCGTAATTAAACAACCAAACTATCATTATTGAAAAGAAGACATTTCCCAGCAACTGAGAACCCTCTGTGATAAAAAAGTATCGCCCTGCTCCCTCGATTCTGAAAGCTACAAGTCTGATTGATATAAAACTTTGACTGATCAGTATGATAAACATGATCGGGACATTCGGAAAAAAGAGAATTTCTGTCCCGGAGGCTGTAAAGTAAAAATACACCAGAATCATCCCGACTGTCATCAGCATGAGATTCCAGAAAAAATTGAAGATCAGCAAATCAAGCAGAAGTTTTCTTTTCCCTGCTTCATCAAGTTCCCGGCTTCTTATGATGTAATAATTTGTAAGTGAGAGGATCGAGAATTGTGCAACTATCATGTTCAAAGCAGTAAAAAAAGCCAATATTCCAAAATCTGCTTTTGAAAGAAGAACCACAAAAATCGGAAATGAAATAAATGAGACTGCAATGCCTAATATTGAAGTGGCAAAAAAATAACCACTGTTAAGAATCAAGGTTCTTAGTCCTGAGGGAAGCAATGCGGCGAACTGTTCCTTAATCCTCATCATTTCTGCCCCGAGATCTCGAAAATCCGGTAGTTAAGACCGGCCGAAATCTCTTTAATCCCAACATGTTTTACCAGTTCTTGTGGTGAATAGCCGGTATCATTCATATTGCCTCCGAGCCAGATTAAAAAACTTTTTTCTTCGCTGAAATATTTCGGGAGATCATCTAACCTGACAACGACATCCTCTGAATTATAGAAAAATTTTTGAGGGGATTTCTTCGTCTGAAGATTTGTCGCATAGTATAAGAGTTCAGGATTATTGCAATAAATCTTTCCTGTTGATTTCAATTCCCGGAAAATATGATCCGGTATCCTGGGCAGCCTTGCCTGATACTCATCTGTGGCAATTCCCCCTGCACCATGTTCGATTCTGGAATTAAACGATCTTATATCAGTGCGAATATACAGAACAACAGGAATAATCAACACAACTAACCCTGCTATCGTTAGGAATTTTTGATACTTCCACTTCCTAAGATTGGTTTTGACAACATCAACGAATATTAAGAAGAGGATCAAAAGTGGAATGAATGCCGGAAACAAAAGTCGATTATTTAGTCTGTCAAATGCAGAAACAGTGCAGGAGATGATAGTTGCACTAATAAACAAAACCGTGAACAACAATTGAATGTCTGACCTTCTTGCAAAATCTGAAAACGGAGTCTCAGTAACCTTCAGGTAGCGGGCTGCTGCATATAAAATGACGGGCAGCAACAACAAAAATGGAAACACCCAATACAAAAAAGTCTCAGTCGAGATCAGAGTAACATCAATAATATTATACATTGAACTCCCTCTTTCTCCAAATGGAGTTCCCGAAACTGTAAAGTTTCTAATCAGCCATAAAACAGCCGGAACAACTGCTATAGAGATGGAGAGAGAGGTATTTCGAAACCATTCTCTCCTGTTACCTCTCAAAATCAGATATAAGATTACAACGAACGAGATAATTCCGATATACTTCAGAAAAAAGAGAATTAGTGACAAAACCGACAACCAAATGACTCTCCCCACGGTCAATTCTTCCCGCCACTTCTCGCCCAGAAAGAGAAACAGGAGCAGAATGGGGATGAAAATTACCTCAGCAAATGCGAAAACTGACACCAGATAAAATCCCGGGGCAATCACCAGCAACCCCATCCCGTAGTAACGAAGGCTCGGTGCCTTTAGTTTTTGTTTCAACAGGAAATAAAATATTATGAGAATAAAGGAGAGGGAGAAGATATTCAGAGCAAATAGAATGGAGTACTGATTTGCCCCGGTAATTGCAATTAAAAATGAGATAATCAATGAGTATCCCGGAGGCCATAAAACAAACGGCTCACCGCCTAACCCGACGAATCCCCTCCCCGCGAGGATGTTTTCGGAGAGAGCAAGATAATTCATCGTATCCCCCGTTAATCCAATCCCGTATTTTGAAGTGCCGATGACAAAAAGTGTTATTGCTGTCAAAAGAGCCGCACACAAAACAATCAGATCGACACGGGTCAGGTGAAAATCCAACCCGGCGTCATTTTTTCTCATGCGCCACTTCGCTTTATACTCTCCCCTTCACAGCATCTGCAAACTCGAGGAGCATACCCCAATTATTTTTCTCTTCAAAGTAATTACCCGTCACAATAATTTTTGCACCCGAATCCACCATTTTCCCTGCTGTTTCGGGAGTTTTGATTCCACCACCGGCAATTACGGGAATTGATATGTTTTGCGACACGGCATGCACCATTTCAAATGGAACGGGATTATCAGCGCCGGATCCTCCTTCGAGATAAATCATTTTCATACCAAGATATTCTGCAGCGAGGGCTGTCGCAACGGCAATCTCCGGTTTGTGTCGCGGTATTGGCATGCTGCCACTCATATACTCAGCCGTCGTTCTCCGGCCTGACTCGATCAACATGTAACCTGTAGAAATCGCCTCAAGTCCATATTTTTTAATCACAGGTGCGGCAATAACATGTTTCCCGATCAGGTGTTCCGGGTTTCTCCCACTGATGATGGAGAGGAAAAGGATTGCATCTGCAAATCGGGATATCTGACTCAAACCGCCCGGAAATATAATCACAGGAAGGTGTGTAAGTTTCTTTAGTGTCTTTATTGCAAGATCAAAATCTCCGGAGACCATTAAACTTCCACCGACAAGGAAGCCATCTACTCCGGCAGCGGCACATCTGTTGGCAAACTCTTCCAGATCCGCCCCGTGAAAACGATCGGGATCCAAAAGAATAAAGTACAATGCTCTCTGATTGGATAATTTTGTTTGTATCGAAGATTGGATGGTCATCAAAAGTGTAGTTTTTCCAATTTTGCTTAAATTTCAGATTATTCTATTAAAATTTAGCGAATCATCATGGAAATTAAAAGTAAAGAAACGGAATTCCCTCTTTTTTGTGATTTTAACTGCAAATTTGCTTCTTTTGCAGGAAAGGAATTGATTGGTGATTGCAGGAAGGAATTGGCGGTATGGTGTAATCACTTTGAAAAATATAACAATAAAAATTCGAAGTGCATCTTAAAAAAATCGGTGGGGAAAACCAAAGGGTAACAGCCCGTTTTTTTGATTCCGGTTCCGATCATTTAATAACTTTCTTAAGTTCCTTTTCAAACTCTGAATATGTTTTCTTCTTTGGATGAAAGGAAACCTGCTTCCCTTTACTATTGTAAATGGCAGTAGCCGGAATTGCCCCGTTCCAGTTTTTGTTGATCATGTCAATTAGTACCTGATCATCCTTAAATTTCGCAACAAAATTAACAAACGGGGCTTTCATCTTCTTTAAAAAGGGTTCAATCTTGCTTTTGATCTCGTCAGGGTGATCCAGACTCACTCCTACAAAATCAACATCTGTATACTTCTTCGCCAGTTTCACGATATCAGGAAACTCCTCTACGCACGGTATACACCAGGTCGCCCAAAAATTAATGAAGAGAGGTTTACCGTCCCTGTTCTCAATTAGAGCTTTTACACCTTTCTCATCAATTGTTTTCACACTTTGAGAGTATACACACGAGGAGAATAAAACCACAATCAAAGCTATTTTGGACAACTTCCTAAATCTCGGACAACTCATAATTCTAGACTCATAACTAATAAATTAATTAACCCTTTTAATGGTACATCCGAAAGCTTTTGTCCTTGAAACAGAGACCGGCTTGCCAGCAAGTATTTCATCGAGAGCCTTGCTTAAATCTTTAGTGGTAACTTCCTCTTCTCTCCTTTTATCGTCAATTCTTCCGTGATAAAGTAATTTAAGGTTACCGTCCAATACATATACCTCGGGTGTAAATGAAGCCGACAACTGATCAGCTACCTTGTTTCCTGCATCTTTCAATATGGTAAAATCGAGACCGTTGGATTTAGCGTGAGTCTTAATCGCGGAAACATCTTCAGCCTTGTTGGAATTAATGCCCAGAAAAGTAACACCTTTATCTTTGTAAGTTTTAGCAATTGATGCCATTCTGGAATTGTAGGCATTGGAAACAGGACATTCGGTGGAGATGAACATCAATACAATCGCCTTTGAAGATTTATAATCAGTCAGAGAGTGCGATTTACCGTCAAGATCAGGTAAAGAAAAATTATTGACAATTGTATCAAGAGTTTTGGTGTTATCCTGTTCGTTGGCTACAGCTTCCCGTTTTGTACAGGAGGCGAACAACAAACCGGCGAATAACAATATTATAAGCTTTCGCATGAAGAATTCCTTTCGAAAAGAATTGGGGATATATCTAATAATAACACAGAAGAAGAAAAAAGTTCCGGAGAGTGAAATTTAAGGAATGATTTAAAATAAAAAAGCCCCAAAATAAATGGGGCTTAAAAAATAAAAACCGGCAGC